>CAZPGC010000054.1:0-14757 GCA_964585875.1 uncultured Prolixibacteraceae bacterium | reverse complement strand
TTCCACCACCCCTTCCCCCAAGCAACGCCGATGCTTCATACTTCCCCAAAAAAACTATCTTTGCCCCATGCATTTGTTTTATTCACCCGATATCGAAAAAGAGAATTTGAAGCCCGGAGCTTTGCACGCCTTGCCGGAGGACGAAAGCATTCATGCTCAGCGTGTTTTGCGACTCAAAACAGGTGATGAGCTTGTGCTTACCGACGGGCGCGGGCATTGGATTGATGCCCTGATAACAAAAAGCTCCAAGAGAGAATGCGTGGTGGAGTTTTTGAAAATTGTATCCGGTTACGGCAAGCGTGATTTTTACTTGCACATGGCTGTTGCTCCCACAAAAAACATAAAGCGTTTCGATTGGTTTTTGGAGAAAGCAACAGAAATGGGTGTTGACGAGATAACGCCTTTGATAACACAACATTCCGAACGGCGCGAGATAAAAACGGAGCGTTCGAAAAAGGTGATAACGGCAGCCATGAAACAATCCCTGAAAGCCTACCACCCCACACTCAACGAGGCTGTGAGTTTCGACGATTTTATTTCCAAATGCACCGGCTCCCGCTGTTTTATGGCTCATTACGAAGGCGGCGAGCAACTGCTTCTCAGAGATGCTCTCGACAAAGGCTCGGATGTTGTCATCCTCGTCGGTCCTGAAGGCGATTTTTCCAAGGAGGAAGTGCAAAAAGCCAAGCAAGCGGGCATTTTAACCGTAAGCTTGGGGGAGTCGCGCTTGCGTGTCGAGACCGCCGCTTTGGCTTCGGTGTTCACAGTTAATATGATAAATTTATGAAAATAAAAAATTTAATAATATTTGTAATCATCTCATTGACAGCTGTTTCGGCTTCGCAAAAAGGAAGCTGGCAAATCGCCTTGCTGAAATATAACGGCGGCGGCGACTGGTATGCCAATCCTACCTCTCTGCCCAACCTTGTGAAATTCTGCAACGAAAATCTTCACACCACCATCAGCGAAGATGTGGCCACCGTGGAGGTCGGCAGCAAAGATATCTTCAACTACCCTTTTGTGCATATGACAGGCCACGGCAATGTGGTTTTCTCCGATGCCGATGTGGAAAATTTGCGAAGCTATCTCCAAGGCGGCGGCTTTCTCCACGTAAGCGATAACTACGGCCTCGACAAATATATCCGCCGTGAGATGAAGAAGGTCTTCCCCGCTCTTGATTTTGTGGAATTGCCGGCCTCGCATCCCATTTACCATCAAAAATTCGATTTCCCCGGCGGACTGCCCAAAATCCACAAACACGACGGCAAACCGGCTCAAGGTTTCGGCATTTTCTATCACGGTCGCATGGTGGTTTTTTACGATTATCAGTGCGACCTCGGCGACGGTTGGGAAGACCCTGAGGTGCATCACGACCCACCCGAAAAAAGAATGCAGGCCTTGAAGATGGGAGCAAATATCATCAGCTTTGTTATGAGCGGACAGACTAAATAGTGTCTCTGCCCTAAACAGTATCTCTGCCCTAAACAGAAGGAAATAAATGAAAAATGCCTTTTCATTGCGAGGCATTAATTCTAACATATATCATTTCTGCAAATAAGCCACTTCTTTATGCGTTAAATTTGTGTTTTAAAGCGATATTTAATTTTCGAAAACAAGATGATATTCGATTTACCATAACATTTATTTTATAATCAATAAACAAATAAGGCATGCTTAATTTATTAAAATTCAAAGAGTTATTAAAAGCTGTTTTCTTTTTCTCGGTATTTGTTACCATTGCTTCGTGCACACACAAGAACGATAACACGAGCGATGCGCCGATAACAAGCGATACGGCTTGCGACCCCAACACCGTTTATTTTGTAAACGATGTGCAACCGGTTATCAACTCCAATTGCGCCTATGCAGGTTGTCATGATGTGGTAAGCCACAAAGAGGGTGTTGACCTAAGCTCATACGATAAGATTATCTCCACCGGAGGTGTTAAGGCGGGAAATCCCAACGGCAGCGAACTTTACGAAAAAATCTCGGAGGGGGAGATGCCTCCCTCGGGGCCTTTGGCTGCAGCCCAACAACAGCTCATCTACGATTGGATAAAACAAGGAGCCAAAAACAATAAGTGTGTGAGCGCTTGCGATACTTCCAACGTGAAGTTTTCCACAACGGTGAAGCCCATAATCGATAACAATTGCATGGGCTGCCACAGCGGTTCGTCTCCGGCGGGAGGCATTGCCCTGACAAACTATTCGCAGATTAAAACCGTGGCTGCCAACGGCAGGTTGTTGGGAAGCATCGAACACGCTCCCGGATATTCGCCTATGCCGAAAAATATGGCCATGCTCTCTTCATGTAAAATCGCTCAAATAAAAATTTGGATAAATGAAGGAATGCAAAATAACTAAAGCGGTAGTTGTAGTCTCTCTCTTGCTTACGGTGTCGCTATCGTCCTGTTATTACGATAATTACGAAGACTTGGCCGCCGGCGGCAATGCTTGCGATACGGTTTCAATGACCTATTCGGCCGATATAGCTCCCTTGTTGTTGAACCACTGCACAGGCTGTCACGGGGGGCAGGCTCCCGCCGGAAACATCTCTCTCGAAACCTACGATCAGGTTAAGGTTCAAGCACTTAAAGGCAGTTTGCTCGGCACTATCGAGCATGCTCAAGGTTGGTCGCCCATGCCGAAAAACGAAGCTAAACTTGACCCTTGCACCATCAGCAAAGTAAAAGCGTGGATAAACAGAGGAATGAAATATTGAGAATATGATGAAAGACAAAATGAAATATACATTGACAGCTCTTATTTTGCTGTTTCTGACACCCGAGTTCGTGATGTCGCAAAAGGTGGAGCCGCTTTCCACCTTCGGCAGCTCGAGGGTCGCTCTAACACAATCCGTTGAAACCACGCCCAAAGGCATTTTGATTTTTGAAATTCAACATCAGTTCGGACCTGTAAACAGCGGTATTCAGGAATTCTTCGGATTGGACCAAGCAACAACGCGTTTGGGCTTTACTTACGGCATTACCGATTGGTTGAGCATAGGAATAGGCCGTTCGGGTCTCTATAAAACCTATGACGGTTCGCTTAAAATGAGGCTTCTGACACAAAGTGAAGGCAAGGGTGCGCCTCTTTCACTCAGCTACTTCGGAAATATGGGAATTAACACAACTTCATGGAATTACGATAATATTCCTGCTTATTTTTCCCACAGGCTGTCCTTTGTAAATCAGCTCCTTGCCGCCCGCCGCTTCGGCGACCACCTGTCAGTGCAGATGTCGGCGGATTTCATACACCGCAATTTTGTGGAAAGCAGACAGGCCGACAACGACGTTTGGGCGGCGGGATTTGCGGCAAGATATCTTTTTGGAGATAAATTCAGCGCCACCTTTGACTATCATTATGTTTTTTCGTCTTATACGGCGGCAAATTCCGAAAATTCCTTGACGATAGGGCTGAATATTTTAACGGCCGGCCATGTCTTCTCTCTCGTTGCCTCAAACTCTTTCGGCTTTATAGAACAGATGTATATCCCTGATACCCGGGGCTCATGGCTAAAAGGAGATATACATTTCGGATTTACCATATCCAGAAGTTTTACCATTGTTGAACCCGATTATTTCGAATAAAACTTATTGAAAAATGAAAAGAACATTTTTAGTTATAACATCAATGGCCGCAGTGCTGTTTGTGCTTGGCGGCGCTTTCACCGCAAAAGATAATAGCACGGCAGGAATTGAAATGCCGGAAGATGTTGGCAAAATAATTAAGAAATCGTGCATCGGCTGTCATTCCGACAAGTCGAAAAACACAAAAGGAAAAACGAAAATGAATTTTGATAATTTGCTCAACGGCAAATACTCCAAAGGCAAACAAATTGCAAAACTTAATTCTATTGTAAAAACACTTTCCAAAGGTAAAATGCCGCCGCCGAAATTTCTAAAAAAACATCCTGAACGTGCTTTATTGCCCGGCGAGCTTAAAACCCTCTCGCAATGGGCTAAAAACGAAATGTCAACCCTGATGGGGAAATAAGTTAAACAGTATAATTTGTTGAATATGAGTAGGAAAAAGATTGTTTTAATAGTTGTTGCGGCACTTTTTGTACTTATCCAATTTATCCCGCAAAACCCTCCGCTTGTCACGGCTGACAATCCCGACGACATAGCCGCCGGCAATATTCCCGAAGATGTGAAAACAATTCTCCGCAAGGCGTGCTACGATTGCCATTCCAACGAAAGTGTTTTCCCGTGGTATTCGAATGTGGCACCCGTAAAATGGCTTGTTTACGCCGATATAAACAAAGGCCGTAAGGAGCTGAATTTTTCCGAGTGGAATAAGATGAGCCTCCTTGACAAAAGCTCTGCCCTCGACGACATTGCTTCGGAAGTGGAAGAAGGAGAAATGCCCATGAAAATTTATACGCTGATGCACAAAGAGGCGCGCCTCGACAGTGCCGAGAGGCAAAGCCTGATAAATTGGGCTAACAAGGAAATGGAGACGCTCTTTGAGTAAAGATTCCGTTAAAACTTTTTAAGATTTTCTGCCAAAATTTCACCACATTGCTTTGGCATTCAGTTTGTTAAAGAGCCCTCCGGAATAAAAATAGGAGGGTAAAATCATGAAAAGAATTTTGATGTTTTTGTCCGTGCTTCTGCTTTTTACGGCTTGCAACGGACAGACGGAAAACAAAAGCCAAACTGCCAAAAGCGACACTACGGCTGTGGCAGGGCAAAGCATGCCGAAGGTCGTCATTAAAGTTAACAAAATTTACGACGACAGCGGCAAGGTAATCGGCTACGACTCCACTTACAGCTGGAGTTACAGCAACATTTCCGGAGATTCGGTTTTGACGGTAAACCCCGACAGCTTGTTCTCCGAATTTAAACCTTTGTTAAAACATGAATTTCCGGAATTTTTGCCGGATAAGGATTTTTTAACAAACGACTCGCTGTTTTACAACGGCTTTTTCAAACAGGATTATTTCTTCGACCGTTGGTACAAACAAATGGAAGAAACCGAGAAAATGCTAAGACGCATGGACTCGCTGAAAAACAGCTTCTTATACATGAACTACCCGGGATTGCAGAGGCCGGAAGAGAAGAAATAATCCGCGATTTTTTTAACCCGAACTGCCGCAATTGTAGGCTCACAAAAGCTGACAATTGCGGTATTTTTATGGCCACAGCTCAAGTGCTTTTAACCGAAGTCCCAAGCCTTGCTTTATCGAAGGGATATGGTCGTCAGTGCCAAATGTTTTTCCCGAAAGAAGTTTTTATCAAACCTTAAAACCTTCCCGTGCTTGGCAGATTTGAAAACCGAGAAAAAATATTTTTTTTGTTTGCAGATTTAAAAAAATACTATATTTGCAGCCGCAAAATCAGAGAGGCGTTCTTTATGATGATGTAGAATAACAGCGGAAATAGCTCAGTTGGTAGAGCATAACCTTGCCAAGGTTAGGGTCGCGGGTTCGAGTCCCGTTTTCCGCTCCACCAAAGAAAGCGGTTCGACCGCTTTTTTTGTTTTAACAGCTGCCCGGATGGTGGAATTGGTAGACACGTTGGACTTAAAATCCAATGGCAGCAATGCCGTGCGGGTTCAAGTCCCGCTCCGGGTACCTGAAAAGCCTTGTGAAATCGCAAGGCTTTTTTTGTTTTCACGCACAGTTATATTATTTTTGCCGTGATTAAGCATTGCCTTAAAAGACACTTTCCGAGAAAAATAAAGTGTTTAATGTTCTATGTCATAGTTTTTTACACCATCAAAAACATTAACTTAAAATCTAATTTTATTATGAAAACTTTTGTCCTTTTAATTTTGTCGCTTGTCTTATCGTCGCAGGCTTTTTCCTTGCCAAACGACACCTTGTCGCGAAACCCCGGTGATTTTCATGCTCTTGTGGTTTTCGGTAACATCAAAGTAAAGATGGTGAAAAGCGACAGCACTTTCCTGACGATGTCTTCGGGCAATTACGATGTTAATAAGGTGATAACCAAAGTTGAGAAAGGGGTGCTGACCCTCAGGTCCAATGCCATTGGCGACAGCAAAGAGGTTTTTGTAACCCTCTACTTCAAAACCCTTGACAATATTAAAGTTGATGCCGGAGCAAATGTGGTGCAAACCGACACCATAGCTTCTCCGTCGCTGACAATAAAAATTGTGAAAGGCTCGTTGATGCGCGCCCTCGTTGAAACGGAAAACCTGACGGTAACGGCAACGCAGGGCTCGGAAATAAGGCTGGCAGGCACGGCCAAAAATCTTTCGGTAACGAGTAATTCGGGAGCCTTTTTCGATTCCTTTGCGCTGATTTCAATAAGCGCCGATGTGAAGGCCAACACGGGAGGAAAAATAAACCTTTACGTCAAAGAAAATATAAAGGCCAAGGCCAAAACGGGTGCCGTGATAAATTACAAAGGCAATCCCAAAACCGAATCGGTGGAGCCGGTAATGGGCGGCGAAATAAATAAAGTAAATTAAATCCCGAAAACCAAGGGCGTCATAAAGTAAGACCACAGGGAAACAAGGATAATCATTAGAATATTAAGCGCCAGACCGGTACGCGCCATGTCGCTTATCTTCAACCTGTTGGAGCTGAACACTATGGCGTTTGGCGGGGTGGCGACAGGCAACATAAAAGCCATGGATGCGCTGATGGTTGCGGGAATCATAAAAAACAGAGGATTTATTCCCGTGGCTGTGGAAAGAGATGCAAGTATGGGCAATATTATCACCGTTGAGGAGGAATTGGAAGTCAGCTCCGTCAAAAAAATCATAATGGAAGAAATCATAAGAATAATGAGGAAAGGCGAGCCGCCTTTTATGATGTGAAACATAGACCCTACGGCCTGCGACAATCCGGAAGTTTTAAAACCCGCCGCCATGGCAAAGCCGCCGCCGAAAAGAATGATTATTCCCCAAGGCATGTTTTTTTCGGCATCGTGCCACTGCATCAACCTTTTGCCTTTTTCTTTTTTTGAAGGAATGAGAAAAAGCAGAAAGGACATGGTCATACCCACGGTGCCGTCGTTGAGGAAAGCCGGATTGTGAAACAATTGCGACCAGCCGGGTATTTTCAAGGAGCCGATGCTGATGGGAGAGCGTGTCATCCAAAGCACTGCGGTAAGCAGAAACACGGTAAGCACCGCTTTCTCTTCGTAGCTGAAAGGCCCGAGAGCTTTGTAATCGGCTGAGAAATCGATACTTACGCCGCCACCGGTGGAGCTTTTACGTGTGTATTGCAAATAAATGACAGTAAAAACCACAGCAAAAGCCATAAGCGACAAAGGAAAGGCATAGATAAACCAATTGGCAAAAGTAACGGCATTGCCATGGGGGAAATACATTTGATAAATGCGTAGAAAAATCGGGTTCGGCGGCGTGCCGATGAGCGTGGCAATTCCTCCCACCGAAGAGCTGTAGGCCGTTGCCAACAGCACACCTACGGCTAATTTGGCTGTTTTGTCGCTGCCGTAAACATTGTCGAGTTGCGAGAGCACCGACAGCAAAATGGGCAACATCATCATTGTGGTGGCCGTGTTGCTTATCCACATCGAAAGCAGGTAGGTGGCAAGCATAAAACCGAAAAGAATATTACTCGGCTTTGTACCCGTAACCGTCAGCAGTTTGAGGGCTATGCGCTTGTGCAAATTCCATTTTTGCATGGCAATGGCAATCAAAAAACCACCGATAAACAAAAAGATAATGTGGTTGAAATACTCCGAAGAGACCGCCTTGCCGTTCATTATGCCGAACAGCGGAAAGAGAATGACGGGCAGCAGAGCCGTAACCGACAAAGGCACCACCTCGGTAATCCACCAAACGGCCATAAGCAGCGCCACGGCAAGCATTCTCGTAGCTTCGGGATGCCCCGGATTGACGTCGGCGAAAAGAATTATAAGTATGGAAATCAGAGGAGTAACAGCAAAAGCCGATATCCTTTTTACATAACTGTGTTGGGAATTATTCTTTGTCATAGGACAGCGGATTTATGATGTGGTAAAGTTATAAAAAAATCCGGCACTTTTTTATTATGAAAAAGAAAAAGGAGATATGCGCCTCTGTATCAGAGAGTTTAAGGAAATAAAATTTTTATCGGAAATCTCCTGTTTTATGAAGATTCGATGATTTTCCAAGAGACAATAAACGGGTACTAATTGTACCAAGGACGGCGTTTGTAGTTTTTCTTCTTCTTAATATAATAAGGAGATTGCACCGAGAGGGTTTTTTTCCTCAATTTCCTTTGGTATTCGCCCTTGTGTCGCAAGTTTTTCGAGGTGCCGACACGTCTTTTTTTCACCATACGACGATAACGCGCCCTGCGGCAAGAGGTAAACAAAGTAGAACCGAAAATCGCCAAAAGTGCTATGTAAACGATTGTTTTACTTGATATCTTGATATTTATTTTCATCAAAGGGTTTCGCATTAAGTGATGATAAAAATCAGAGCGTAAAACTAAACTTTTTTTCTTAATTCCCGTCGAAAAAATGTTCATTGCCATAAAACCGCAAACAATTTCCGACTATAAAAGCATTTTGTTTTATTTTTGCCAACTTTTAAATCAACAGACAAATTATCAATAAAATGAAAGTAAAAATCTCATTGTTAGCACTTCTTTTAACAGGTGTTTTGGGTCTAAAAGCCCAAATGAGCGGCACTTACACCATAGGCGGCTCAGGTACATATTCATCATTTTCGGCTGCTGTTTCCGCCCTGAATTCGCAAGGCATTTCGGGCGATGTGACTTTTAACGTGGCTTCGGGTACATACACCGAAAATATCACCATTAACAATTTCACCGGAAACGGGAGCCATAAAGTCACCTTCAAAAGTGCCAATAACGATTCCACGGCTGTGGTGCTTCAATATGCTTCGGGCACTTCAACGTCTAATAATTTTGTGGTGAAATTCAACGGAGCCAAGAATATAGTTTTTAAATATATGACCATAAAACGCACAGGGTCAAACAGTTTCTCAAAAGTTATCGATATTTCAAACAGCTCGTCGAATCTATATTTCGAGTCGGTGATATTGAAAAACAACAGCACTTCGAGCGCCGACGAGGCTGCAGGCTTGGTGATTGGTAAAAACATCAACAACTCGGTTCTCAACAATTTCTTTTTCGACCGTTGCAAATTTCAAAACGGCTCTTACGGTATTTTTATGCAAGGGGTAAGCTCGGGCGTTGTTGCCGACAGTTTGTGGATTACCAACAGCATTTTCGACGGTCAATACCGCCTTTTTATTTATGCCGCATATCAAAAATCGCCGATAATAAACGACAATATTTTCTCGACCACATCGAGCTACAGCAACTTTCACGGCATTGAGTTTTTGTATTGCAAAACAGGTCCGCAGATTAGAAGAAACTATTTTAACATCAACAAAGGCACGGCTCTTTATTTGACAAATTCGCAAGGCTGCTGCTCCTTCACCGGCGAGATTTTCAACAATTTCTTAAGCCTTTCCGGTAGTGGCGCACGAGCCTTTTTCTTTAGCAATACCGGCACTTTTCACGTTTATTTCAACAGCATCAACTTGCACGGCAGTTCGCAAAAAGGGTTTGAGATAACAGGCTCAACCTCAAATCATAACCGCTTTGCCAATAACATTTTGTATTCGAATACCGCCGCCAAGCTTATGATTGTGAGCAACTCCATTGCCGTGCCTTTCGACTATTGCAACTACAACGACTACAAAACAACGGGATACATCGGCGACTGGCACGGCAGCACCAATATCTCGTCGCTAAACGCTTGGAAAACAGCTTCCTCCTTGGACGCTTCGAGTATCTCGGTTAATCCTAACTTTGTGAGCAACACCGATTTGCATATTCAAAACTCGCAGGTGCAACGCGCCGGCACCTCGGCTCTTAACGCTCCCACAACGCAGATTGACTACGACGGAAACACCCGTCATTATTTGAAACCAGATATGGGCGCTCACGAATACAGCTACGACGACATGGCAATAACGCATATCAACGTGCAAGAAAAAATGTGTCTTTCCTCGCATTACAGCGTGAAAATAACCTTGAAAAACCTAAGCAATCATACCATCGACATTTCCAATCTGCCTGTAAATTACAGCTTTAACGGCAATACCGTTTCGGAGCTTAAACCCGTGAGCAACCTTGCCGCAGGCGACAGCATCGATTATATCTTCAATGGAAAAATCACAGCTTCAACAACAGGTAATTTCGATGTGAAAGCTTGGTTTTCTCTATCGGGCGATGTGAATTTGTCCAACGACAGCATCACTAAAAACGTGATGGTAAACGACTATCCGGTAATCACCCTGCCCAACGACACTACCGTTTGTTCAACAAACAGCGTCACCTTGGACCCGGGTCAGGGTTTCGACAATTATCTTTGGTCAACAAACGACACAACATCCACTTTGACAGTCACTTACCCGATGCTCGGCATGGGTGGCACCTTCGTTTGGGTGGAGGTAACAAAGGACAACTGCAAAAGCAAAGATTCCACTTTGGTGGTCTTTGTGGATTGCACCGGCTACGACGAAATAGCCGAAAATGAACAGGTGAAAATCTTCCCCAATCCGGTGAAAAACAGCATTAACATCGATATGGAAAATAGCTCAGATGTTGAAAGAGTCGAGATAATAGACCTAAGCGGCAAGGTGCTCTTCCGCAAAGATAATTTTACGGGAAAAATTGACGTTTCTTCCCTCCAAAAAGGAATTTATTATTTGATTTTAAGCACCGGAAAAGGCACTTTGAAACAGGTATTTATAAAAAATTGATTTGAGAAAAATACTCGTCATAATATTTTTTATGATAAACGTATCGGGATACTCGCAAGAGATTCCCGATACGTTTTTTGTTGAAAGCCGTAACGACAGTCTCGATTTGGCCAACAATTTTTACGACCTCTACGATTCGCTCACAAAGTTTGCACATCCTGCCGACAGGCTTTATAACTCCTGGAAAACCAATAAGATAAAATGTTACAACATTGACACCATCGCCAAAATAGACTCGGTTTTAATAGTTTTGGTTGACAGGGCACACGGCGAAAAATACGTTCATCCTTTCGATGGCGAGGTAACATCGCGTTTCGGATACCGGCGATACCGTTTTCATTACGGCACCGACATCGACCTGATAACGGGCGAGCCTGTCCGCTGTGCCTTCGACGGAATGGTAAGAGCCACACTCTACGACCGCGGCTACGGGCATGTGGTGGTGGTGCGACACGGCAACGGCCTTGAAACCGTTTATGCCCATCTTTCCAAAGTGTTGGTTGACAGCAACACAAGCGTTAAAGCCGGCGATATTATCGGCCTCGGCGGAAACACGGGACGCTCAACAGGCAGTCATCTGCATTTTGAAATTCGCTACCTCGGCGCCGCTCTCAATCCCGAAACCATTGTCGATTTTAAAAATTACAAACTCATTGCCGATACCGTTTGGCTCACACAAGACAATTTCAAATACTTAAATCGAATTATTGCCGACAAAAACGCCAAATTTCATCGTGTGCGAAAAGGCGATACCCTATCGGCCATTGCTCGCCGCTACCGGACTTCCGTTAACAAACTTTGCTACCTTAACGGTTTTAAAGAAAGTCATATCTTGCAAATAGGCGAAAGAATAAGAGTGAGATAATTCGTTTTTGGTTTTTGCCTTTGCACTTATTGGGGGAACACACATGTTGCAAGCATGCTGACAACCTTGGGTTCGTCCGTATAACATTGATTTGGCGGATTAACTCTGTGATTATCAGTAAAATCTGTGTTATCTGTGTTCTTATTATTATGCGGCTTGGCCTTTGCACTTTTACCTTAAATCCCTCTTTAAAACACGGAAACATTCAAAGCGATTTTCTCCTATATTTGCCCAATGCAAAATGACAAAAGATTTGGGGGGTTGACAATTGTGGGCAGCGGCAATGTGGCTTGGCGCCTGACGGATGCTTTTACGGGCAACGGAATAAAAGTCGATTATCTGCTTAGCAAATCGTCACGGGGGCAGCAACTTGCCGCGAACTACGGCTTGCGCAGAGTAAATAACCCCGAAGATATTGAGGGCGAAGGAATAGTGCTTTTGTGTGTTCGCGATGATGCTGTCAATGAGGCTTTTGCGCGTCGTTTTTCCGAAAGTGTGTTGCTCTGTCACACGGCAGGGTCGGTACCTCTTTCCGCCTTGGGTGAGCGAAGGCGCAAGGGTGTTTTCTATCCCCTGCAAACACTGTCGAAAAACCGCCGACTGTCTTTCGAGCAAGTGCCGCTGTGTCTTGAGGCTGCCGCAAAAGAAGACTTGGAGCTGCTTGCAGCACTCGCCGGAAGCATTTCGCGCGATGTGCGATTTTTGAACTCGCAGCAGCGACTTCATACTCATCTCGCTGCCGTTTTCGTATCAAATTTCGTTAATCGTCTTTACGGTATTGCCGGCGAAATACTGGCTACCGAGGGTGTGGATTTCGACATTTTGAAACCGCTGATTGAAGAGGTGGCAGCAAAAATCAAGGATGTTGAGCCTGCCGAAGCTCAAACCGGACCCGCTCTCAGAGGCGACGGCAAGGTTATCGATAAACATTTGCAACTTCTTGAAAATCAACCGGAATACAAGGAAATATATCAAATTATTACCAATTCGATTATTAAACACAAAAAAGAGAAATGAAAAACTACAAAGCGAAACTTGCAGCTGTTAATACTTTGATTTTCGATTTCGACGGCGTTTTGTCCGACGGCATGGTCTTGCTTACCGAAGAGGGACATTATCTGCGACGCACCAACGTAAAAGACGGCTATGTGATGCAACTTGCCACCAAAAAGGGCTACCGGATAGCCATCATATCGGGTGCCAAAGCCGAAGGCATGTATCACCGCCTTTACGGCCTCGACCTCAAAGATGTGTATCTCGGTGTTTCCAACAAACTCGAGGTTTACGAGCAGATTAAAAGCAAATACGGTCTCGGCGACGAAAACATCGTTTATATGGGCGACGACATTCCCGATTTCAAGGTGATGCAACGCGCCGGCGTGGCGGCCTGTCCCGCTGATGCGGCGGTGGAGATAAAGGCTATTTCCGATTATATCTCCGACAAAAAGGGCGGCAAAGGATGTGCCCGCGATATTATTGAACAGGTGATGAAAATTCACGGCAAATGGATGGACGAGGAGGCTTATGACTGGTAATAAATTCAATTCGGGACAGCTGTGGCGGCTGATAAGAGGCGGCAACCTGATATTCACTGCCCTTACCATGTTTTTGATGAAATATTTCATCATCGAAGTTTTGACGGCAGAGCACGGCATCTATTTCTCCGACAACTTCAGAGCTTCGCACGATTTGTTGTTTTCGCTGCTGGTGCTTTCGGTGCTTTTCATTGCCGCGGCAGGCTATGTCATCAACGACATACACGATATGTCAACCGATAAAATCAACAAACCCGACCGGCTTATTGTGGGACATTCACTCGACATCCACAAGGCCAAAATACTGTATCATTCACTGAATGCGGCAGGCATTTTTATCGGCTTTGCGGTGTTTTTCTCATTGGGGAAACCGAGTTTGGTAACCATTCATCTTTTGGTATCGGCAATGCTTTACCTCTATGCCGTAAAACATCAGTGCAACGGATTTCTCGGCAATGTATTTGTCTCGTTTTCAACGGCTTTGGTGATATTGACGGTTTGGCTTTTCGAGTTTTACACCCTGCTGATAAACAACACCGGTTTCTATCTTTCCGATAAGGAGAGCTATCTTTTGGTTTTCGGTTACGCTGCTTTTGCCTTTGTTTTCACGCTTATGCGCGAATGGGCTAAAGATATGGAAGATATGGAAGGCGATAAGGCCACGGGATGTCGCAATTTTATAGTAAAACAAGGTTTTGAGAAGGGTAAAAAAATCTTGGCCGTGTCCGTAGTGATTTCCTCCCTCCTAATCGGTGTTTTTCAGTATTTTCTGTTCGAAATCACTCCTTCGCACCGGCTTTTTAACTCGGTTTTTATCACTTTGATAATAGTAAACCTCATTTCGGCATTGCCCTTGACATTAAAGGCAAAAGGCAAAGAAGATTTCAAGAAACTTTCTTCGCTTTTCAAACTTCTGATGCTTAGCGGCATTTTGTTTATGCTCTTGTTTATGTTTGTCTAAAAAAAGAAACAATGAAGTCTCGCCTGGATAACTTATTGAAACACAACATAATTCTCGCCTCGCGTTCGCCGCGCCGGCAAATGTTGTTAGAGGGTCTGGACCTTGATTTTCAAGTGGTGGTAAAAAACATTAAGGAAGATTTTCCGCCGCACTTGGCACAGGAGGAGGTGCCTGTCTTTCTCAGCAAAGCCAAAGCCGCGGCCTTGGATTTCGACAGCTTTGCCCAAAACAGCATTGTTATTACCGCCGACACCATTGTCATACTCGACGGGGAAATTATCGGCAAGCCCTCCGGCGAAGAGGAAGCCCTTGGAATGCTGAAAAATCTTTCGGGTAAGACTCACCGCGTAATAACGGGAGTGTGCATAACTTCCAAGGAAAAGCAACTGTGTTTTTCTTCGGAATCGAAAGTGCATTTTCGCAAGTTAAACGACTGTGATATTGAGTATTACGTAAAAAAATATAAGCCTTTGGACAAAGCAGGCTCCTATGGAATTCAGGAATGGATAGGCTATATCGCAATTGAAAAAATCGAAGGCTCTTTTTATAATGTCATGGGCCTTCCCACTCAGCAACTCTACGACAAATTGCTGGAATTTGTAGAGTGAGATATTAAAGAAAACAAGGGAGAGCCTATGGTAAAAGATGTTATCTTTGAGGTGTCAAATTAGGAAG
>CAZPGC010000053.1:0-16209 GCA_964585875.1 uncultured Prolixibacteraceae bacterium | reverse complement strand
CATTCATCCAAATCATTCTTTCATCTAAAACCCGCTTCCCCGACCGGGGGTGTATGGAGCGTTTATTTTGTCCAAAGCCTCGTCAAGTTGCTTCAACTCGTTGTTTTTCAGGCTGTCCACAAAGAGCGATAATTCTTTGCCACGCTTCTCTATTATTTCATAGTCCCTTTTATGTGTCTGCGTTGGTCCTTCCGACGACGACCATATCCCCCAAACAACTTTATCGAGGCGGCTGTTGAGACCCGGAGCGCGGGGAGCATTATGCTTTGCCCTTGTGGGGTCACCGTTGAGAATGGCGGTTACGGAGTCCAACTGATTTTTCACCCTGTAAGCTTTCAGCAGGTCCGAAGGATTGCTTTGCGGGGTGGCTTTCAAGGCTATGATTATCAGTTCGGTTTTGTTTTTCAGCTCGTTAACTCTCCTGTTAAGTGCCTGTAATTTTGATAGTTGGCTCGCAACTTTACGATAAAATTCGTAGTCGGCAAAGCCGGGTTCGCCTCTTTCTCGGTTAAGGCTTTTTACCTTGAAACTCTGTTTGTTGCCCACGGGAGTAAGGACACCGTTTACCACCTTTGCCATTTCCACGGTGTAGGTGCCCGGCAGCACGGGTGCTCCCGCGCCTTCGTTGCCGAAGTTTGTCTTGTGACCTCCTTTCGACACGGGGTAGGTGCCCGGATAGTGCATGTCCCAGGTGATTTTTTTCAGCCCCTTGCTCGCCGGGGCTTTCAGTTTACGCACCTCATTTCCCTGCGAATCACGAATGGTAAATATCAAAAAAGGTTTTATCTCTTTGTCTTCGGCGGCGAGCTCTTCAAAAGAAGGATAATCTATTTCCCTGCCTGCTTTGATGGCCTCTTTTTCAGCCTCTTTTCTCTTTTGTTTCAGCGTTTTAAGCTCCTCGCCAAAATAGTAATAGAAGGTGGCGGCAACGGGAGGATTGTCGGCGGAGTAGAAGTTGTCGCCGAAATGACCCTTGCGTCGCCAACCCCAATCGCTGCTTTGGTTAAAAAGCCATGCGTCTTTCACCGGCAGAATTTGTGTTTTTCCGTCCTGAAAAACTTTGTCGATATTACGTAAGGGGGCATAGTTGTCGAGAATGTAAAAGCCGCGTCCGTAGCTTGCCAAAACCAAGTCGTTTTCGCGGCGTTGGATGTCAATATCTCGAATGGCTACGGAAGGAAGGCCGTTTTTCAACTTGACCCAATGCTTGCCTTCGTCAAGGGTGAAATAGAGGCCGTATTCGGTGCCCGCAAAGAGCATCTCGGGATTTTCGGCATCTTGTGCTAAACTGTAAACGCTTTCGTCTTTAGGCAGGTTGCCGCTGACAGATGTCCACGATTTCCCCATGTCGGTGGTTTTCAAAATATAGGGTTTGAAGTCGCCTCGCTTGTGGTTGTCGAATGAAACATAGGCCGTGTTTTTGTCGAAGCGCGAAGCTGTTATGCAGCTTACATAGCTTGTGTCGGGCACACCGGGGAAGGATGTGTATTTTTGCCACGAGCCTCCGTCGTCGGAGCTTACCGACACTTGCCCGTCGTCGCTGCCGGCATATATAAGTCCTTGCTGCACAGGTGATTCTGCCAAGGATACAATGGTGCCGTAATAAGATGTGGAAGCGTTTTTAGCCACAGCCTCCGGCGGCTGAACCTTGCCGAGAATCTTCAGCTTGTTTCTGTCTATCTGCCTGCTTAGGTCGGGTGAAATCACTTTCCAGCTGTTGCCTCTGTCGGTGGATTTGAATATTTTGTTGGCGGCAAAATACAGTGTTTTGTGGTCGAAGGGGCTGATTATCACGGGGCTGTTCCAATTCCAGCGATAGGCTTCGCCGTTGTCGGGCTCCGAAGGTTTGATGTCGAGCTCTTCGCCCGTTTTCCTATTGTATCTCGCAAGCCAGCCGTACTGCGATTGCACGTAAGCCGTGTTGGGGTCTTCGGGGTCTATGACGCTCTCAAAGCCGTCGCCGCCGTGTGTTATTTTCCAGTCGGAGTTAACTATTCCGTTGCGGCTGATGGTGCGCGAAGGGCCATAGACGCTGTTGTTATCCTGTGTGCCTCCGTAAACATTATAAAAAGGTGTGTCGTAGTCCACCGACACGCGGTAGAATTGCGATATAGGCAAATTTTGTTTGAAATCCCATGTTTTGCCTCTGCTGAAGCTTTCGTAAAGTCCACCGTCACAGCCCATTAGCAGGTGTGATGTGTTGTTGGGGTCAACCCAAATCACGTGGTCGTCAACATGCTTGGCGGCATTGGAAAAGCGGTGCCATGTTTTGCCGCCGTCATCCGACCATGCCGAATAAGTGTCCATTGTATAAATGGTATTCTCGTCCACAGGGTCGGCAAAAAGCTCGTTGTAATACTGCGGCGAGACGGAAACGCGTGAGCTTACCTTTTGCCACGATTCGCCTCTGTCGAAAGAACGAAACATACCGCCTTTGCCCTCTGCGGCTTCAATAACGGCATAGAGCTTATCGGGATTTACCGGGCTAATGGCAATGCCGATGCGTCCCAAGTCTCCCGTGGGGAGCCCGCTTTTCAGTTTGCGCCAGTTTTCTCCACCGTCGGTGCTTTTGTATATGCCGCCGTCCGGACCGCCGTCTATCAGGGTATAAACATGCCTCCGTCGTTGGTAAGCGGTGGCATACAGCACCTTATGATTTCGCGGGTCCATGGCGATGTCGGATATGCCCGTGCTTTCGTTTATGTAGAGTATTCTTTTCCAGGTGGCTCCGCCGTCAGTGGTTTTGTAGAGACCTCTGTCGCCGCCGTCGTTCCACAGCGGTCCTTGAGCGGCAACATAGACGGTATTTTCATCGTCGGGATCGATGAGAATTTTTCCGATGTGTTCGGAGTTTTTCAGCCCCATGTTTTTCCAGCTTTTGCCGCCGTCGAGCGACTTGTAAACACCGTCGCCACGCGACACCGAACGCTGGGAGTTGTTCTCGCCGCTACCCACCCAAACACAATGCGGGTTAGACGGCGCAATGGCCACGCAACCAATGGAATAGGGGCGTTGGCCGTCGAAAACGGGACGAATGACTATCCCGCCGTCCGTGGTTTTCCATACCCCGCCGGATGCCGCCGCCACATAATATTCGGAGTGATTTTCGGGATTTACGGCAAGGTCGATAATACGTCCCGAAATCATTGCAGGGCCGATTGAGCGGAATTTAAAAGCCGACAATTTCGAAGCCTTGACAACATAACCGTCATCGTTTTTTTTAGAATGTTTTTTTTTCTGTGCCGAAAGTTCAAAGGAAGCGAGCAATAAAATTATCGTCGCAAAAAGTGCTATCCTATTCATTTATAATGTGTTTTGATGTGTTAGAATATTTCTTTTTTATTCTTTAAAAAAAGAATGAAAAAGAGGCTGCAATTTAAGCTAAAAGCTTTTACGGATTTAAGGTAATATCTTTTTTAAAAGAAAAATCCCTTTGGAAAAAGGGATTTTCAGCACAAATAACACAGTAAAAGGCGGGACTATGAGAACAAACTTATGCAAAAGGCAGGTCGCCTTTTCACGTTACACCAAGGCATGTGTATTTGGCAATAAGACCCGATACCCCGTTTAAAAGTTACAAAAAACTAATTGAAAAATTGTTTTTCCTAATTTTGTAGATGCTTGCGTAATCAAAATCTCTTACCTGAAAAGCTTCTTAAGGATATCCGTTACACGCGCTGCAGGGTCTTTTCTTATCTGTTTTTCCTGATCGGCAAGCTTTAAAAATACTCCATTGATGGTTTTCTTGGTAACATAATCGTCCAATTTTGTGTTAACGGGTGTCAAAGACGAGGAAAATTGCGCCGCTTTGTTGTAGGCCGATGTCAGGGTATTCCACGCGTCGTTTGTGGAAATTCCGCCCACAATATCCTTGTCGAGATATTTTTTAATCACGGGATTAAACTCCTTGTAAAGTTGCGAGAAGGTGTTCATCCTAAAATAGTGTGTGGCGGCCGTGTCGGTGCCTTTTAAGATTGAAAAAGCATCTTTGAAATTCATTCCTTTTATGGCATTAACGAAAATGGGCGCTGCCTTTTTCGATGCTTCTTCTGCCGAGCGGTTCATCCGCAAAACCACATCGTCAATCATCTTGCTGACACCCAAGGTTTTGAGTATTGCATTATCCTTGTTGTCGGTAATCACTTTCGCCTCGGGAGGCAGCATTATCTTAATCAGATTATCTCCCAAAAAGCCGTTCTTTTTCGACACTTTCGAAACGGCTGTGTCGGTGCTTACGCGCAATACTTCTTTCAGACCCGATACAACATCTTGCTCCGAAAGCGAAGGTGTCACATTGCCGGGGACTTCCACTTGGTTGGCAACTTCGGTGAGCACATCGCAGCCACCGAGCATCAATGAGATTAAAGCAATTGTTAAAATCTTTTTCATGGTTTTAAAATTTAAATTACTGATTTAAAATAATATAGCGATGTTAAACCAAGTATGAGATTTTTAAAAAACACTGTTTGGTTTCTTTTAGAAAACCACCAAATAGTAGCGGCCTATAAGAACGAGGCTTGCGAAATGCTGAATATCAAAAAGTTTACTTTTGTAAATATTTGATTTCGGCATGAGCGTAACGAAGTTATTGAACATTATAGCCAGACACTATTTAGTGTCTCTTAGAAAACTATATATTTTTCGTAGTGGCTTATAAAAAACGGCAAGTACGAGGCTTGCAAAATGCTGAATATCAATAAGTTTACTTTTGTAAATGTTTGATTTCAGCATGAGCGTAACGAAGTAATTGGCGTTTTCTTATAGCCACTATTTACCTTTTTCCTTGGCAGCTTTCACAAAGCTCACAAACAAGGGATGAGGATTTGCCACCGTTGATTTGTATTCGGGATGAAACTGAACTCCCACAAACCACGGGTGCTCGGGTATCTCCACTATTTCCACAAGGTCTTTCTCGGGATATTTACCCGTAGCCTTCATTCCTGCTTTTTCAAAATCCGACAGGTATTTGTTGTTAAATTCATAGCGGTGTCGGTGACGTTCTTCCACGTCGCTTTGTCCGTATGCTTCAAAAGCTTTGCTGCCCTCCGAAACTTTGCAGGGGTAGGCTCCCAGGCGCATAGTGCCGCCCATGTCGTCAACGGCCTTTTGCTCTTCCATCAAGTCGATAACGGGGTAGGGGGTGCGCGAGTTCATCTCCGAGCTGTGTGCCTCGTTCATATTCAGCACGTTACGAGCAAATTCTATCACGGCACATTGCATGCCGAGGCATATGCCCAAGAAGGGTATCTTGTTTTCGCGGGCATAGCGTATTGCCGAAATCTTGCCCTCAATGCCACGATTTCCGAAGCCGGGAGCCACCAATATGCCGTCGAGTCTGTGCAGCATCTCTTCGGCGTTGTCATCGTTGATTTTCTCCGAGTGTATCATCTTGACATTCACCTTGGTAAGGTTAGCCGCTCCGGCATGAACAAAGGCCTCGGAAATGGATTTATATGAGTCTTTCAGCTCCACATATTTTCCCACCAAACCTATATTCACTTCGTAAACGGGGTTGCGCAAACGTTTCAAAAAGTTATCCCAGTCGGTGAGATTCGGCTTCTTGCCGTCTTTGACGTTCAATTTTTTCAGCACCTCGGCATCAAGTCCTTCTTCGCGCATCAACAAAGGCACGTTGTAAATGGTATCGGTATCGATGGATTCGATAACCGAGGAAGTCTCGACATTGCAAAACAGTGCTATCTTGTTTCTGATGCCCATGGTGATATGATGCTCGGTGCGACAAACAAGAATGTCGGGTTGCACTCCCAACTCCAACAGTGCCTTCACGGAATGCTGTGTGGGCTTGGTTTTCAATTCGCCGGCAGCGGCAAGATAGGGAATCAGAGTGAGATGAATCACCAAAGCGTTGTTTCCCAGTTCCCATTTCAGCTGTCTGACGGCTTCCACATAGGGCAGACTTTCAATGTCGCCCACCGTGCCTCCGATTTCCGTTACCACAAAATCGAAATTCCCCGTCTCGGCAAGTATCTTCATCCTGTTTTTAATCTCGTCGGTGATATGAGGTATGATTTGCACGGTTTCCCCAAGGTAATCGCCGTGACGTTCTTTTTCAATTACCGATTGGTAAATGCGTCCCGTGGTAACGTTGTTGGCTTGCGTGGTAGGCTGATTTAAAAAGCGCTCGTAATGCCCCAGGTCCAAGTCGGTTTCCGCTCCGTCGCGGGTGACGTAACATTCGCCGTGCTCGTAGGGATTGAGCGTGCCCGGATCAACGTTGATATATGGGTCGAATTTTTGAATGGTAACATTATAACCCCGCGCTTGCAGCAACTTGGCCAAAGACGAGGAAATAATACCCTTGCCGAGAGAAGAAGCAACTCCTCCCAATACGAAAATGAATTTTGTCTGCCTCATATAACTGGAATTCAGATTGTTATGTTAATCGTTTACGGGGTCGCAAATTAATATAAAAATCATTCGGGAAAATATTTTTCTCGTTTTTCTTAAAAAATTTGACCATAATCCCCGATGCCATAATATTTATCAAATCAACCCCAAAAGGATAAAAAACCGCTCACCCACCTCACAATACCCCACAACATCTCGCAACGTATCCCCACGTTTTACCATGTCTTACAACATCTTACAACATCTTACAATGTTTTACAATATTTTACAATGTTTTACAACGTTTTACAATGTTTTCCCCCGTACCACCACATCCCCAAAATCCCCCCCAAGCAGGTAACAAATGTTACACAAAAAGAGATATTATATGGATATTTTTGAGCATTCAATTACTTCAAAACCACAATTAACATGAATCTTAAAAGGAGAGAGTTTATTAAAAGTTCGGCTGTTGCCACAGTAGCAGCGGCCATAGGAATAAATATTCCTGAAAAGCTCAAAGCAGCATCCGATTCGGCCGAAAGCGGCTGGAAGTGGGATAAATCGGTTTGTCGTTTTTGTGGTACCGGTTGCGGAATCATGGTAGCTACCAAAGACGACCGCATCGTTGCCGTGAAAGGTGATCCGGCTGCTCCCGTTAACCGCGGGTTAAATTGTATTAAAGGATATTTTAATGCAAAAATCATGTATGGAGCCGACCGTCTGAAAACACCGCTGATGCGTGTGGGCCCCGACGGCAAATTCGACAAAAAAGGTAAGTTTAAACCTGTAAGTTGGAAGACCGCCTTCGATGAGATGGAGCGCCAAATAAAACGTTCGCTCAAAGAGTTGGGACCCACCGGCATTGCCATTTTCGGATCGGGACAATACACTGTGCAAGAAGGTTATGCATCTGCCAAGTTGATGAAGGCAGGTTTCCGGTCCAACAACATCGACCCCAACGCACGTCACTGTATGGCCTCGGCTGTGGCAGGTTTCATCCAAACTTTCGGTATTGACGAACCGGCAGGTTGTTACGACGACATCGAGCTCACCGATACCATCATCAGCTGGGGAGCCAACATGTCGGAAATGCACCCCATTTTGTGGTCGCGCGTTACCGACAGAAAGCTCAGCAACCCCGACAGGGTTAAGGTTGTGAACCTGACAACTTTCACCAACAGAACTTCCGACCTTGCCGATACGGAAATAGTTTTTAAGCCACACACCGATTTGGCTATTTGGAACTATGTGGCACGCGAGATTGTTTACAATCATCCCGAAGCTATCGACTGGGATTTCGTGAAGAAATACACGGTGTTTACCACAGGATTTGCCGATACGGGCTACGGTATGCGCAAACCCGACCATCCCAAATTCAGCGACAAAGAACGGGAAACCGTTAAACATCAGCTGGCCAAGAAAGTGTCTAAGGATGAGGCTGTTTCGCTGGGATATCTCGGATATAAAGAGGGCGATACAATGGAAATGAAGCATGCCAAGGCAGCCAAAAAACATTGGATTATCACCTTTGAGGAGTTTAAAAAAGCTTTGGAGCCTTACGACCTTGATTATGTGGCCTCCGTATCGAAAGGCAATCCCGATGAAGACTTGGATGTTTACAAAGCCAAGCTCCAACAATTGGCCTCGCTTTACATCGAGAAAAACCGCAAGGTGGTTTCTTTCTGGACCATGGGAATGAACCAGCATACGCGCGGCACATGGGTTAACGAGCAGGCTTACATGGTTCATCTGCTCATAGGAAAACAAGCACAGCCCGGCAGCGGAGCCTTCAGCCTTACCGGCCAGCCCTCTGCTTGCGGTACGGCCCGCGAAGTGGGTACTTTTGCTCACCGCCTGCCCGCCGATATGGTTGTTGCAAACCCGAAACATCGCGAGATAGCCGAGAAAATATGGAAACTGCCCAAGGGTACCGTAAATCCCAAGCCCGGCTCTCATATTATGAAAATACATCGCGACTTGGAAGACGGAAAAATAAAATTTGCTTGGGTGCAGGTATGTAATCCTTATCAGGATTCGGCAAACGCCAACCACTGGATACGTGCCGCCCGCGAAATGGATAATTTCATCGTGGTATCCGACGGATATCCCGGCATTTCGGCCAAGGTTGCCGATTTGGTTTTGCCCTCGGCAATGATTTACGAGAAATGGGGAGCCTACGGCAATGCCGAACGGCGTACCCAGCACTGGAAACAACAAGTGACACCGGTAGGCGATGCCATGCCCGACATTTGGCAAGTGGTTGAGCTTTCCAAACGTTTCAAAATCAGAGATGTATGGGGAGCCCAAAAGGTTCCGGGTCTCGAAGGCGGACTGCCCGATGTGATGCCCGAAATCAGCAAATTCGGCTACAATCCCAATATGACGCTTTACGACGTCTTGTTTGCCAACGATTACGCCAAATCTTTCACCTATCCCGACCCCATTGCCGAAGGCAGTTTGAACACGGAGGTCATTGGTGATAAGAGAAATGTTCTCGGCGAAGACGGCAAGCCGTGGAAAGGATATGGTTTCTTTATTCAAAAATATCTTTGGGAAGAATATCGTAAATTCGGCGAAGGTCATGCCCACGACTATGCCGACTTCGATACCTATCATAAGGTAAGAGGTCTTAAATGGCCCGTTGTCAACGGCAAGGAAACCAACTGGAGGTTTAATGCCAAGTACGACCCCTATGCTTTGAAAGCCGGCACCGGTCAGTTTGCTTTTTACGGCAAAGCCTTGAAAGCTCTGCCCACAGGTACTTTGACAGGGCCCGATAAAAATTCGGGTAAACAAAAACTCGACAACAAAGCCAAGATTTTCTTCAGGCCTTATATGGAGCCGCCGGAAGTGCCCAACAAAGAATATCCTTTCTGGATGTCAACGGGGCGTGTTCTCGAACATTGGCATAGCGGTACCATGACAATGCGCGTACCCGAGTTGTATCGTGCCGTACCCGAAGCCCTTTGCTATATGCACCCCGGTGATGCCGAGAAACTCGGCATTAAACAAGGTGACAAGGTGTGGGTGGAATCGCGTCGCGGCAAAGTGAGGGCTCACGTTGAGACCCGCGGACGTAACAGACCTCCCAAAGGACTTGTTTACGTGCCTTGGTTCGACGAAAAGGTCTTTATAAATAAGGTGGTGCTCGACGCAACATGTCCAATATCGAAACAAACGGACTTTAAAAAATGTGCCGTTAAAATTTATAAAGTGTAACTATGCCAAAACAGCGTGACCCTATGGCAACAAGGCGTGAAGTATTGAAACAAATGTTTAAGGGAGCCGGTTATGTGGCTGCCGGAGGTCTGGCATGGGGAGGGCTCGTCAAAGATGCGGCGGCCAATCCTTTTGTGCTGCGACCTCCCGGGGCCATCCCCGAGGAAGACTTTGTAAAGGCCTGTATCAAGTGCGGCCTTTGCATCGAAGCTTGTCCCTACGACACCCTCGTGGCCGCTCCGGCGGAGGAGAGCGTTGCCGTGGGCACTCCCTATTTTAAAGCTCGCGAGATACCTTGTTATATGTGTACCGATGTGCCCTGTGTGCCTCCGTGTCCTTCGGGAGCTCTGGATATCAACTTGTTGCGGGAAAATGACAGCGACGAGCCGGATATCAACAAAGCTCAAATGGGACTTGCCGTTATCAATAAGGAGACTTGTGTGGCTTATTGGGGAATACAGTGCGACGCTTGTTACAGAGCTTGTCCCTTGCTGGACGAGGCCATTAAATTGGAGCTCAAACGTAATGAACGCACGGGTAAGCATGCTTTCTTGCTGCCCGAGGTAATGGCTGATGCATGCACCGGCTGCGGCTTGTGCGAGCATGCCTGCATTACCGAGATTCCGGCCATCAAAGTTTTCCCCAGGAAGATGGTGATGGGTAAGGACGGCAGCCATTACGTCAAAGGTTGGGACCCAGCCGACGAGAAGCGTATCAAAGATGCTAAGGAGCGCATGAAAAACTACGATGAAAGTTCCACAATAGACTATCTGAATAATTCCGACGATTTGTTTAATGATGATTAAAAACAACAAATATCTGATTCTCAGAAGGATGGTTCAGTTTTCAATCATCTTGCTCTTTGTGGGCGGCTCGTATTTCGACTGGACGGTTTTAAGGGGAAATTACAGTACGGCGGAAGTTTTGGGTGCTTTCAACCTGTCTGACCCGTACGCGGTATTGCAGATTTTGGCTTCGGGTTTCATCCCCGGCACGAGCATCGTCGTTGGGGCATTGATAGTTTCGGTCTTTTATTTCTTGATACGAGGCAGGTTTTTCTGCTCTTGGGTGTGTCCTTTGAACATCGTTACCGATACGGCGGCGTGGTTGCACAGAATCTTACACATTCAGCCTTTGGTTTCGGCAAAGCGGATAAACAGGAGGTTGCGCTATTACGTTTTGGCTTTGGGCTTGGTGATATCAGCCATAATGGGTTTTGCGGCCTTTGAGGCAATAAATCCCATATCCATGTTTCACAGGGCCTTCATCTTCGGTTCCTTATCGGGGCTTTTGGTGGTGCTGTTCGTGTTTGTTTTCGACTTGTTCATTCTAAAACACGGCTGGTGCGGCCATCTTTGTCCGGTTGGAGCCTTTTATTCCATCTTGGGGAATTTCGGTTTCTTGAAAGTGTATCACACCAAGGAAAATTGTACCGCTTGTATGAAATGTAAAGTGGTGTGTCCCGAAGTGGAAGTCCTCGATATTATTGATGTGCGGTCGGGCACTATCAATCAAGGTGCATGTACCAATTGCGGCAGATGCATCGACAAATGTGATGACGATTCATTAAAATTTAAAATAACTATTAAATAAACATAATCATGAACAAATTATTGATTTTTAGTGTTTTGCTGATAACATTTTCTTTCTTCTCATGTTCGGGAGGAAAGGAAAAGCAAGACAAGGAAACAGAATTGAAAAGTGCCAACAGTTTGGGTTTGGTTGATGCCGATGTGGAATCCGACAAGGATTTGCTCGGCGATATGCCCTCATACGACAGCAAGGCACCCGGGCAAGCCGAGACCATAGAAAGGTCTTTTGAGAATGCGCCGCCTTTGATTCCTCACTCTACCGAGGGTTTGGTGCCGATTACCAAAGACAACAACATGTGTCTTTCGTGCCACATGCCTGAGGTTGCTCCCGCAATGAAGTCAACACCGATACCTCCCTCGCACATGACGGATTATCGTCCGCCTGTAAAAGAGAGCGCTGCAGGTGGCGATAAAGATTTGGTGGTAGCCAAAGACCTGAAAGGCAAGCTCAACATGGCGCGTTACAATTGTACGCAGTGCCATGTGCCTCAGGCCAAAGTGGATGTTGCCGTTCAAAATACCTTCAAAGCCGTATTCCGCGACAACAAACTTAAAAAAGGCTCGAACCTTAACAAGACTATGGACGAAGGAGTAAAATAAATTTTATGAGCAAGGCTGTTTTCTTTCTATTGTTTCTTATGATTTCTTCAACGGCATTTTCCGTTCATAAGACAATTATCAAATGTGGTGCGGCCGTTACCGATTTTATTTTTTCAGGTAAAACAATAACGGTTTCAACCATGAAGGGGACAGTGGAAACATACAGCCTTGCCACTCATAAGTTACTGAAGAAAAGGCAGTTTGCAAAAATTAAGGATTTTGCCGGAGACCCTATTGATGCCGAAGTTTTTAAACTGTCGAGCGATGGAGAGAGCATCTTTGCTCTGGTGCGCGGAAACGACAGTAAAAACAATGTTTATGAGCTTGGCTCCAACACAAAAAACCTTATTATTCAAGGAGAAAAGTATAATTCGGTCATCATCGACATTGCGGCTGTGGGTAACGGCAGGCTTGTTTTGGCCTTGTTGTCCAATGAGTTTATGCTATACGATATAAAAACGCGAAAAACCGTTTACAGAAAACAAGCGAGCCCCTATGCATTCTCGGCCATGAGTTTAAGTGGCGACAAAAAATACATTTTCAGCTCGGACGAAAGCGGTGTTTTGCACAAAATATCCGTGGAAAGCGGCAAGGTGATAAAAAGCTACATAGGACAAAATGTCGATAATGTTTTGTGTGTTGATGCTGCCGGAGGCCTTGTGGCCGGCGGCGGCAAAGACAGGCGCATAGCGTTTTACAATGAGACTACGGGAAACGGCACTCACATTATCCTAAACTATTTTATTACGGCTTTGGCCGTGAGTCCCGATGGTAAAAAAATGGTTTGGTTTAACGACAACAACAACACTTTGGAGATTTTTTCGGTTTTAACGAAGTCGAAAATTCAAGAATTGTCGGGACATGATTCTTCGGTAAATAAAATAAAATTTGTTTCCGGTAAAAAGCTTATAAGTTGCGGAAACGACGGTAAATTAATTATTTGGGAACTTTAAACAAAAGCAAATGAATATTTCTGGAGTATTGGTACAGACGAAACCCGATTTTGTGGAATCGTTGGTGAAAGAGATAAAGGAAAGCGGCTATTGCGAATATCATCTGCACGATGAAAAGGGCAGGATAATAGTTACGATAGAGGGCAAGAACGCCGAGGAGGAGTTGGAAAAGCTGAATATGCTTAAGCGCTTAGACCATATCATAGCGGCTGACATGATGTATTCGTACAGTGAAGACGAACTGGACGAGCTGCGCAATGATTTGGACAAGAGTAATCCCGTTCCCGAGTGGCTCAACGATCCGAACATAAGAGCCGAACAAATAAAATACAACGGAGATTTGAAGAAAAGATATTAATAACCTTAAAATCATTACATTATGAAAAGAATTACATTATTGTTGATTGTTTTAACGGCTGTGACCACTTTGCAGGCGCAGTTGGTTTTCAAGGGCGAATATCGTCCCAGAACGGAGTTTCTTCACGGATGGAGATCGCCCATGGCAAATCAGGGGGAGATGTTCAACTTGGCGACAACGCACAGAGCAAGGCTGGATTTCGGATATACCGGAAACCGCTTGAAGTTCGGTATGCAAGTGCAGGATGTGAGAGCTTGGGGCTCTACAAAACAGCTTGTTACGGGCGACGGAGCCTACACCTCGGTGCATCAAGCTTGGGCCGAGTTTATGGTTAATGATAATTTCAGCGTGAAAATAGGACGGCAGGAAGTGAATCTTGACGACCAGCGTATTTTCGGCGCTGTAAACTGGACGCAACAAGCCCGTTCGCACGATATGGTCTTGTTTAAATACGGAAAAAAAGACGCCTTTGATTTGAAATTCGGATTGGCCGTAAATCAGGTTCAAACAAGAGCTTACAATGTTGCCGGCAATTACAAGTCCATGCAGTTTTTATGGTTCCATAAAGATTTCGGAGCTTATAAACTTAGTATTCTCGCTTTGAATAACGGGGTGAACGATACCACCTTAAATAACGGTACAGGCTCTGCCATGACTACCTATTCACAAATTATAGGACAACGTTCGGTTTATAAAAGCGGTAAATTTTCTCTGGGATTCAACTTCTATTATCAGATGGGAAAAGACAAGGGCGTTTATTACGACAAAACCGACAAGCTTTTCCATCATAAAAACTACAGCGCCATAAATTTCCGCTTGGATTTGGGTTATAAACTCAACGACAACTGGGCTGTGGGTGCAGGCTACGAATATATGAGCGGCAACAGTCAAACCGACACCACAACCGAATACAACAGGGTAAATCACGCCTTTATGCCTTTGTACGGCACAAACCACAAATTCAACGGTTGGATGGACTATTTCTATGTTGGAAATCATGCCAACAGCGTTGGATTGGGTGATGCTTTCATAACCATAAAATACAAAAAAGACAAATTCTTCGCCGGTGCTACACATCACTTCTTCAGCGCTTCCGCCGATGTGCTCGATTGGGATGAATTTCTTGCAAGCGGCGGAACAAAATATACGGCTATGCCTTCGAGTTTCGGTATGGAGTTAGATACATGGATGGGCTATAAATTTGCACCGCACGTAACTTTCAAAGCCGGCTTGTCCGGTATGTTCGACTCTGCAACTTTAAGGGCAATAAAAGGCGGTTCGTACGGAGCCTCAAATTATTGGGGTTGGGTAATGATGGTGTTTAATCCTACTTTCCTGAACCAATAAACCTTCTCATAAACACTATATTCATCACAGGAAAGGGCCGGCCCGTATTTTCGGGCCGGTTTTTTTATACCTTGTTAACGCATTTCATCAATTCCAGTTCGTCTATGATTTTTACTTTTCTGTTGCTTACTTCAATTATGTTTTTCTTTTTCATATTTGAAAAAACGCGGGCAACCGAAGGTCTTGTTACATTGAAATCGTGAGCAAGTTGATTTTGAGTCTTGGGTATTTTAAATTCTTTGTCGTTATATTTATTTGATAAATCCAAAAGATAAAGGGCAATCTTGCCTCTGATTGTTTGCAGAAAAATCGATTTTATTTTTAAGGCGAGAAACTGTGTTTTTCCTGAAATGATATTTATCATATTCATCATAAGACGGGGATTTTTTTCCATCATATCCATTAAAGTTTCTCTCGAGAAACTTAGGATTTTGCAGTCGGTTTCGGCTATAACATTCACCGGAAACTGTTGGAAATCAGCAAAAAGAAAGGCGGGTGCGATGGTTTTTCCGGCATGAATTGATTCGATACGCATTATTTTGCCGTTATTATTTACCATTTCACCCGCAACAACACCCTCAACAACTATATAAAAGAATTTTATATGGTCTCCCGAAAGAAAAATCAGCTCATTTCGGTTGTATTTATGTACCTGATAATGAAAACTATCCAGTATGTTTTGAATTTCCTTTTCGGAGAATCCTTTGAAAAACGGTGAGTCAATCAGCTTGCTATACATAGTCCCTTTGCCGTTAAGTTAAGTAATTAAAATGTGGTTGTGCCCAAAAATACAAAAAAGTAACAATTGATACACAATAAAGTTTTGAAGATGAATAAATTTAGGCTGAATTTCAGAACTATGAATTTTATTGACGCAATTACTTAATATATTGATTAACATACAATTACCAAATGGAGTATTTATTCACTTAAAAACAGGAATTATGATGAAACCGTTAAAACTAAAATCGCTGCTCTTTGCAGTGTTCAGTGTATTGATTATCAGCGTCTATGTTGTCGCTTGTTCAACTTCGGGCGGCGGCACCAAGACCGGGAATACACAAGTAGCCGAACAACCTGAAATCAAAATCGACGAGACCACACAAAAGTGTATCAGTTGTCATGAAAAGGAGGGAGAGGGCAAGTCGATTGTCGAGGAGTGGAAAAAAAGTTCTCATGCGCAAAACAATGTGGGCTGTCTTTCGTGCCATATTGCCAAAAAAAGCGACAAAGACGCTTATGAGCATGAGGGATACACCATCCACACCATTGTGACGCCCAACAATTGCGCTACCTGTCACCCCAACGAGTCCAAAGAATTTCAATCGAGTTATCACGCCGATGCAGGTATGATAATGGGTTCGTTGGACAATGTGCTTGCCGAAGTTGTTGAAGGCAATGTTCATTTTATGGGCAATTCCAATCCTGCAGCCGCTGCCGGCTGCCATCAGTGTCACGGCTCTGCCGTTAAGATGCTGTACGACAAGGAAGGAAATGTTGTTAAAAACGATGCAGGCATAGCTCAATACGACCCCAAAACCTGGCCTAATACCGGCATCGGGCGTATAAATGTTGACGGTTCAAAAGGCTCGTGTTCGGCTTGTCACTCGCGCCACGATTTCAGCCGTGAGCTTGCACGTAACCCCGAAAATTGCGGCAAATGCCATCAAGGTCCCGACCATCCCCAATACGAGATTTATCAGCTGTCGAAACACGGCATTGCCTTTGCCGCCCATAAAGACGAGATGAATCTGGCTTCTAAAAAATGGGTCGTTGGCGAAGACTACAC
>CAZPGC010000052.1:0-16415 GCA_964585875.1 uncultured Prolixibacteraceae bacterium | reverse complement strand
GCCGCCCCTCTTGTCTTTTTGCTCGAAAACTTCTCGGCAAAGCCCTTAATTACAAAAGAAAATCTGGACGGGTTACGCAAAATGAAGGAGCGTGATTGTTCGGCGTTGAAGGATGTATTTGAAATTAATTTAAAGTAAAAAACTGATGAACTTCAGCCTGTTAAAGCATAAAAAGGACTCATATTTACCGGCGGCAATTATTATTGTTTTTGCTATAATCTATGCTTTGATTTCCCTTGTCAATCACTACCTCTTTCGCACAGCGGCACTCGATTTGGGAATAAACACACACGCCGTTTATTGCTACAGCCGGTTTATGCCGAGTTATTATACTCTTTCGTACGGCGGGTCGGAAATTAATTTTTTGGGCGACCACTTTTCCCCGATTATGTTTTTGTATGTGCCGTTTTATTATCTCTTCGGCTCTTATACACTATTGCTGATTCAAATAGCGGCAATTTTGTCGGGAGGATACGGCATCTATAAATATTCGCTTATCTATTTCAAAGACAACACCATACCGCTGTTGATAATGCTTCACTTTTTCGGCATATGGGGTATTTTTTCCGCCCTTGCTTTCGACTTTCACAACAACGTAATAGCTGCCATGTTGGTGCCGTGGCTTTTTTATTTTTACAAAAAAGAAAAATACGGAATCTTTATGATTTTCTTTTTGCTGATAATTTTTTCGAAAGAAAATATGATTTTGTGGATGGTGTTTTTGATTGCCGGCATAATTTTTACAAAAAAAGAAAGAAAATTCTCCCGAATCATAAAATTTGAAATCCCGCTGATAATCTTTTCGATAATAATGTTCGTTCTGGTAATGAAGGTGATAATGCCATATTTCACAACGGAGCACGTAAAGGGGCAGCTGTACAGATACTCGTATCTCGGAGGCTCATTGTCGGAAATAATATGGACAATTATTCACAAACCCTTGTACATTTTAAATTTGTTCTATAAAAATCAATTGGGCAATCCGTTTTATGACGGTATAAAAAACGAATTTTATCTTGTGCTTTTATTTTCAGGAGGCTTGGCCTTGCTGTTGCGGCCTGCATATTTGCTTATGCTTATACCCATTTTTGCGCAAAAGATGTTGTCGTCAAGTTACGGAAATTGGGGAATAAACGGCCAATATTCAATTGAAATTGTACCGATAATAAGCCTGGCTTTGATAGATTTTCTATCGGGAATAAAAAATTTAAACGTGGGCAAGGGAATAATTGTTTTCGTTATAATAAGCACCTTTATCGTTGATTATAAAGTGTTTGAAGACAGGAAATCGCTATGGTACGATAAGGTGAATACGGTTTTTTACGAAAAAGAACATTACGATACGGATTTAAACATCAAAGCGATTTACGCAAAACTGAAGGATATTCCCGATGATGTGACAATTTCCGTCGGGTCGGCATTGGCACCGCATTTATGCAGGCGTAAAAAAATCTACCTTTTCCCTAATGTAAAAGATGCCGAATATATTGTGCTTTTGTACGGCAACGACAAGCTCACATTTCCTTTGAAAAAAGATAAATTTCGGGAAAAGGTAAAGTACTATATGACAGAAGGCGGTTTTGAGAAAATTTACGACCAAAACAAGCTGATGATTCTCAAAAGATTACACTAATCGTTCACAAAAATCAAAACTACTCTTTGGGAATCTCTATGGTAAACACCGTCCCTTTACCGGGTTCGGATTCTACAAAAATTTCGGCGCCATGGATATCGAGAATTCGCTTTACGATATTCATTCCTATGCCTGTACCCTGCTCTCCCTCAGTGCCTTTTGAAGTGTATTTGACTGAATAACTAAAGAGTAGTTTCTTGACATCATTGGTCATTCCCATACCCTCATCTTTTATTTTCAAAAGCACCTTATCTTCTTTTTCCTCTGCGATAAAAAAGATTGTGCCTCCGCGATAGGAGAATTTCACGGCATTGTTTAGAATGTTTTGTATGGCATTTTTAAAGAAGACTTCATCAACAAACACCTGCAAATCAACGGGCATTTGATAATTTATTTTTAAATCTTTTTCTTTCAACTTACTTTCAAAAAAGCCCTCGATATCTTTCAATAAGTCAAACAATCTCAAAGGCTGTTTATTCAACTCTATCTTTCTGAAATTCATATGCGACCATTCGTAAAGCTGCTCCGAATAATCGAGAACATTTCTCAGATTTTTATGTAACACCTCAAACATTTGACGGTGCTCTTTGTCCATTCCCGAAATAAAATCTTTATCGGAAATCATGTAGTCTATCAAACTATAAGCGCCGGAAATAGGGCTTTTGATGTCGTGCGAAATGATAGAAATAAATTCTTCCCTGTATTTAAGCAACTGTTTTACAGCCTCTTCACTCTTTATCAACTGCTTGTGTTTCAACAACAACTCTCTTGATTTCTGTAAATCTTCGTGCTTCGAAGGATTTCTTTCCGACACCGATTCAATAAGCAAATAATTGCTGTAATTGCTGTTTACTGCTATGGCCCTCAACACCGTTTCCTTGTGATCGGGTGTAAACTGTGTCCACAAACCCGAGGAAAGATACCCTGATTTTTTTGAAGCAAACAAGCTCTCTGTTTCGGGGAAAAAGACCTCCAGAAAAGGAAATAAGTCCGTGAGTTCAAAAAGTGTACTTGAATAATTATAGTACGGGAAAAGCGCTTTAAACCAATCCGTTATCTTACTCGCCAAAACGTATCCTTCATTTGTTTTCTCGAAAACCAAGAACCCCAAATCGCTAAATAGCATATCGGCATTTAACGAATTTTTCACTTTTTCTTCCAAAGCGGCAATCAGCTTTTCTTGATTTTGTTTCTGCAACACATTCTCCAACATCTTATTACTCTCGGCATTTACATAGAAACAAACACTTACCTTATCATGTCTGTTGACGACCAACACATCTCCTTTAAAGCCGTTGAATTGCAGATTTCTTATTGTAAGTTCCTTATCATAAAACGGAAATATACCGTACAATGCGGGAATATATTCGTCGATTTGACGTCCTTTCGCAAATTTAATACCGAAAGGATTATTTTTTCGGTTCACAAAATCAATGATTCTGCCTCCGTTTTCAACGTGAATACAAAATTTTTCTTTGTTTCTAACAGAGTTCATTTCTACTGATTTTTCATTATTTCTTCAACAAGTAAAGTGAAAACCTTATCTACATTTTCGGACGTTTTTGCAGAAGTAAGCAGCAAGTTGGGATATCTTGTCGTCAACTCAGCCAGTTCTTCATTTGTTATTTCCCACTCGTTTTTCAAGTCCTTTTTGTTTATTATAAGAAAAACCGGCTTTGCTCCCACGGTATTTTCGGCAAGCGAACGAAGTTCGAAGGCCGTATCGAGAGTTTCTTTGCGGGTACCGTCGGCAATAATAATAAAACCCTCGGCACCAATAAGATACGACGGCCTAACCTTTTGAAAATCGTCCTCTCCGTTTATGTCCCAAATTATTAAACGAACATTTTGCCCCTTGTACTCCACATCTTTTTGGTCGGTTTTAACCCCGATGGTAGTATGGTATTCATCAGAGAAAATGCTGTTGACATATTGCTCCACAAGGCTGGTTTTTCCAACGGCAAAAGCCCCCAAAACACATATCTTTTTCTTAATCATTTTTCCTTAATTTTAAATTTCATCAACCTGTATCCCTCTTTAGATACGGTATCGATATTTGTAGATATTTTTATATCGGAATTCTTATCGGCAATATATTTAACAGCTGCATTGAGCCTGTATTTTGCAAAAGTCCTGTTTACGGTTTTGTCGCCTTGCGAATCGGGCACTGCCGATAAGCTCAAGGTGTAATCAAGGCCCGCCTTTTCAATGTCGTCGCAATAGCTCAAAATGCTGTCGATAACTTCGGCATTGGCCTCGTCAACAGCATATTTGCCTTTTTTATAGGCAATTACCATTTCGGAGATTTTTTCCTTTGCCTTTCGCAAAATGCTTTTCGTGTCGATTTTAAGATTTGTGAAATCGGTTTTAAACGCGGCATTATTCAGTCTCGCATAGGTTTTTGCCGAATCAATCCATTCGGGGCTTGCCTCACCTTCAGGAAATAATGTGTTGTCTTTAAAAACGAACCTTACCCCTTTTACGGGAGGCAAATAATTCCTTGCCCTTTTTACCACAAAAGCACTGTCGAGGCTCAAATAATTTATCCATGAGTAACGAATATGCAGGGTGTCGAGTTTACAATCCGCGGCAACAGCATTAAAACCCTGACACAGAGGATCTTTCATTCCTTTAACGTAAAACACTCCTGATTTATCACCATAGTCGAGAATTATGACGGAAGGCTTATCCGACAGTTTTTCGATAAAATTTTCAAAACGCCGCTTTTTTATAAAAGCAAAAGAGCTCCAAACGCCTAATAAAACCAAAAGGATAATCAGTATAATCAAAGGCTTTTTATAACTTGTTTTCGGCGGCTTTTGCTCAATGGCACAAGCTTTCAGATAAGGAGTTACCATTGAAAATGCCGAAGTATCGCCGTTGAAATCTTTTAGCAGAGTGCCGAATTTTTTATGAATCTTCTCAAGGGTTTCTTTGAAGACTACCCTTTTCGATTCGGGGGCATTTCCTTCAAAAACCACCGCCAATGTTGCAAAAGGGCCTTCTTCGATCCACACATTGAGCTCGTGAAGCTTAATGGTGTCAAGATGACTGTCGGGATCAGCAACACCGCCAAAGGAATCTTTCACAAAATCCTGTACGGCTTTAAGCATCGACGAAATCATATCGGCACTGTCGAGGTTCTTCTCCCCTGTTGAAAAATCGCTTATGAGCAAGCCCGTTTCGCCATGAATTAAGAAAACATGTTTCACCTCAAAGCTAAGCCCTTTCAGCAAGACAATCTCGGCGTAGGATTTTGAAGAAAACATGGCTTGCAATCTCCATTTAATCCTTTCGGGAGAAAACTGTTTTTCCAGTGTTCTATTCAGCGATTCGATGAGACTGCGGAAAGTGTCGGCGATGGATTTTCGAATGGCGGGACCCATAATGGGGAAAAGCGCATCGGCCAGCGCTTTGGGATTATTTTGCACGCTGGCAAATATGGCTTGTTCGATTATGGGCATAAGAGCATCACCCAAAGGCTGAGAAAGCTCAATGGTTTTGATTACCGATGAAGGCAATATTCCCGCTATCTCTTCCGAAAAGGAGTCCTTGTCCCTAAGCCAATTATGCAGTTTCTGCAGCTCTTGCGGCGTGAGCCCCAAAATCAGCTTTCGCAATTCTTCCATCGAAGGGGATGAGGCCTGCGCTGTGTGCTCTCTATCCATCACCACGACAATTTATGCCGGTTATTCCTTATCCGTATTTTGCTCACCGGCTATGCTGTAAGCAAGATCCGTAAAAAGCATAGCCAAGGACGAACGCTCTACCTTGTTGGTTTGCAAGCTGTTGGAAACATTTTCTATGCGACTTTGCAAGGACTTGTTAAGCTCGGCAATTTGTTCGCTGATGCTGTTACTGAACTCGAGAAAATGCTGACGATCGTCGCTGAAATTATCGGAAGTGGATTGTTTGAAGCGTTTCAAATTTTCTTCCAAAGTTTCCAACTCGTCAATGATTTTTTTGTCGGATTTTATCCTTGCCGCTTCTTCTTCGACAAGCTTCTCATTCAACTGCTTTATTTCCTTAATTATAAAATTCTCCAAATTACTGATTTTCTTATCTGTCTCCTGACGATTTTCCATAATGGAATTGTTGAGTTTCTCCTCAAGAGATTCGAATCTTTTCTCGTATTCGTGCATATTATTGCCGAATAAAATGTCGCGAATTTTGGAAATATTTTCCACTTCCGCATTTTTTACGTCTTGCTTTTCGGGTTTTTGGTTCTCTTTTGCCATAATAATACTAATTTAATTTGTATATCGTAATTTTACTTATATTATATATGAATCTCATTCTCAATATATTACACCCGTTTTAATAGCACTGATAACCCGAAACAAATGTTGCGTAAATATATATAAATATACCGTTTACAACATTTTTTATGAACATAAATTTTTTAGTCTTTTTTGCTTTCCTCCATGTAAGTTTTAACCATCCTCAAATGCGACCAATCGATATCCTCGGGCAAGGCCTCTTTGGCTTCGCTGAGTGAAGCTTCGGGATTTTCCTCAAAAAAAGTTTGTATTTTTTTCAATTCCTCTTCGCCCATAAATTCTCCGATATCCAGTTCGCCATTGGCAACATATTTGGTCATGTGACTGAAAATGGTATTCACCTTAAAGCCGCACTTTTGGGCTATCTCTTCCAAAGTAAATCCCTGTTTATAAAGCTCATAGCTTACTTCATGGTTTTTCTTCTTCGGCTTTTTCGGCGGCTCGGGTTTGTCTTCTTTACATTCCAAATCGTTTTCGCCGAGATATGTTTTCACAATATCCAAAAGGTCATCGCCATACTCCAGCAATTTAGCTCTGCCGATACCGTGAATATTAAGCAATTGTTTTGGTGTGCAAGGCAGCTTGTCGGCGATTTCCAGAAGGGTTTTGGTAGAGGCAATACGATAGTGCGGCACCAACATAACCTCGGCCTGCTCGTTGCGCCACCACCTCAAAGCCTCAAACAAGGCCGGATGCTCGCTACGGAGATTTGCGGAAGTCTTGGCGGCTTTCTCAGGTGCTTTTTTCTTCTTTTCAATTGCCGCCGTCACTCTGGCTTTCAATATTTTATCTATATCAAAACCGTTTTTACACACCTCCAATTCGGCCTGTTTTACGGCAAGCAACTCAAAAACAAGAGCAAGGTCATCATTAACCTCCTTTTTAACCTTTTTGTTGTCCGACTCGAAGGAGCAATCGATAAGCGGATTAATTATTCCGTCCTCATGCTTCCCGGCAAAATATTCCGCGGCTTTTTTCAATCTTTCCCTTAAAAAATCGTTTTTCGCAACATCAGGATTTTCCGAAAGTATCCTTTCTATCTGCTTAATAAATTTTCCGGCAACGGTGTTTATCTCGGGTATGATTTCTTTTTGTATCTTAATCAAGGTTTCGCGCAGGGTGCCATGGATTGACCGCTTGTTGTTTTCAATCAGCCTTTCGAGGTGTTCAATTCTGTAAATCAACCTTTTATAAGTGAAAATCTCGGTTATGATTTCCCTCTGATACGCGAGCTTCGATTTTTCCAAATCGCTTTCTGTGGGTTGATTTTCTTCCACTTGCTTGTTGAAACTCACTATTTCCCTGTCGCAAATAATGGCCGAGGGGGAAATACGGGAAGTGAGCACCAATCCTTCAAGTGTACGACAACGGCTGAGAGCAACGTAGGTCTGTCCGTGTGCAAAGGCCGATTGAGCATCGATAACAGCCTTGTCGAAAGTCAAGCCTTGGCTTTTGTGAATGGTAATGGCCCATGCCAAACGAAGCGGAAACTGCACAAAAGAGCCGTCAACTTCTTCTTCTATTTCCTTGGTTTTGTCGTTTACGTTGTATTTAATATTTTCCCAAATCACTCTGGTACAGACGATATCATGGTCATCTTCAAGACTCCTCACAAAAACGGCATCATTGTCGAAACCTGTAATCTTGCCGATTTTTCCGTTGTAATATTCCTTTTCGACGGAAGGGTCGTTTTTGATAAACATCACTTGCGCACCCACTTTCAACTCCAACTCAAACTCGGCAGGATAGGCATGCTCGGAGAAATTGCCGTCCACACGGGCTTTGAAAATTTTTGACTTGTGTTTAATTTTATCAAGCTTTTGCTTGTTAATCCTGTCGGCATAGGCGTTGTGTGTCGTCAAAGTTATGTAGCCTTCTTTATCGTCGGGCGAAAATCCGGGGATAAAGCGCGTGTGAAGCATGTCATAAGATTCTTTGGAAAGCTTGTTATCGCGAATTTCGTTAAGAATCTTTATAAAAGTTTGCTCGGCTTGACGGTAAACATGCTTTAATTCAATGGTCACCAGCGGCGTTTCCCTAAGGACTTTTGCATGAAAAAAATACATTGTGGAAGAAGGATAATATTCCTTGAGTATCTCCCATTCATCACGTTTTACCACGGGAGGCAGCTGCTGCATATCGCCAATCATAAGCACTTGCACCCCGCCGAAAGGCAAAAAGCGGTTTTTATAACGTCGTAAAATATCATCAATGGCATCGAGCATATCGGCCCGCACCATAGAAATCTCATCAATAATCAAAAGGTCTAACGATTTGATTATGTTTATCTTACGCTTATGAAACTTTTGCTTTTGATTGGGATTGTTTACTTTTTTGCCGGTAACTCTCTCGGTGAGCATCAGCCCGAAAGGCAGTTGAAAAAAAGAATGAATGGTAACACCTCCCGCATTTATAGCCGCCACACCCGTGGGGGCCACAACCACCATATTTTTCTGAATTTTATCTTTTAAATCTTTCAGAAAAGTGGTCTTGCCGGTTCCCGCTTTTCCCGTAAGAAAAATGTTTCTGTTGGTGCGTGAGACATATTCAAAAGCCAGCCTGAGTTCCGGATTTTCAACCATAGATAAGTCGGTAATGTTTATTTGCCGTAAAAATAGTAAAATTAGGGAATATGCTTACAAGCGGTATTTTTTTCGAAAGGCTCTATTTTCGCACGAGTCAGTCGCAAGCCACATTACCGAAATTCCTAAAAAAACAGGAAATTGCCGCTTTCTCAAACGCCAAGGCTATCAACAATCTTTTCTATTTCAGCCTTCAACTCCGCCGTTTTTTCTTCAAATTGCGAAACTCCTTCAAGTTTTCCCTTAACACCGAAATAGAACTTTATTTTAGGCTCGGTACCCGAAGGCCGCATGGTGATTTTATTGCCGTTTTCACAGAAAAATTGCAGAACATTGGATTTCGGGAGCTCAATGGGGAAAGATTCCAAATTCACCGTGTCTTTGCTTTTTTGCAACAGATAGTCTTTTATTAAAACAACCTTTGAATCGGCAATTTCGGCAGGAGGATTCTCCCTGAATTTATCCATAATGGCCTGTATTTCTTCTGCGCCCGTTTTCCCTTTTCGCACCACCGATTTCAGCGATTCGAGATAAAAACCGTAACGAGTATAAATTTCAGCCAATAAGTCGTATAAACTCTTGCCTCTTTCTCTTGCCCAAGCGGCAGTCTCGGCTATGAAGCAACAGGAAGAAACGGCGTCTTTATCCCTGACAAAGTCGCCGATAAGGTAGCCGTAACTTTCTTCGCCACCTATGAGAAATTTCTTGTTTCCCTCTTCGCGTTTTATAATGTCGGCGATGTATTTGAAGCCCGTAAGCACATCGTAATACTCTATGCCGTAGTCATTTGCAATATCAACAAGAATCTCGGAAGTAACAATGGTTTTTACCATAAACTCATTACCTTTCAGCAAGGCTTTTTCCTTGTGTTGCGACATAACGTAGTAAAACAGCAATGCCGCCGTTTGATTGCCGTTGAGCAACACGAAGTCGCCGTTTTTGTTTCTGACGGCAATTCCCACGCGGTCGGCATCGGGGTCGGAAGCCATCACAAGGTCGGCGCCGGCCTCTTCGGCTTTCTTTATGGCCATTTCCAAAGCAGCGGGCTCTTCGGGATTGGGCGACTTCACCGTAGGGAAGTTTCCGTCGTTAACATTCTGTTCCTCAACAGATATGATATTTTCAAAACCGAACTTCTTCAAAGCCATGGGCACCAGTTTCACCCCTGTGCCGTGAATGGGAGTATAAACGATTTTTATATCCTTGTGTTTTTCGATTATTTCGGGGTTTAGCGACTCGTTCTTTATTCTGTCGGTGTAAAGCTCATCGATTTCGGCGCCTATCTTATTTATTAATGCCGCATTACCTTCAAAATTTACTTGCGACACATCAATCATTCTCACCTCTTCAATTACCATTTTGTCGTAAGGGCTGATGAGCTGCGCGCCATCGTCGCCATAAACCTTGTAGCCGTTATATTCTTTAGGATTATGAGAGGCTGTGATAACGACACCTCCTTGACATTTCAGATGACGGACGGCAAAAGAAAGCTCGGGCGTGGGTCGCAGAGCATCAAAAATATAAACCTTTATACCGTTGGTTGTCAACACGTTGGCAGTGGTATCGGCAAAGAAGGTGTTGTTATTGCGGCAGTCGTAGGCTATGGCCACCGATATTTGTTCGTTTCCCGCATATTGCTTCTTTAGATAATTGGCAAAACCTTGTGTTGCCATTCCCACCGTGTATTTGTTCATTCTGTTGGAGCCCGCACCCATAATACCGCGCAAGCCGCCCGTGCCGAATTCCAAATCTTTATAAAAAGCATCTATGAGCGCATCGGGGTCATGCTCCATCATACGTCGAATTTCAGCCTTCGTTTCTTCGTCATAATCTCCCGACAACCAGCTGTTTGCCTTGTTGAGAATATTTTTATCGATACTCTTGTTCATGATTAATTTATTTTATTTAAACACACTTTCAAACTTGTTCTCCAATGAGGAATTTCGAGTGCAAATTTAGCTTTGATTTTCGACTTATCCAAAACCGAATAGAAGGGGCGCGGAGCGGGCAAGGGATAGTCTTTTGACAAAATAGGGTTTATCTTACATTTTATCCCGCTCTCTTCCATAATGGCAAGGGCAAAATCGTACCAACTGCAAACACCCTCGTTGGAAAAATGATACACATCATAACCTTCAAAATCAGCAAGTTGAGGAAGGATTTTCAAAATCGTCTCCGCAAGGTCGCCGGCGTAGGTGGGTGTGCCTATCTGGTCGAAAACCACATTCAGGCTGTCGCGTTCGCGTCCGTATTTCAGCATGGTTTTCACAAAATTGTGGCCATGCGAAGAATAAAGCCAAGAGGTGCGAAGCACAATGCCTCGATTTGCAAACTCCTCCACCATGCTCTCGGCGTCGAGTTTTGTTTGTGCATAAACCGACTGCGGATTGGTATAATCGCTCTCGACATAAGGCTTGTAATTTTTTCCGTCGAAAACATAATCGGTGGAGATGTGCACGAGAATCGCCCCGTTTTTATTTGCCGCCAAGGCAAGGTTTTGAACGGCTTCCACGTTTATTTTTCTCGCCGTGTCTTTCTCCGTTTCGGCTTTATCAACAGCGGTATATGCGGCACAATTTATCACCGCTTCAATCTTGTTGCCGGTTATAAACCGCTCTACATCAGCGGCTTTTGTTATGTCAAGCTCATCGACATCGGTGAAGAAAAATCTATGCTCCCCAAACAACGAGGACAGCGAATTAAGTTCGCTGCCCAGTTGACCTTTACTGCCGGTTACTAATATGTTCATTTGTGATTAGATTACTGATTTGAAATATTCTATTGTCTTCATCAGCCCGTCGCGCAGCTGTACCTTTGGCTCCCAATCGAGTTCTTTCTTGGCAAGGGAAATGTCGGGCTGTCGCTGCATCGGGTCGTCGGAAGGCAATTCATGATAAACGATCTTTGATTTGGAACCGGTAAGCTCTATAACAAGCTCGGCCAACTCCTTGATGGTAAACTCTCTGGGATTGCCGATATTCACCGGCCCGTGAAAATCTTCCCTTGAGTTCATCATCCTTATCATGCCCTCAAGCAGGTCGTCAACATACTGAAAGCTACGTGTTTGCGATCCGTCACCATAGATTGTAATATCTTGTCCTTTAAGGGCTTGCACAATAAAGTTGGATACCACGCGCCCATCGTTTGGGTGCATGCGCGGCCCGTAGGTGTTGAATATCCTGATGATTTTTATCCTGACATTGTTTTGACGTTGGTAGTTAACAAAAAGAGTTTCCGCACAGCGTTTTCCTTCGTCATAACAAGCTCTTATGCCAATGGGATTTACGTTTCCCCAATAACTCTCCACCTGCGGATGAATTGTCGGGTCGCCGTAAACTTCGGAGGTGGAAGCTTGCAGAATGCGCGCGTTGATACGCTTTGCCAGACCCAGCATGTTTATGGCACCCATCACCGAAGTCTTCACCGTTTTTATAGCGTTGTATTGGTAATGAATGGGTGAGGCCGGACAAGCAAGGTTGTAAATTTGGTCAACTTCGATGAAGAAGGGCATGGTGATGTCATGCCTGATAAGCTCAAAGTTGTGGTCGTCCATCAAATGATGAACATTCTTTTTCTGTCCCGTGAAATAGTTATCAACAACTATCACTTCGTGGCCTTCTTTCAGCAGGCGTTCGCTAAGGTGGGAGCCAATGAATCCCGCACCTCCGGTTATTAATATTTTCATAAGAACTGTTTTTTAAAAGTTAAAAAAAAGCCGGAAGAGCATTCCCTCCGGCAGTTTTTCCATGAGACACTATTTTGCCAAGCCTATTCCGAAATATTCGAATCCGTTTTCTTCCATGTAATCTTTTTCGTAAACATTTCTGCCGTCGAAGATTACGGGATTTTTCAAGAGTTTTTTGACAACTTTCAAGTTGGGGAATTTAAATTCCGACCATTCGGTAACCAACATAAGGGCGTCGGCATCGATAAGAGCACCGTAGGGGTCCTCGGAGTAGCTTATTTTATCGCCGATACGTCTGCGGCTTTCGTCCATGGCCACGGGGTCGTAGGCTTGTACTTTGGCGCCGGCTTCAATAAGCTTGTCGATGAGCACAAGAGCGGGAGCCTCGCGCATATCATCGGTTTTGGGTTTGAAAGAAAGTCCCCACATGGCAAAAGTTTTGCCGTTGAGGTCGCCGAAATATTTGAGAGCTTTTTGGAAAAGCACCGACTTTTGACTTTCATTCACTTCTTCTACTGCTTTCAAAATACGCATGTTATATCCGTTTTGATCTGCTGTTTTGATGAGAGCTTTCACATCTTTGGGGAAACAGGAGCCGCCGTAGCCTATACCGGGGTAGATAAACTTGTTGCCGATACGGCTGTCGGAGCCTATTCCTTTTCGAACCATATTCACGTCAGCGCCAAGTATTTCGCAAAGGTTTGCGATGTCGTTCATAAAGCTGATTTTTGTGGCAAGGAGGGAGTTGGCAGCATATTTGGTCATTTCCGCCGAAGGCACGTCCATAAAAATAACGGGGTGCCCGTTCATGGTAAAGGGCTTGTAAAGACGGGCCATGATTTCACGTGCTTTTTCGCTTTCCACACCCACGACAATTCTGTCGGGTTTCATAAAGTCGTTGACGGCGTCGCCTTCTTTCAAAAATTCGGGATTTGAAGCTACGTCAAATTCTATTTTTTCGCCTCTTTTGTCGAGTTCGCCCTGGATGGCATCGCGTACTTTCTTTGCCGTTCCCACGGGCACGGTGCTTTTTGTCACCACCAAAGTGTGATGCTTCATGTTTTTACCGACGGTGCGCGCCACGTCCAAAACATATTGAAGGTCGGCAGAGCCGTCCTCGTCGGGAGGAGTGCCCACAGCGCTGAAAACAACCTCGGCATCGTCGAGCACCTCGGCAAGGTCGGTGGAGAAATGCAGCCTGCCGGCAGCGAAATTTCTCTTAACCATATCTTCCAAACCCGGCTCCCAAATGGGAATGATGCCTTTGTTAAGATTGTCGATTTTTTTCTTGTCGATGTCAACACACGTAACATCAATACCTACTTCCGAAAAACAAGTGCCGGTTACTAAACCGACGTAGCCTGTTCCTACAATTACTATTTTCATATTTTATGCTTTTAAATTAATACCTGCGATTTATTTTCGAAAACCGAGTCAAATATACCGGCAGGTAAAAATTAATATCAAGTATTAAAGTGATAAATTAAAAAAAACGTAAACAATTATTGATTTTTACTGTATATCATTTGCATTCCCGGTTTATGCCAACAACATAGTTTTCAATAACATTCAACGGGGCGGCAGTGCCGCTGCCGTTGAAGCCGCTAATATCCGAATATTTTATTTGTCTTCGATATTCTTTTAACAAATTTTCCGAAATCGGGAAATAACTCCAATGCCATTTTTCTTCTTCGTAACCGACGGGGCGCATAGAATCTTTTGGCGTATAAACTTGACAGAATCCATAGTATTTAGCATTGGAAATCAGCCATTTGTAAACGGCTTTTCCTTTAGCTGTTTCAAAATTCTCATTCTCGAGACTGTAAATATCAATGTCGGCACCCCAATGATGACGCGAAGTGCCCGGCATGGAAGAATATTGCAAAATGATTTTTGCCCGTTGCAAAGTGTCTTTTATCCGTGACAAATTCCTGCCTTTAACAAGACGTTTTCCGTTCCATTTTGCTTCCCAAATTATTTTTTGTTGATAAAAAGTACGAAGTCCGCTGATGATATTCAGCCGCAGGCCTTTTTTTGCCGCAGCTTGATACATGGCTTTATATGACTGATATACAGGCCTTAAGAGATAGATATTCTTCTCATAGCCAATATATTTTTTTTCAACTCCGATAAAAAGAGTGTCGCTTGCCGGGTTTACCTTACCCAAAAGACGCTTTTTGTTTACAGAAAAATAAAGAGGTTTTTCTTCATCGCGAACCGGCGGATTATCTTTCGTTTTACTCTCGAAAGAGCTTGATTTAACCCTCGCGGCGCTATTATTCCGCAAGCCGGAAGGCTTTGACCAAATAAAGAACGATGACATTATCAGGAAAAACAGTGCCGCCGCAATTATCAGCCTTATGTTTTTTCGGTTTTTCATTTCAAAAGATTCAAAGCTTTTTCCACAATTGTTCGGGCATTCATGCCGTACTTATCCATCAGCTCGCGCGGCTGTCCCGATTCGCCGAAGCTGTCGTTCATGCCCACAAAGTCCATTCTCACGGGAAAGGCTTTTGCCAAGACCTCGGCCACCGCACTGCCAAGCCCGCCCGAAATTTGATGCTCTTCAGCAGTGAGCACCGCTCCCGTTTTACGAGCCGATGCGATAACAGCCTCCGTGTCAATGGGTTTAATGGTGTGTATATTTATCACCTCGGCAGAAATTCCTCTTTTTGCAAGCTCGTCGGCAGCCACAAGGCTTTCCCACACAAGGTGACCTGTGGCCATTATGGAAATATGGGAGCCTTCTTTCAGAAGTTGAGCCTTGCCAATTTCAATATTTTGTCGGGGCGAAGTGAAATCAGGCATGGGCTCCCTGCCATACCTTATATATACGGGGCCACTGTCCTTTCGCTCCGCCGCTTTTTGCGTGAGTATTTTCGTTTGTGTGTAGTCGCAAGGCGACAAAAGCGTCATATTGGGCAACACACGCATCACGGCAATATCCTCAAGGGCCTGATGAGTAGCACCGTCGGGGCCGACGGAGATGCCCGCGTGAGCACCGCCGATAATCGCATGCAAATTGTTGTAACACAGAGATATTCGAATCTGGTCGAGGGCACGCATGGCCGAAAAAACACCATAGGTTGAAAAAACCGGAATCATGCCCGACAAGGCCATACCTGCAGCCACCGCAACGGCATTTTGCTCGGCAATGCCAAGGGAATAAAAGCGCTCCGGAAAAGCATCTTTAAAAATTTGCATACCCACCGAGGCGGTTATGTCGCTGCCCAAGGCTATTATTTTGTCGTTGGAAGCAGCCGCGGCAACAAGACCTTCGCCAAAGCCAAATCTGGTGGCTATATCCCTTACGTATTTGTAATTTCCCTTTTGCATAAACACAGATGTAAATGTGCTTTCAAAATTAGGGATAAATTTCCTCATTTCGGCAAAAGCTTTATGAGCTAACAAAAAATGTTTATCTTTGTCCTGCAAACACGAAGGTAATTTATGAGTGAGGTTTTAAGGAGGAATACATTCGACAAAATCATAGGCGGGGTTGCCGGCGGCATCGCCGATTACTTGGCCGTACCCAAATGGCTCATACGCGGGGCTTTTGTCGCTCTTTACTTTGCCCACGGCCTCGGCATTCTCATTTATGTGATTTTGTGGATGGCATTACCATCAAATTCAAACTATTACGATATGGAAGAAAATAAATCGAAAAGGAGAAGAGAAGAATCAAACGGGAATATTCTCGCCGGTGTAATTTTGGCCGGAATTGGCGGCATGGTTCTCATAACACGCTATTTTCCCGAAATCGATTTTAACGATATTTGGCCTTGGGCCTTGGTTGCCGCAGGCTTATTTATGATTATCAAAGGAATTGGAAACAAATAAATTAACAACAAAAACACGAAGCTTATGAAACTATTATTTTTAGGAATCCTCTCGATGATTCTTTTTGTGTCGGCACCTGTGTCGAATGTGAACAAATCCGTAACCGGAAATTGGAAAACCATTGACGACGAAACGGGCAAAGCAAAATCCATTGTGAACATTTACATCAAATCCGACGGCAAGCTCTACGGCAAGATTATCAAGCTGTTCAAGGCACCCGACGAAGACCAAGACCCCATTTGCGACAAATGTACCGATTATCGCAAAAACAAAAAGATAATAGGTATGGAAATCATTACCGGCCTTGAAAAAGACGGAAACGAATGGTATGCCGACGACGCTATCCTCGACCCCGAAAACGGCAAAATATACGACTGCAAAATTTGGGTAGATGA
>CAZPGC010000051.1:0-16462 GCA_964585875.1 uncultured Prolixibacteraceae bacterium | reverse complement strand
ATTCAAACCACATCAACCGTCACAAGCCTTTATAAACACTAACAAGCTCTTTTTGCAAACTTTTTCTCGCTCTATGTATCAAAGCTTCAACAGCGGGAAGCGACATTTTCATTATCTCGGCGGTTTTTTTATAAGAAAATCCGTCTATCTTATTTAAAATAAAGGCGGTACGTTGATTTTCGGGCAAGCTGTCAATGGCTCGCCGGATTATTATTCCGTCTTCTGCATTTTCCAAAATCTCGGAGCTGTCTTTTGTTTTTTGGTCTTGAATCTGAAGATTTTCGTTTTTACCGTCCTCTTTACCGAAAAATCTCTCTATACTTTTTGCCTGTTTGTGTTTTTTGTTATCGCGTACCCAATTGAGAGACTTGTTAACGGCAATTCTGAAAATCCATGTGGAAATTTTCGAATCGCCGCGAAAGTTTTTCACCGAGCGGTGCACTTCCACAAAAACATCTTGAGCAAGGTCCAAAGCCGCATCATAATCACCGGTATAGCCCATGCACATCGAAACCACTTTTTGTCTGTAGTTTTCAACAAGGACTTTGAAAGCCGCATTATCGCCGCTTTTCAACCCGTAAATCAGTTGGTCTTCACGCATCGTGATAATAAAATGACAGCCTTTTTGACTCGAAAAAGCCGAAAAACTTTTACCCTGCTAAAAAATATAAATGGATTTTTCCACATCCTCACCCAAGGTGCCCAGATTTACAATGCCTATACCGCTCAAAGTGTCTTTGGTGACTTTTATATCCAGTTGAATTTGTAGTTTGAAAGAGTGACGAAACTGCCCTTTGCCGTCGGTATAGCCTTCAACATGCACATCGTCCTTTTCCAAAACCACCTTGGCACCCGGGACAACAACATTTGTGTCGGCCATCATTTTAACGGTAACGGTGAGCGTCATGCTGCGGTCTTTGCGACAGCTGCTCAACGAAAGAAGCCCCGCAAAAAAAATAAGAATCAAAACCCCACCGACATATTTTCTCCACATCTTAATTATGTTTTTAGATTTTGCAAATATAGTGTTTTAAAACATTATTCGTTTAAAATTGTTTGCGGAATTAAAGGTAAAATTCCATTCCCCTATTCTAATCACATTTTTTTAACTCAAAATTAATATACGTTTGCTTTTTATAATTACTTTTGCGAGTTCAAAACGATTTTTATTAAATTTTAAATAGTCAGTTATGAAAAGAATTTTACTTTCAATCATTGCAGTTTTAACAACAGGTTTTGTTTTCGGACAGTACCAGCTTTTTATTTCGGAATACGTAGAAGGCAGCGGCAACAACCGCGCATTGGAGTTGTATAATCCCACAAACAACCCTGTAGTGCTGCAAGACAGTGGTTATCAGCTTGTTCGCTATTCTAACGGTAACAGCAGCAAGCAACCTATTTACACGGTAAACATCACGGGAATCGTTCCCGCACACGGCACTTGGGTGGCTGTTTCCGACAAACGCGACCCCAACGGCACGGGCTACGACACCATGGTTGACCCCGCTTTGCAAGCCAAAGCCGACACCTTCCTTTGCCCCGTTTACAACAGCAACAAAATGTTCTATTTCAACGGTAATGATGCCGTTACACTCGAGAAATCCGATGGCACTTACATCGATATTTTCGGTGAAATAGGCGTTGACCCGGGCGATGCGTGGACCATGGATTCACTCGCAGGCTACACTTCGGCACTCGGCGGACGCTGGTGGACAAAGAACCACACTTTGATTCGCAAACCCACTGTTGCTCACGGTGTTACGGTTAACCCTTCGCCCTTCATCGTTGCCAACGAGTGGGACTCCTTGCCCAAAAACACTTTCTCTAACTTGGGCTCACACCAATATTCGGTTTCCATAAACTCTCCCGTACCCGTGGCTCATCACGCTTTCTTATTCCCGAGCCCCGCCGTAAACGGTTGGTTCCTCGTAAAAGCCACTGCCATTATCAAATCGGTTGAAGTTATGAACCTTGTGGGACAACAAGTGGCCTTCATCGAAAACCCCGCTAAAAGAGGCGATTTGAGAGTGAACACCTCACAATATGAAAACGGCCTTTATGTCGTAAGAATTAATTTCGCCGACAACACCACCATTGCCAAGAAAATCGTTATAAGAAACTAAAACACAGGCAATCACAAACAAAAAATCCTCCTTTTGATTTACGGAAAGGAGGATTTTTTATCTTGATACTTGATAACTTTATCGACCGCAAACAAATTCATAAATTAATTAAGGTATTATGAAATCAAAAGCACTTTTGTTAATTGCGTTAATCTTTATCACGGGATTTATAAGCGCCCAAAAGGGAGTTATCACGGGAAAAGTAAGCGACAAATACACCGGCGAAATGCTTGTGGGCGTGAGCATTATCTACGCTCCGGGCAAAGGAGTTCTTACCGACATAAACGGCAGTTATTCCTTGGAGTTGCCCTATGGCGACTACACTCTGTCGTTTTTATATGTGGGCTACAACAAGGTTGAAAAGAAAATTTCGCTCAAGCAACCCACACTCAAGCTTGATGTAAAACTCACCAACGCAACTCTGAAAGAGGTGGAGATTGTAGCCGATGTGGCAAAAGCACGTGAGACCCCCGTTGCCTTTTCCACAATAAAGCCGGCAAAACTCGACGAGCAACTCGCCGGACAAGACCTGCCCATGATATTGAACTCCACTCCGGGTGTTTACGCCACACAACAGGGTGGCGGCGACGGCGATGCAAGGATAAACATTCGCGGTTTCAACCAACGCAACATAGCCGTTATGCTCGACGGAATCCCCGTCAACGATATGGAAAACGGCTGGGTCTATTGGTCAAATTGGTTTGGTCTCGATATGGTTACGCGCTCCATTCAAGTACAGCGCGGTTTGGGAGCCTCCAAACTCGCTCTTCCCTCGGTAGGTGGCACCATGAACATCATCACCAAAGGCATTGAAGCCAAAAAAGGTTTGAAAGTAAAACAAGAAGTGGGAAGCAACGGCTATTTGCGCACTTCCGTAGGACTCACCACCGGTAGAATGAAAAACGGCTGGGGGATAACCGCCGCCGGCTCATACAAAAGAGGTAACGGATGGGTGGATATGACGTGGACAAAGGGATGGTTTTACTATCTGCGTGTCGATAAAAAACTCGGCAACCACATTTTGAGCTTTTCCGCCATGGGGGCACCACAATCGCACGGCCAACGCGCTTACAAAAAACCCATTTACACCTACGATTCGGCCTATGCCACCGCACAGGGCATAAGCCCTGCCGACTATATCCAAGGCACACCGGTGAATATGGGGCTGCGCTACAACGGCCATTGGGGATACCTCACCCGAACAGACGAAACCGATTCCTCGAAGATAAATGAAAAGGTAAATTTCTACTACAAACCCATGTACAGCCTGCGCGACTATTGGAACATCAGCGACAAGGTTTACATGTCCACAATCGCCTATCTTTCAATGGGTGACGGCGGCGGCACAGGTCTCACGCATTCAACAAATTACCTGCCCGACGGCACCTATAACATTCAGTCGATATACGACGGCAACGTTCAGGCTGCTGCCAACGGAAAACCCACCAACGACATACTGAGGGCGTCCATGAACAACCATTTTTGGGTGGGCGTTCTCAACACTACCGACTACAAAATAAACAAACAATGGAATTTCAGCGGAGGTATCGACTTGAGATATTATAAAGGAGAGCACTACCGTACTGTTTATGATATGTTGGGAGCCGAAAAATATAACGACAGGTCGAAAAAAGGCTCCGCCCTTATGCCCAACGACCTTACAAACCCCGTTTACCTGAAAGGTGAAAACGACAAAATTCTCTATCATAACGACGGTTTGGTTTCTTGGGGCGGACTCTTTGCTCAATTGAAATACAAGACAGGCAATTGGAGCGCATTTATCAACCTCACGGGCGCTTACACCGGCTATAACCGCATCGATTATTTCAAGAAAAAAGACCTGGTAATCGACGGACAAGTTTATCCGCAAGTCGTGGGTTACGATTCGTTGAAATATAATCCTTCGATACACGATTTCGACTATTTACCCAAAGTGGTGAAAATCAACGGGAAAGAATATACGGTAGAGTCGCCCGAGGCACGCTATGCACAAACGGGATGGAAGTGGATTCCGGGCTTTACGCTGAAAGGCGGATTGAATTACAACCTTAGCGAAACGCAAAACATTTATATGAATGTGGGCTTGTTGAACAAGGCTCCGCGCTTTAGAAATGTTTACGACAACAACAACAGGCTGTATCAAGATATCAGAAACGAGAAAGTTTACGCTTTTGAATTGGGCTACGGCGTTTACAACAAGCATTTTACCTTAAATGTAAACAGCTATGTGACCGAGTGGAAAAACAAACCCGCCGACCGTCCTTACACCTATCGCACCGCCGATGAGCTTACTTACAGCGTTAATATCAACGGCATGGACGCCTTGCACATGGGGTTGGAGACCGAATTCGGATGGCGAATGACCAAAGATTTGATGTGGAAAACCGTAATCTCTCTTGGCGACTGGAAATGGCAATCGTCTGATTCGGCGATAGTTACCGATGAAAATACGGGAGACCCCGTGGGCAAAATATATTTCAACGCCAAGGGTCTTTACGTGGGTGATGCCGCCCAAACGCAACTGCGCCAGAGCTTGCGCTGGCAACTGCCTTGGAAAGCCGTCAAAGGTCTTTATGTGGAAGGTGCGATAACCTATTTCGGCAAAAACTACTCGAATTTTGACCCGCTGACACTCGACCCCGCAAAGTATCCCAATTCCTTTGATGAGAACGGCAATCCCATTCAAAGCTGGAAAATTCCCAACTTTTATCTTGTGGATTTACACGCGGGATATTCTTTTAAAATCAAAAAATCGCGTTTGAGGTTCAACTTCAGCATTTTGAACCTCTTGAATCAAGAATATATTTCCGATGCTCAAAACAACGACCAATATTCGGGACAAACCTTTAATTCGTCCGACGCACGTTCGGCAACGGTTTTCTTCGGCATGGGACGCAGGTTTATGACATCGCTAACTTTTAGTATTTAATCAAAATGATAAGATAACAAATTTAAATTCAGTAAATTATGAAAATTAAACACTTGTTTTTGACGGCACTTTTGATGCTTGCTTTTATTTCACAGGCCCAGGTGATAAGCATTAAAGCCGCACGTAATCAGGGCCCCAACGCCACTGTTACCATTAAGGGAATAGTAACGAACGGAGCCGAGTTGGGCACCATCCGCTATATGCAGGACAGCACGGCGGGCATAGCCATTTACAGCTCGCAGCTTGCCAACGTTCACCGCGGCGACTCCATTCAGGTAACGGGCACACTCACCGACTACAACGCCCTTTTGGAGATGAATCCCGTATCAAGCCTCACGGTGCTTTCCACGGGCAACACCTTGCCTGCTCCCGAAGTCATTGTCCCCGATTCTCTTAACGAAAATCACGAATCGGAATTGGTGGAAATCCACAATGCCGTTTTCACAACCAACCCGGGAGGTGTTTTTGCCAGCAACACACCTTATAACTTCACCGCCAACGGTCAAAGCTCCACCATTTATGTCCGTAGCGGACATCCTCTTATCGGCACGGTTATCCCCACGGGACCCGTTACCCTCGTAGGCTTGGCATCGCAGCATTCTTATTCCAACCCCAACACGGGTTATCAGCTTATCTGCCGCGACACAAACGATATAATCAACTCCTCCGCCATTTCCATAACATCCTCGGTGACAATGGATTCACTTACCACTACCGGCTTTGTTATTGACTGGACAACCGACAATCCGGGGACGTCGGAGATTTATTACGGCTCCACGGCCTCCCTCGGCAGCCACATGGCAGACACCTCAAGCACGGTAAGCCATCACTTGAAAATCACCGGGGCTTCGGCTTCGCAACTCTATTACATCAAGGCCTTTTCGGTAAGCGGCAGCGATACCGCTTTTGCTCCCGTGCGTGTTTTCATCACAAAATCGAACTCCACGGGAAATATGATTGTATATTTCAACACTCCGGGAGACCACAGCGTCAGCACAGGCACCAACGCCGTCACGCTGCCCAATGCCATCGACGACACTCTGATTGCCTACATCAACAGAGCAAAGTCGAGCATCGATTTTACCATGTATAATTTCAACGAGTCGGGAATCTCTTCGGTAACGGGAGCCCTCAACAGCGCCTACCAACGCGGCGTTACCGTGAGAATTATTTACGACGGCTCGGCAAACAACCCGGCCATACAAAATCTGGATCAAGGAATCAAAAAAATTGCCAGTCCCACGGCATCGGCCTACGGAATTATGCACAACAAATTCATCGTTTTCGATGCTTATGACAACGATGCTAACGTGCCGCTGGTATGGACAGGCTCCACCAACGTAACCAAGGGGCAGATTAATACCGACCCCAACAGTGTGATTATTATTCAAGATAAATCGTTGGCCATAGCTTATACATTGGAATTCAATGAGATGTTTGGCTCTACAAGCGCCATACCGAGCCTTGCCGATGCCAAATTCGGCCCCGACAAAAGCGACAACACTCCTCACGAATTTATTATAGGCGGCACGAAAGTGGAGTGCTATTTCAGTCCCAGCGACGGCACCAATGCCAAAATTATAGACGAAATAGAAAATGCAAACTACAGCCTCGATATAGCCACCATGCTAATCACCAGAAGCGACATAGCCTATGCTCTGCAGGATGCCGTACAAAACAACAGCGTGAGCCTCAATGTTTTGGTCGATGCCAAAGCTTCTTGCTCTCAAACCGTTCAAAATATACTTACTTCGTTGATTGACACTAATTTCCGCGAAGACAATAAAGTTTCGGGCATTATGCACCATAAATTTATGGTTACCGACGAAGGTCAGCCGCAATCGACTGTGCTGCTGGGCTCGCACAATTGGAGCAACTCGGCCAACAACAAAAACGACGAAAACACACTGGTGATACACGATGCAACAATTGCAAATCAATATTACCAAGTTTTTAAATACCGCTTCGATCAAAACGGCACCACGGGAATTTCAAACAACAGCACTTTCGAAAGTGTTAAGGTTTTCCCCAATCCGGTCAATTCGGTTTTAAGGGCTGAAATAAAATCTTTGAAAAATTCCCTTTTGACACTTCAAATTTCCGATATGTCGGGGAGGACGGTTTTTGAAGAAAGCCGTAATATCTCGCAAGGTACAAACTTGATAAAAACAGATGTATCTTCCTTGCCCAAAGGCATTTACATGCTTAAGCTCTCGACAGAGGAAGGGATGTATATTAAAAAGTTCGTTGTGGAATAACACACAATCGGGCACATAAAAAAAGCAGGCTTTTCAGTCTGCTTTTTTTATTTTTTTAAAATCAGAATTCATCAGACATTGCGATGCACTAATTTATTACTTATTTCGTCAAGCAGGTTTCTTTTATCGGCTTTCAAATTTAAGGAATCGAGGAAGTTGGAGGCATATCCCGCGTATTGGTCAATCATCATTTCGGTTTCTGGTTTTATGTTCAGATAATCAAATATCTCCTTGACAGCCTTTACTTTAGCATCGTTATCCTCAATCAAGAAAGCATAATCCAGCTCTTTTTTGGTGTTAAAATCGGCTTTTTCGTAAGCTTTCAAATAGAGAAAAGTTTTTTTGTTGGTTATGATATCGAGTCCCGTTTTTTTGCCGAAGATTTTCTCGTTTCCATAGGTGTCGAGCAGGTCGTCCATCAGTTGAAAAGCTAACCCGAGGTTTATGCCGAAATCGTAAATGGTCTTTTGGCTTTCCTTTGATGCTTTTGCGGCGATAGCCCCCGCTTTGAGGCTTCCCGCTATCAGAACTGCGGTTTTCAGGCGAATCATCTCGATGTATTCCTCAATGGAAACATTATTCCTTGTTTCAAAATCCATATCAAGCTGCTGCCCTTCGCACACCTCGCGTGCCGTTTTGTTAAACAAATCCAGAATATCTTTCAGGATGGCGGGATTGGAACGCGTAATATGCTCATATGCAATGACAAACATCGTATCGCCGGAGAGAATAGCCGTGTTTGTACCCCATTTTTTATAAACAGTGGGCAAGCCACGCCTGATGGGAGCGTTGTCCATAATGTCGTCGTGCAGAAGGGTGAAATTGTGGAAAATCTCAAGCCCCAATGCTGCGGGCACCACATCTTCGGTCTTGCCGTCGAAAATCTCGCATCCGATAAAAGCCATCACCGGACGAATACGTTTACCCCCCTGCGAAAGCGAATAAACAATGGGCTCGTACAAGTGCTCAGGCTCCCCGGGAATACGTATTTTGTTGAAAAGTTCGGTGACTTTCGATTGAATTATTTCTAAAGAGTGCATATTAGTCGGGTTAAACTTGGGTACAAAGATGATAAAAATATTTTTTTGTTTAAAATGTTTTTGGAATTCCGACGTAGTCCTCAAATGATTCTTCGAGATTTGCCGGGAATGCTTGAATTAAAAGTTACCGGTGCACTAGCGGCGTTTTTATTTTAATTTTTGCCTGTAGGGCATGCCTATGCTATGACAAACAACTCACAATGTCTATTAGAAAACATTTGCGGATTTACGGGTTATCGTAGTTCGATAAATTTTGTATCTTGGAGCCTGTAAAAACTCTGCTTGTTTTTCTTGCCGGCGCGAAAAAAAGCAGCGGGGAAAAGTTGTCGTTTAACATACGGTATTTCAATATTTTACAAACAATGAAGAAAGCAAATAAATTCACAAAAGGGATGATACGGGAGATTTCTCTGCTGAATCATGTAAGCGAAATTATAAAGAAAAAGATAGATATCGACGATACGCTGCAACAGATAGCCTTTGCCTTGCCTCAAGCTTTCAGATATAAAGACGTGTGTGCCCGCATTATTTTTCGCGACAAAGAATACAAATCACAAAATTTTAAAGTAAGCCCTTGGCGTCTTGTGCGCGATTTTCAGTCATACGACGGCAACAAGGGTCTTATCGAAATATATTACCGCACCGAGCACATCAAACTTGAAGAGGGCCCTTTTTCTCTCAGCGAAGTGGAGGCCATCGACCGTTTGATTGAAATGGTTACACGTTTTATCGATGAGCAGCGCGCCATAAACGCCCGCAACAAACACGCCGACCTTACCAAAAACGACCCGGAAATGTCGGATGTTACCAGCTCCAATTATCTTCACAGCTTTTTGAATCACACCTACAGCAACCGCGATGTTTATCACGATTTGATGCCTTTTAAGGTGAAGGAAATATTGCTGATTTCAACACTTTACGACGCCTTTTCCATAGAAAACGAAGGCCGCATTTTCGATCAGGTGTTGGGTGAATATCAGCAACTTAACCTAACTTCGATGCCCCGGATAACAGGCGTAACCAAAATAAACGACGCCTTTAAGGCTCTGGAGCAAAAGCACTACGACCTGGTGATAATAATGACGGGGATGAACCACAAAAAGTCGATTTTTATCAGCCGCGAAATAAAGAAACGCTATCACTATATCCCTGTTTTTTTGCTGCTGAACAACAACAGCGAAATAGGAAAAATAGAGCAACAGCACAAAGACCAATATATCTACGACAGGATTTTCGTGTGGAACGGCGACTCGAAAATCTTTTTTGCCATGATAAAAAATGTGGAAGACCGCATAAACCTCGATAACGACACCTCCAAGGCACTGGTGAGAGTCATTCTGCTGGTGGAAGACAGCCCAAAATATTACTCGCGTTTTTTGCCCGTGCTCTACAACGTGGTGATGGACCAAACGCGGCGAATCATAAGGGACGTAAAAGCCGACGAGCTTTATAAAGTATTGAGAATCAGGACAAGACCCAAGATTATCCTTGCCACAAATTACGAGCAAGCCGTTGACATACTCGAAAATTACAAGGGCTTTATCCTTACCGTAATCACCGATATGAGCTATGAGAAAGAAGGCAAAAAGGAGCCTTTGGCAGGCTTGGAACTCGTGAAAAAAATCAGGGCGCAAAACTCTGATATTCCAATCGTTATCCAGTCGTCGGACCCCGAAAACGAAGCCCATGCCAACAAAAACAACATCAGGTTTATCAACAAAAACGACGATAATTTGTCGGGGCTTTTCCGTAATTTTATCACCGAATATCTCGGCTTCGGCGATTTCGTTTTCCGCCTTCCCGATCGCACCGAAGTGGGTGAGGCACGCACCATGAACGAATTTGTAAGAATGCTCAAGGTTATCCCCGACGACTCGCTGGAATTTCACGCCCGCCACAACCACATCTCGCTGTGGCTTATGGCACGCGGCGAGGTAGAGATAGCCAAAATCATCAGGCCGGCCAACATCAAAGATTTTAACAGCATCGACGAAATAAGGCAATACATACTGAAAACCATCGAAGATTACAGGCAGGAAAGGGTGCGCGGAAAAGTGATTCCTTACGAAGAGCACAATTGGCACGACAATACCAACATCGTGATGCTTGCCGACGGCTCCCTCGGCGGCAAAGGACGCGGCATCGCCTTTATCTACCTCCTTGTTTATAACATAGGATTCCGGAAATTTATCGACGGACTGAATATCACCACACCACGCACTTACATAATAGGCACCGACGAATACGACGCTTTTATTGCCCAGAACAAGCTCTACGAAAAAGCCGTGCTGCTCGATGACGACGAAAAAATACGAATGCTTTTTATGAAAAACCGTCTCAGCGAACGGCTCCAAACACGCCTGCTCGAGTTGGTAAAAAACATAAACAAGCCCTTTGCCATACGCTCGTCGGGGCTGTTCGAAGACTCTCTGTCACAGTCGTTTTCGGGCGTGTTCGAGACCTACATGCTACCCAACAACCACCCCGATTTAAGGGTGCGGTGGAAGCAGCTGATAATGGCCGTCAAGATGGTCTATTCGTCTGTGTTTTCCAAGCTGGCCAAGGGTTATATCGAGTCGGTTAATTACAAACTCGACGAGGAGAAAATGGCGGTAGTCATTCAGGAAGTCGTGGGCAAACAGTGGGGCGATTATTACTACCCTCACATCAGCGGCGTGGCACAGTCGTACAATTTCTACCCCTTTTCGCATATGAAACCCGAAGACGGTTACGCTCTTTTGGCCTTAGGCCTCGGCACCTACGTGGTTGAGGGAGAGAAATGTTACCGCTTTTCGCCCAAATATCCCAAATTACAGCTCAAGTCTTTAAAGGATCAGTTTAAAGATTCTCAGGTAAATTTTTATGCCATAAACATGAAAAATTCGATACCCGAGATAGAAAAAGGAGAGAATGCCGCTTTGAAAAAACTCGACCTCTACGATGCCGAAATGCACGGCTCATTAAAGCATCTCGCCTCGACGTACAACCCCGAAAACAACACCATACAGCCGGGCATCAGGATAGCCGGGCCGCGAATACTTAACTTTGCCAACATACTGCAACACAACTATATACCGCTGGCCGAAACCATCAACAAAACCCTCAAACTTGTACATGAAGCCATGGACACCCCCGTGGAAATAGAGTTTGCCGTTGACCTTACCAAAGACGAAAACGGCAACGCCGATTTTCATCTTTTGCAGATAAAACCGCTCTTGGGAAAATCGCTCGATTTTGAAGTGCATATCGCCGAGTTGAACAGCGACAGGGTGATATTGATTTCGGAAAAAGGAATGGGAAACGGCCTCATCGACGACATCAGCGATATTATTTACGTAAAACCCGAGCTGTTTGACAAATCCAAAACCGTGGAGATGGTAGATGAGCTTGCGGCTTTCAACAAATATTGCATGCGCGAAAAGAAAAAATATGTGCTGATAGGTCCCGGACGTTGGGGTACGCGCGACCGCTGGCTGGGCATACCCGTCAAGTGGCCCGACATCAGTAATGCAAAAATCATTGTGGAGACCGACTTGAAAAACTACCCCCTCGAAGCCTCCGCCGGCTCCCATTTTTTCAACAACGTAATTTCCATGAACGTAGGCTATTACAGTCTGCATCACGGAAAAGGGCGCAACAAAATAGACTACGATTTTCTCAACAGCTTGCCGCTTATTCAAAAAGGGAAATGGTTCAGGCATGTGCGCACAAAATCGAAGCTCACTATCAAAATGGACGGCAAAAAGGGCATTCTTGTGATTTTCAAAGGAGATGAACAATGATACTAAAGCCTATTTTTTATATTTTTACCGCCGCAAAACCTTCCGGTTTTTTTGCAGGAAGAAACGCCGGAAAATTGAAACAGATAATATTAAAACAATAGAATATGTCAGGTCACAGTAAATGGTCAACTATAAAAAGGAAGAAAGGAGCAGCCGACGCCAAGCGCTCCAAAATGTTTTCGAAAGTCATTAAAGAAATTACCGTTGCGGTGAAAGAGGGCGGCCCCGACCCGGCGGCAAACCCGCGTTTGCGTTTGGCTATTGCCAATGCCAAGGGAGTGAATATGCCCAAAGACAACGTCCAACGTGCCATTAACAAAGCCGGTGATAAAGACAGCACCAATTTTACGGAGGTTACCTATGAAGGATATGCTCCCCACGGTATCGGTATTTTTGTGGAGTGCACCACCGACAATTTGCAGCGCACCGTAAGCAACGTGAGGTCCTATTTCAATAAATTCGGCGGCAGCCTCGGTAAAAACGGATGCCTCAGTTTTGTGTTCGAACGCAAGGGAGTTTTTACCTTTCCCGTGGGCGATATCGACTTAGAAGAGCTTGAACTTGAGCTTATTGACGCCGGCGCCGAGGACATCGAAGAAAACGAAGGCTTTATCACCGTTACCACTGCCATGGAAGATTTCGGTAATATGATGAAAAAATTGGAAGAGCTCAACATAGAGCCCGAAAGTGCCAAACTGGAACGCATTCCGCTGAACACCGAGACCCTTCCTGTCGAAGATGCCCAAAAGGTGCTCAAACTCATCGACATCATTGAAGACGACGATGATGTTCAAAACGTATATCACAACTTAGAGCTCACCGACGAGCTGATGGCTGAGCTGTAACATATTGAAAATCAGGTGGTGGTTTTAAGAAAAGACAGCCGTTTTTTTATCGAAAACGGCATAAGCCTTCCCATTGGGGATTTCCCATTTCGTTATTACAAATACGCTTCCATTTACGAAGTGATAAAGTATGACGGGCGTTTTCATTTTCTCGAAAAGCATTTGCAAAGGCTCGAAAAATCTGTCTTTATTGCCTTTCCATCAAGAGATTACAAGGGCGACATCAACAAGGAAATGCTTGAAAAGCTAGTCTTTGACAACAAAATAAAAGAGGGAAACATCAGGATAGAAGTCTTTCCAGAACTAAAGACCACCCTTGCTTTTTTGGTGCCGCATTTTTATCCGCCGCCCGAATATTACGAAAAAGGTGTGGAGGCGGTTTTTCAATACGACCAAAGACCCGTTCTGAATGCCAAGGTTTATAATGCCGAAATTCGTGAAAGAGCCAATTCTTTGATCAAGGAATATGACGTATTTGAAACCGTTTTGGTAAATATGAAGGGTGAAATGACAGAGGGCAGCCGCAGCAATATTTTTCTTATTAAGAACGGAGAGGTCTTTACTCCTCCCGACAGATTTGTGCTGCCCGGTATCACACGCGATAACATGGCGGAATTTCTTAAAAGCAAAGGTATTCCTCTGAATTACAAGAACATAAAAGCCAAAGATGCAGGCGATTACGAGGCATTTTTCTTTACGGGCACTTCCATAGGAGCGCTGCCCTGTCGCAAACTCGATAAATTTCATTTTGATGTAAAACACCCCTTACTGCGAAGGATTATTGAGGGGTTCGCCGTTGTCGTTTAGAAAAATTTTTAATAAAAAAAGGAGCGGAAGGATGGCTTGATTGTTTGGTTAAACGATTGAATTCCGGAGGTATGCCCCTAAACTTGCCTCATCGGTATGATTTGATGCCTGTTTGGAATATCAGGCTTGTGGGGCGTAAATTAAAATTGTATGCGGAAATGAGGGATTAACAAATTATTGCCAAGTCGCCATTTTTATTTACTTTTGAAATTCTCAAAGAGCATCTTTCGACTACCATTGGCTTGTCATTGGCGGCCTGAAACAACACGAAACTATGAATTTATCAAAACTATTAAAAATAGCACTTCCTGTGGTTGTAACGGTTTACATAGCCGTTGCCTTTACCTCGACTGGTGAGGAAAAGAAGGAAGTGAAGTTAAACCAACACGCTGAAAATCAGTTGCCTGAGGGGCATCCGTCCATTAAGCCGAAGGGCGGTTTTCCCGCCGAAGGGAAAGGCTGTCTTGCCGCCTCATGCCATGCGGGAATAGAGCCCATAAGAGCTCATGATTCGCAAATGATGAAGCAAATTTATAAAAAAGGAGCCGCGGCGGGCGACCCCAACGGCTGTGTGGTGTGTCACGGCGGCAATCCCCAAGCTTTCACAAAGGAGGAAGCTCATCGTGGTACCACGGCTTTTTTCAAAGTGCATGAAGGTCCCAAAGAGTTTTATCCCGATCCGGGCAGCTCTTGGATTAACAAAAACACCTGCGGACAATGTCATAAAGAGCAGGTGCGCTCGCAGTACAACTCGCTGATGATGACCGAGCAAGGAAAGATACAGGGCACCCTGTGGAGCTTTGGCGGGTTGGAGGGATATAATCATAATGTGGGCAACTATGCCACCTCCGATGTTGACCCGCATCAGCGGCTCGGCAGCGAGGCTTATAAGCGCTATATGAAGGAGTTACACGATAAAAATCCGGGCGTATATCCTTCGAAAATGAAGAAACTGCCACCGGCTCCCACAGCCGAAGAGGTCGAGAAAAACCCCAAGCTGGCGGCCTATACCTATCTGCGCCAGGAATGCTTGCGCTGCCATACCGGCTCCAAGGGGAGGATGAAAAGAGGTGATTACCGGGGCATAGGATGCTCATCATGTCACATTCCTTATTCCAACGGCGGGCTTTACGAGGGCGGCGACTCTTCCATTGATAAAAAACAGCGTGGCCACCTTTTGGTTCACAGCATTCAAGCCGGACGTGCCTCCAAAGTGACGGTGCACGGCAAAAGCTATTCAGGGGTGCCGGTGGAGACTTGTACCACCTGCCACAACAGAGGCAAACGCATTGGCGTCTCGTATCAGGGCTTGATGGAAACAGCCTACAATCCCACCTTCGACGATGAAGGAAATGCTCAACCAAAATTGCACACAAAGCATTACCTTCATCTTCAGGAGGATATACATTATAAAAAAGGTATGCTTTGTCAGGACTGCCATACCACCAACGACTTACACGGCGACGGTTTTTTGACGGGAGCAACACTAGCTCCGGTGGAAATAGAGTGTCAGGATTGTCACGGCACCACCAAAAAATTCCCGTGGGAGCTGCCACAAGGCTATGGCGACGAGTTCGATACCCTGCCCAAAGAAGGCGCACCCCGCGGGCTGGCCGACAGCATTCCTTCGTATTTGAAAAAAGGAACGCATTACGCCGCCGCCGACGGTTTTTTGTTGACGGCGCGTGGCAACCCTTATAAAAATGTGGTGCGAACCGGTGATTCCGTTCTTGTTCACCTCGCAAGCGGCAAAGACTTGGTGCTCAATCCTTTGAAGAAATTAAAAGCCCAAGGCAAACTCTCCAAAGAAGCTCTTGTGGCCATGGATAAGATAGGCATACACACCGAGAGGCTCGAGTGCTATACTTGTCATGCCACATGGGCGCCCCAGTGCTACGGCTGCCATGTGAAAATAGACTACAGCAAAAATTTTAAAAATGTGGATTGGCTCGCCGCCGCTTCCGACCACGATGAACACGGCCTCGGCGCCGACGCACGCGGCGAGACCGGCAAATATCTTATCGACGGCAAGGTAAGCGAAACACGCTCTTATCTGCGGTGGGAAAATCCTCCGCTGTCGCAAAACGGCGAAGGACGTATTTCTCCGACCATTCCCGGATGTCAGGTTACCGTTTCGGTTATCGGAAAAGACGGCAAGGCGCTGATTAAGAATCATATATTTAAAATTCCCAATGTGGAAGGCGCCGGGGAAGAGGGACAACTTGCCATTGACATGTCGCCCGTGCAGCCACACACCGTACAGGAAAAAGCCCGGCCATGCGAAAGTTGCCACACAAACGCCGGCGCCATGGGCTACGGCATCGGCGGCGGGAAGTATTTCGGAGACCCTTCCAAAGATTTGATAGTTGACCTTATGACTGCCGACGGACAGGTGATTCCCACCCAATACAAGGTGCAAAAGCCTGCCATAGAGAATCTTAAATATGATTGGTCGCGTTATGTTACCGAAAAAGGGAAACAACTGCAAACGGTGGGTCACCATTTCAAACTGTCGAGGCCGCTGAACAACGAGGAGCGCAGCAAACTCGACAGGCGCGGGGTGTGTCTTTCCTGTCATCAAAGCATACCCGATGGCGACCTTGCCGTCTCGGCCATGTCGCATATAGCAAAATATTCGGGAGTGCAAATCGATAACAAAACCCACCAAGGCATTTTAC
>CAZPGC010000050.1:0-16649 GCA_964585875.1 uncultured Prolixibacteraceae bacterium | reverse complement strand
GCTCCTGATTGTCGAAGGTGCGCTGCTCTTCCAAGGCCCATCCTGCTCCTTCCACATAACCCTCGGCCCACCAACCGTCGAGCACCGAGAGGTTGAGCACTCCGTTCATCACTGCTTTCTCGCCGCTTGTGCCGCTGGCTTCGAGCGGGCGCGTGGGATTGTTCAACCATACGTCAACTCCCTGAACCAGCTTTTTGGCAAGGGTGATATCGTAATTTTCCAAGAAGAATATTTTTCCTGCAAATTGCGGCATCTTGCTGATTTCCACTATTCTCTTGATAAGGTCCTGACCGGCTTTATCTGCAGGATGCGCTTTGCCGGCAAAGATAAACTGCACCGGCTTTTCGGGGTTGTTGACAATTTTTGCCAGCCTGTCCAAGTCGCTAAAAACCAGCAGAGCCCTTTTATAGGTGGCAAAACGACGGGCGAAACCTATGGTAAGAGTGTCTTCATGCAGCCCGTTGATTTGTCTTAAAATCAGCGCCGGATCTTCGCTTTTCGATTTCATACGTTTTTCCAAGCGCTGTTTTACGTGGTGTATCAGTTTCTCTCGCAGATGCTCTCTGAGCGACCACAGCGTGCCGTTGTCAACGGAGGCTGTTTTCTGCCATAACTCAATGTTATTCTGCTTGTTGCTAAACTCATTATCGGCGTTTTCTTCAAAAAACAGTTGCCATTTTTTGGCTGTCCACGTCGGCCAGTGTACGCCGTTTGTAACATGACCGATATGCAACTCTTCCGGAAAATAGCCCTTGTACATGGAGGCGAACATCTTTCGTGATACGGCGCCGTGCAAGGCCGATACGCCGTTCATTTCTTGCGAAAGTTTAGCCGCCAAGACGCTCATGGAAAATTCCTCGGCGCCGTTGTAGCGGTCTTCGCGCCCCAAAGCCATAAAGTCGTCCCACGATATTCCAAGCCTTTGGGCATAGTGGGGCAAGTATCTTCTCACAAGGTCTTCGCTGAATTTGTCGTGACCGGCAGGCACGGGTGTGTGGGTGGTAAACAGCGAGGAGGAGCGCACCACTTCAAGTGCTTCCTTGAAGTTAAGTCCTTGGTTATGAATTATGTTACGCAAGCGTTCGAGACCTGCCATGGCGGCGTGGCCCTCGTTTAGATGATAGAGCCCGGGCTTTACTCCCGCGCTCTCCAAAGCGCGCACTCCGCCTACTCCCAGCAATATTTCTTGCAAAAGTCTCATCTCGCGGTCGCCGCCATAGAGATGTGCGGTGATTTTCCTGTCGTCGTCGCTGTTGCTTTCAATGTCGGTGTCGAGAAGAAAGAGTTTCACTCTCCCCACGTTAAGTTGCCATATCCTTGCCGTCAGAGTGCGCCCGGGCAAGCCTATTTTCACTTCCCGCCACTCTCCCTTGTCGTCGAGTACGGGCTGAATGGGTAAGTGGGTGAATTTCTGGGGCTTCGATTCGGCAATCTGATCTCCGAAAGCAGTTATGGTCTGTTTGAAATATCCGTAACGGTAGAGCAAGCCGACTCCTGCCAGGTCAATATTTTGGTCGGAAATTTCTTTAAGGTAGTCGCCTGCCAATATGCCCAGACCGCCGGAGAATATCTTCACCGTGTCGTGTATGCCGAATTCCATGCTGAAATAAGCAATAGGGGGTATATCTTTGGAGGCAGGCTCGCTCATGTATTTCTTAAACTCGGAGTAAACAGCTCCCAGCTTTGTCATAAAATCCTTGCTCTGAGCGAGTTGCTGAATCTCAGTCAGGCTTAACGATTCAATAAGCGCTATGGGGTTGTACTCGAACTTTTTCCATTTTACCGCATCTATGCTCTTGAAAAGTATGGCAGCGTCTTTATTCCAAGTCCACCAAAGGTTTTTCGAAAGCTCCATCAGTGGCGTCAATTCCTTAGGCAGCTTTGGCGCCACAAAAGCTTTTTTCCAATGCGGCGCATTGCTGCGTCGGCCTGTAAAACGTTTGCCTTCAATTTGAAACATACGTTCGTCGATGCTTTCCATCCTCTTGTTTACAATATCGTCAACTTTCTGATAAACAGTAAAATAACGGCTTATCAATTTCGTCCATTTGACATTTTCGGCCAATTTGAATGCATCGGCTTCGCGTTTGCCTTTGTCTTCGGCAAAGGCAAACTCAAGAATGGCTTTTGCCGTTTCGCTCACAGCCTCATTGTAGTTGTCGTCATTACGTTTTACCACGGCGGCACCGCGATTTCCCTTTTCTATTTCGGGCAAAATCCATCTTCCGTAGCCTGCCAAATCGCTTGTTATCGAAGGTATGCCGAAGGCTGCGCTTTCCATGGGCGTATATCCCCACGGTTCGTAGTAGGAGGGAAAAACCGTCAGATCGAATCCGTGTAGAAATTCATAATATTTCATGTTGAAAAGGCCGTCGTGGCCGTTGAGATAAACAGGAAGAAAAACGATTTTTACCCGGGCGTTTTTCTCGTTACCAAAGCCCTTGCTTTCTATGGATTTTAGCACCGGATCGTTCTGAGGTTCAAATAGTTTGTGGCTTAGAAAGCCGGGAGTGGGGTCTGAGAAATCCCCTGACATTCTGCGTTTTACCGCCTCCGTGAGCTCGCCGGAAGCGGCGGGCACTGCTATGACTCCGATAATGTCTTTTTGGGCTTTATCTTCGTTTTTTATCAGCTCAAGCGCATCTATAAAGGCGTCTATGCCCTTGTTGTGAAATTCGTATCTGCCGCTGTTGAGAGCTAAAATGCTGTCGCCGGCAGGGGCATAGCCCAATATTTTCTCGAGTCCTTCCAATATTTTTTTCCTGCTCTGTTGTTTCTTTTCCTTAAAAACTCCCGATTCAGGCACAAATCCCGTATCGAAGCCGTTGGGTGTTACCACGTCGGCTTTTTTGCGCAAAATGTATTTGCATTCTTCCGAGGTAACTTCGCTGACGGTTGTGAAAATATCGGCGTTGGCGGCACAGGTTTTTTCCATGGAATATTTGGCGCGTATGTTGAAATTGCGTGCCTCAACTGCCGGTTGCAGATGTTGTAACTTGCTGTATAACGGCACTTTGTTGCCTGCAAGGGTGCGCCCGAGAATGGTGGCGTGGGTAGTAAATACCGTTCCGATATATGGTGCCTTCCACTTGAGATAGAGAACGCCGGCGCCTGTCATCCACTCGTGAAAATGGGCTATGGTGCCCGAGTTCAGATTGTTGAAATCATGGAAGGAGTGAATGAGTTTTCCGGCGGCATAGCCGAACATTGCGGCCTCGATATAGTCCCACCGGCCTGCTATGGAATCCAAACCGAATTCGTTCCACAAATCGGTGAAAATTTTATCCTTCTCTCCGAATAAAGCGGTGAAATCCACCAAGATAACATTCGGTGAGGCTTTGATGTTCCACTTGCCGCAGCGCACTTTTATCCCCGTTTTTTCAAATTCCGATTTCCATTCGCAAAACAATTCTTTGTCTTCAATAAAATCGGGATTAGTGCTCTCGCGTATCAAATCGGGGCCTATGGCTATGTAATTATCGCCGTATCTTTTTACCGTCTCGGAGGCCTTGGTGGTCAGCACCGTGTATATTCCACCGATTTTGTTACTTACTTCCCAGCTTATTTCAAATAAAAAATTCTTCGATTTATCATTATTCATATTTCCGTTCATCGTTTCTCTTTGTTTTTGTAAATAATTGATATAAAATTAATTATCGAGGATAATAGAATTTTATACGCTTATGGTTTAATAAAAAAGCGGCGGCGGTTGAAGGTCTTGCAAGAGCCTAAAACCGCCGTTTGCCCGAAAAGCTTAATTAAAACTTTTCAAAATTTGCTTGCGGGCATATTTCACCTGATTTTCCGAAACAGGCAATTTCCGGCTTGTATATTCTTCCAATTTTTCCAAAGTTTTTTGCGGAATATTCGACATTATTTTGTCTTTGAGCTCTTCGGAAGCCGAGCTTAAAGCATTATATATCACTTTGGAGTCAAAAGCTTTTAAGGCGGCTTTTACCTTGCTGTCGGGCACCTCCATCAGATGACTGAAACGCTTGACGGTCTTTTTGACCGCTTTGCTTTTGGTATTCTCGATTTCGGCTGCATTTTTTTCCTTTTTCAGCTCTTTTTTGCGGGCGGCATATGCCTCGTTGACCCTGATTTCAAAATCGGAAAAAACGTTCATGTAGTTTATAAACGCCTCATACGGAGTGCCATAGGGGTTGAAATATTTATGAACATCGCCGTCGGAAAACCATTTTGTACACATGTAATAAAAGTGGTCGGAGGTCTGCAAATATTCCCAATCGCGTGTCAAAACAGGGTCGTTAACGGCCTTCACTTTGTCTTCGAGGCTGTAAAGTTTGTCAAAAGCTTCGTCTTGCAATTCGTTTCCGAGCCAAGCCGTCAAATCGCGCTCCTCGTCGGCCCAGCTGATGGGGTGGGGCACATGAATGGGTGCCACCGGTTGCAGATGACTCGACACTTCCGCAGGGGTGTTAAAAGTGAAATTCGTCCCCGAAAGCACCTTTTCGGGCAGGGCTCTCATAAAATCGAAGATGCCCGTCTCGGCCCACTGATGCTCGCCAAAGGTCTCGTAATCCATAAACAGGTTGACGACCTCTTCTTTTTGGTCTATGGCATTGAGCCAATTTACAAATTTCTCCGTCGTCAAAGGCCATGCTTCCCACGATGTTTGCGAGAAGCGGAAAGCAATGTCGTCGCTAAGCCTGAAGTTTTTCAACAGCAGCTTGAGCCTCGGATTTATGGCGTTAGTGTAAAGGTAGTTGGGCGATTTCCAGCCCAAAATGTGCTTGGCACCTTCCGTCAGCATGGTTTTGAAACCCATATCGGCTACCATAGCCCCGATTTCATCGGAATAGATAAGCTCTGTGTTTCTGAAAGTTACGGGCTTAACGTTGAAAAGCTCTTTGATTTTTTCCCTGTGTTTTTGCACCTGACCGCTGAACTCGTCTTTGCTTTTGAGAGCCGAAAGCGAGTGCGTATATGTCTCCGAAAGAAATTCCACCGAGCCTGTTTCGGCCAGACGTTTAAAGCTCTCGATAACGTCGGGAGTGTATTGCTCAAACTGGTCGAGAGCCGTGCCCGAAATGGAAAACGCTACTTTGAAATTAACTCCAAACTCGTTTATCAAATCCAGAAGTAGTTGGTTCATTGGGATATAGCACTTGTCGGCTACGCGTCGTGCTATGTACGAATTTTGATAATCATCGTAGTAATAATGGTCTTTTCCTATGTCGAAAAAACGATACCTTTTTAGCCTGTAAGGCTGATGAACCTGAAAATAAAAACAAATTGACCTCATATCTTTTAATAGTTTTGTGTTTCGTAATTTATTGATTTATAAGTGATAAGTAAATTTCTTTGACCTTGGCGGCGGCATTGTCCCACTTAAGGCTGTCAACTTCCGATTTGCCGAGAGCCTTGAACATCTTCGAAACGCCGTCGTATTTTATCAGCCCGTAAATGGAATCGGCCAAGGCATCGATATCCCAAAAGTCAACCTTCAGAGCGTATTTTAGCACCTCCGAAACCCCGCTTTGTTTTGAAATGACAACGGGCACGTTGGAGCTCATGGCCTCCAATGGCGATATGCCGAAGGGCTCCGACACCGAAGGCATCACGTAAACATCGCTGAGTGCAAACATTTTGTCCACATCCATTCCTTTGAGGAAGCCCGTAAAGTGGAAGCGGTTGGCGATTTTCAACTCGGCCACCCGCCGCACCATTCTGTTGAGCATATCTCCCGAACCGGCCATGACAAAACGCACGTTTTTTTCTTTTTGAAGTACTTTGTAAGCTGCCTCTATGAAATAGTCGGGCCCTTTTTGGTAGGTAATTCTGCCCAAAAAGGTTATCACCTTTTCCCTTACTCCACGGCTGATATTCAGGGTTTTAGACTTGTCGGCAGGTTCAACGGCATTGTGCACCGTGATAACCTTGCCGGCGTCGATGCCGTATTTTTCTATTATGATTTTTCTTGTAAAATGACTTACGGCAATAACCTTGTCGGCGGCATCCATTCCGCGTTTTTCTATGTCGAAAACCATTTGATTTATGTTTTCGCCGCTGCGGTCAAACTCCGTAGCGTGCATATGCACCACCAAAGGTTTGCCGCTTGCTTTTTTGGCTGCAATGCCGGCCTCGTAAGTGAGCCAGTCGTGGGCGTGTATGATGTCGTAATCTTTTGAAGCTGCTATCTGCGTGGCTATCAACGCATAACGCTTTACTTCTTCCATAAGGTTTTTGCCGTATTTCCCCGAAAATTTGAATTTTGAAGAAAATACCGACTCGTTTTCTTCGCTGTGATGTTCGTATTTTCTGGTGATGCGATAAAATTCCTCGTCATCGGCATAAGGCACAAGAGTGGAGTCTATCTCGATGTAGTTCAGCTGATTCCAATGCTCTTTAAAGATTTTGTTTCTCACGTCAATGGTGATGTCCGAGGCGTTTACCAGCCTTACGTCTTTCGACTCGTCACCGTAGGCTTTGGGTACAACAAAGGTAACGTCCACGTCGTTGTTGAGCAGGCCCTTTGTGAGTCCGAAACAAGCCGTTCCCAGTCCTCCCGTGATATGTGGCGGAAATTCCCAGCCAAACATTAACACTTTCATAATTCTTTCAGGTTTTTTAGTTTTTTCAATAGGTTTATAGTCCTTAATATTTCGGCCACCGACCAAGCTTGCGAAATGCTTCCCCGTGCCGTATGAGGTGGGTCGCCGTCGTAAATTTCGGAAATGCTTCCGATACCGTGTTCTGTCATAACATCCTCAAATTGTTCAAGATACCATTCTATTTTGCGTATTCCCGATTTTTTGTAAACCTTAAGATATGCTTCGGCAAAATGACCGAAAAGCCAGGGCCAAACCGTGCCTTGATGGTAAGCTGTATCTCTCTCTTGTTGGTTGCCTTCGCAATGTCCTTTGTATAAAGGATTGCGGGGGCTCAAGCTTCTGAGACCGCGCACCGTAAGCAAATCTTCTCTCACTTTTTTCACCACCGTCTGTTGTGTTTTTATCGAAAGGGGTGAGTAGGGCAGGGAGCAGGCGAAAATCATATTCGGGCGTACCGACCAATCGGTGAAATTACCGTCGCTATAGTCTGCAAGGTAATCATATTCATCGCTTTGGAAAACTTCTTTGAATGAGCCTGCCGCTTTCTTGGAAATAGTGGTGAGTTTGTCGGCATAAGCTTTGTCGTCAAACATGCCGGCAAGTTCATTGGCAAATTTTAAGGCATTATACCATAAGGCGTTGATTTCCACGGTAAAACCTGCCCTCGGTGTCAGCGGTTTTCCGCTCACTACGGCGTCCATCCACGTTAAAGCTTTGCCTTTCTCGGCTGCCCAAATCAGGCCGTTATCAGCCATTCCGATATTATATTCGGTGCCTTTTATATATGCATCGATTATTTTTTTTATCACCTTATAATATGTCTTTTTCACGCTTTCCTTATCCTTGGTCTCTTCGAGATATTTTTGAACGGCCCAAATAAACCACAGAGATGTGTCGGCAGAGGCATAATTTGCATTCTTGCCCTTGCCGTTGTTGGGAAAGAGCGGACCTCGCATGCGCGAAATTGCCGTTTTCATCACCTCGTGAAAAGTTTTGGTATCGCCTGTGGCTAGAGTGAGTCCGGGCAGTGAGATAAAAGTATCGCGACCCCATGCGCCGAACCACGGAAAGCCCGCAACAAGCTCTGTTTTTCCGTCTCTTTTGCTGAAAAACTGCTGTGCCGAATTTTTCAGACAGTTTTCAAAACTGTTTCTCGGTATGCGTTTTTCCAGTTCCTTGCGAAAGGTCCTTTTGATATTTGAAGGAGCAATCTCTTTGGTGCCGGCACTTAAAATTACCGACTCTCCTTTTTTCATTTCAAATTCGAAATAACCCGGCACAAGCAAATCTTCGTGGTATTCGTAACCGCGCCTTTGTTCCTCTACATATTCAATGTTGTAATACCATTCGGGCACGTGAATATAATCCGTCTTTTTTGTGAACTGAATAAACAGCGGTGAGTAGCCCTGATAGAGACGGAATTTTGCTCCGTTGGCAATTTCTTCGTATTTTTTGTCGGCCCACTCGTTGGCTTTGCTCAACTTATGTCGCTGACGGAAAGCAAGATAAGGCCGTAGTTGCAAGGTTGTGGGCGAGTGGCAATCTTCGAGGGTGTATTTCATCATTATCCTGTCGCTGTCGCTCGCAAAGATGGTTTCAATACTCAGCACCACGCCTCCCACACGATAAACGATGCGAGGTATGGGGTCGGAATGTAACTCCCTGACGTACTTGTGTCCGCGTGGTGAAAATACGCCGCCCGGATATTGATGTATGCCCAGATTAAAAGCCGCATCATGCTGAATGACGGTTGGGTCAACGGCCGAGAGCAAAACATGCAATTCGTCGTCAACAGCGGGTTGCGGAACGATAAGCAAACCGTGGTATTTCCTTGTGTTACAACGTATAAGAGTCGTAGAAGCATAGGCCCCTCGACGGTTTGTGCGCAACAACTCCTTGCTTAACGAATAGGACAAATTGATGAGTTTTTCTTTGTCAAATTCTATATATGCCATAATTTTTACGTTTTATGAGCTATTTTGTAATTTTATCGAAATGCAAAAATAGATTTTTTATATATCCGAAATACATTTTTAATTATTTAACATAAATTTAACATTTGGTAAATCAGTGATTTATGCTGTTATTTTTATTGTATTTGAGCCTGATAAATTCGACTTTGGATATATTTAAACCGTCAGTTCTTAGACAAATACTCAAAATACATAGATAAAATATCTAAATATTACGTTTGAATATGATAGCTGCCTTTATAAACCGGCATTTTCTGCTGAAAAGGTGGGATTGTATTTGGTTTTAATGGGGTTTTTAATAAGATACAATCGATGCTTTAAAAATCTTCCCCGCCCCTTTGCCTTATTTTTTACTTTTGAGACTTTAATTTACAGGCTGATGGCAAGGGACTTTTTGGAAAATATCAGGAAGGGATTTAACGGCGATATCTATGATGACGAGGCAATACGGGTGCTTTATGCCACCGATGCTTCCGCCTACCGGGAGCTGCCTGCCGCCGTTTGCCGCCCTCGAGACAAGCACGATTTAAAGTTGTTGATTAAGGAGGCAAGAGAAAAGGGGTTTTCTCTTATTCCAAGAGCTGCCGGCACTTCACTTGCAGGGCAGGTTGTCGGTAACGGTGTTATTGCCGATATATCCAAATATTTCACCAAGATATTGGAACTCAACGAACAAGAGCACTACGTTTGGGTGCAGCCCGGAGTTATCCTCGACGAGCTGAATATGTTTTTGAAGCCGTACGGGCTCTTCTTTGGCCCCGAAACGTCCACCTCTTCACGCTGTATGCTCGGCGGCATGGTGGGCAACAACTCCTGCGGTGCTCATTCCTTGGTTTACGGCAGCACAAGAGACCACCTGCTTGCCGTGAAAGCCATTCTCAGCGACGGCTCGGAAGTGGAGTTTGGCGCTTTGACAAAAGATGAGTTTTTCGAAAAAACCAAACTCGATACTTTGGAAGGCGAACTGTATAGAAACATTTACAAGCATCTTTCTTCGCCGGAAAACCGACAGCGGATTGCCGAAGAGTTTCCCGATATGCGCTTGCGACGGCGCAACACCGGATATGCCATCGACGAGTTGATGTTGTCGGAGGTTTTCGGTGGCGACAAGGCTTTTAATTTCAGTAAGTTGATAGCGGGGTCGGAAGGGACTTTGGCTTTTATAACCGCCGTAAAATTAAACCTTGTGCCCTTGCCGCCAAAACACAAGGCGCTTGTTTGTGTTCATCTTAACAGTGTTGCCGAAGCTTTGAAGGCCAACATCATAGCCTTAAAGCATCAGCCTGTGTCTGTGGAGCTTATGGACAAGGCCATAATGGATTTGACCAAGAAAAACAGGATACAAGAGCAAAATAGGTTTTGTGTAAAAGGCGACCCCGGAGCTATTCTGATTGTGGAATTTGCGGAAGAAAACCGGGGAGAGATAGAGCGGAAAGCGGCAGCAATGGAGCAGGCTATGCGTTCGGAAGGCTACGGCTTTCATTTTCCGCTTGTGGAAGGTGACGATATTAAAAAGGTGTGGGCTCTGAGAAAAGCCGGTCTCGGTATTTTGTCGAATATGCCCGGCGATGCTAAGCCTGTCCCCGTTATCGAAGATACCGCCGTTCATCCCGAGCTCTTGCCCGATTATATTGACGAATTTGATAAGGTGCTGGCCGATAATGAATTAACATGTGTGTATTACGCCCATATAGCCACAGGGGAATTGCACCTGCGCCCCGTTTTAAATCTCAAAGACCCCAAAGATGTCCGCTTGTTTAGGACCATAGCCACCGAGTCCGCCCGTTTGGTGAAGAAATATCGCGGCTCGCTTAGCGGCGAGCACGGCGACGGTCGCCTCAGGGGCGAGTTTATCCCTTTTATGATTGGCGAGCATAACTACGAAATAATTAAGGATATTAAGCGAACATGGGACCCCGAAGGGATTTTCAATCCCGGCAAAATCATCGACACTCCGCCCATGGATAAGTTCTTGAGATACAAGCCGGGACAAAAGACCAAGGAATTCGATACCGTTTTCGATTTTTCGAGTACGGGCGGTTTTTTAAGGGCTGTGGAAAAATGTAACGGCAGCGGCGATTGTCGAAAAACGGCCAAAAGCGGAGGGGTGATGTGTCCCAGTTATATGGCTACTTTGGATGAGCAAAATGCAACGCGTGCCCGAGCCAACACCTTGCGCGAGTTTATCACCAATTCTCCCGATAAAAATCCTTTCGACAGTCTCGAAATTTATAATTCTCTCGACCTGTGTCTCTCTTGCAAGGGTTGCAAAACCGAGTGTCCGTCCAATGTTGATATGACAAAATTCAAGGCGGAATTTATGCAGCATTATTATGATGCCAAAGGTGTTCCGATGAGAACCCGTCTGATTGCTTACATTCACGTACTCAATAAATTAGGGGCTGTGCTTCCTTGGTTTTATAATGCCTTGATGAAGAGCAAAACAATTTCGGGGCTGATTAAAAGAGCCATTGGTTTTGCCCCGGCACGTTCGATGCCGCTTCTGTATAAGTTTACACTGAGGTCGTGGCTTAAAACCAATTCTTTAAATCCTGTGGAAGTTAAAGGCAGTGTCAATTTGTTTGTTGATGAATTCACCGATTTCAACGATGTGGAGCTTGGAATCAAAGCGGTGAAATTGCTTACGGCATTGGGTTATAAGGTTTTATTGCCAAAACATAAGGTCAGCGGTCGTACTTTTCTTTCCAAAGGTCTTTTGAGGAAAGCAAAGGAAATTGCTAATGAAAACGTGAGCTTGTTGAATGCTAAGGTCAGCGAAGAAACACCCTTGGTGGGCATAGAGCCTTCAGCCATACTCGGTTTCCGCGATGAATATCCGGAACTTGTTGACAAAGAGCTTGTTGACTCTGCCCGTGGTTTGGCAAAGAACGCCCTTTTGTTTGAGGAGTTTTTCGTAAAAGAGGCGAAAAAAGGCAATATCTCGGCGAGTATGTTTGAGAATAAACCTCGGCATATCAAACTGCACGGGCACTGCCACCAAAAAGCAGTGGCCTCCACCAAGCCTACGCTGGAGATGCTGTCTTTCCCCGTCAACTATACCGTGGAAGAAATTCCGAGCGGCTGTTGCGGAATGGCGGGCTCCTTTGGCTACGAGCGCGAACATTACGACTTGTCAATGAAGGTGGGCGAGTTGGTTTTGTTTCCCGCCGTGAGAGCCATGGAAAGTCAAGAGATTATTGCCGCTCCGGGCACTTCGTGCCGTCATCAGATAAAAGACGGCACGAAAAAGAAAGCGCTTCATCCCATTGAGATAATGTATAACGCTTTGATAGACAAATAGTTTTTTTGATAAAACAGGAAAAATATTCTTATGATAAATTTTGAAAGATTTACTTTGAAAAACGGTTTGCGTGTGCTTGTGCACCGCGACACCGGCACACCCATTGTGGCCATGAACATTATTTATAATGTGGGTGCCAAAGATGAGAATCCCGAACTTACGGGCTTTGCACATCTTTTCGAGCATCTTATGTTCGGCGGCTCCAAAAATATTCCGCGCTACGATGATGTACTCGAAAGGGTGGGAGGGGAAAACAACGCTTTTACCAACAACGACTACACAAATTATTACCTCACCATTCCCAAAGAAAATCTCGAAACGGCTTTTTGGCTGGAATCCGACAGGATGTATGATTTGGCTTTTAGCCCTAAAAGCCTTGAAGTTCAGCGTAATGTGGTGATAGAAGAATATAAACAGCGTTATTTAAATCAGCCTTACGGCGACGTGTGGCTCCTGCTGCGTCCGCTTGTTTACAAAGTGCACCCTTACCGCTGGGCTACTATCGGCAAGGATATAAAACATATCGAGAATGCCCGAATGGAGGATGTCAAGGCTTTCTATAAAAAGTTTTACAATCCTTCAAACGCAATACTCACTCTGGCCGGCGACCTTGAGCTTGAGCAGGTTAAAAGCTTATGTGTCAAGTGGTTTGAGCCTATTGAGGCGGGAGAGCCTTATGTTAGAAATCTGCCGCAAGAGCCACCGCAAACCGAGCATCGTTTTCTTGAAGTGGAACGCGATGTGCCGGTGAATGCCTTGTTTAAAATTTACAGGATGTGTTCCCGCCTTGACGACGATTATCACGCCACCGACCTGATTTCCGATATTCTTTCCAATGGAAAATCTTCGCGACTGAATATTGAATTGCACAAAAAACAAAAACTCTTTTCTTCGGTGTCGGCATTCATCAGCGGCGATATGGAGCCGGGTATGTTTGTGGTTGCGGGATATCTCAACGAGGGTGTTGATTTTGCCGAAGCCGAAAGAGCTGTTGACAGGGAATTGAAAAGACTTGCCGAAGAATATGTTGATGAGGACGAATTGACAAAAGTGAAAAACAAAGTGGAATCTTCATTGACTTTTTCGGAAATAAATTGTCTTGACAAGGCCATGAATCTTTCGTATTTCGAACTTTTGGGAGATGCTGCTTTGAGCAATAAAGAGATTGATAAATACAACAAAGTCAGTATTTTAGATGTAAAGCGGATTGCCGCCTCGCTATTTCGTGACGAAAATTCCACCACCTTATATTATAAAAAGAAATAAGGTGGACACCAATTGATAACCAAAATGTGTCTGTGACGTGATGATATCCGACGAGGAACTTATTAAGCAGTGTTTGAGGGGAAAACCGAAGTATCAAAAGATGCTTTACGATAAGTATGCTCCGTTGATGTTCGGGGTGGTTTCGAGGTATTTCTCCAACCGTGCCGAGGCCGAGGATGCTCTTCAGGACGGATTCATCAAAGTGTTTTCAAAGCTGCCCGATTACAGCGGCTTAGGTTCTTTCGAAGGTTGGATACGCCGGATTATGATTAACACCTCTCTCAATCTGATACGCGGGAATTTAAAACGTCAATATCACCTTGACATCGATGAGATTCAGGAGTTTGTGGAGGATAAAAATCAGAGCTACGACCGGCTTACAACGGAGGAGATGTTGAAGCTGATACGTTCTATGCCCTTGGGTTACAGAACGATATTCAACCTTTATGAAATAGAAGGCTTTCATCATAACGAGATAGCCTCCGATTTGGGAATATCGGTGAACACCTCCAAATCGCAACTTCTGAAAGCACGACAATGGTTACGTAAAAGAATTGAAAAATTATATAACGAGGGAAAATGAACGATAAATCAAATATGGGGAAAGCATTTGCGAAGGCTTTTAAGGATTACACCATTGAGCCTTCGCCGCAGGTTTGGGAAAAGGTGAGCAGCAGCATACCCCAAGCACCAAAAGGTTTCTTCAGCGGGAAAACTCTTGTTTATTCGGCTGTGGCTTTGGTTGCGGCGGCTACGGTTTTGGTCCTTGTTTTAGTAAATAAACAGCCTGACAATAAAGAGGTTAACAATGTTCCCGAAACCATTATACCTAAGCAGGCAAAACCTGTCCCGTCGCTTGTGAAAAGCGATTCGACGAATATTACGGCAACATCCGAACAAAGAGAAAAGGATGTTGTTACGAATGTAAAGCCTGATGAAAGCACAAAAAGGGTAAAACCCGTAAAACATGAAAAGAAAGCCGTGTCGCTGACAAACGAGAAAATTGTTGAAAAGCAGAAAGATGAGAAGAAAGCTGACGCGGGAAAAGACAGTAAGCGGGAGCTTGCCGCTACACCCCAAACTAAAAAGGATGATATTGAAATTGTGGCGCAAGAACAAAAGGTCGCCGATGAGCCTGAAAATCAGTCTGCTACACAAAGCGATACAACGATTAAATTCGGAGCCGACCCTGTTATTTGCTTTGGCGAGGATGCACGTCTCGAGGTTTTCGGAGGAGAAAGCTATCGCTGGAGCAACGGCAGCGTGATGAGTTATGCTGTTGTTCAGCCTGTTAGTAATTCCGATTATACGGTAACCGTTACCGATAAATACGGCAGCAAGCATATCCATAAATTCCATGTCGGCATCGACAGGGAATGCACCTCGGTATTCGTGCCCTCGGCCTTCACTCCCAACGGCGACGGCAACAACGATATCTTTAAGGTTTACGGTGAAAACATCTCCGATTTCAGCATAACGATAATGAACCGCCAAGGCCAATTACTCTATTCGTCAAAAGACATCAACAGCGGCTGGGACGGCACTTGGCACGGAGAGTTGCAAGCTCCGCAAGTTTATGTTTACACCGTAACATATAAAAACGGAAGGGGAGAACGGAAAATATTAAAAGGACAATTTACATTGGTAAAATGACGGAGATAATCGACAGAAGGAAAGCGCCGCAGATTCACGACATTGGCGAGTTAAAGATAATGCAGCCCCAAGAATATTCTTTGAGCAACGGTATGAAAGTTTATGCTTTCGATGCCGCAACTCAAGAGATGGTAAAGGTGGAAGTGGTTTTGAAAGCCGGCGCCAAATATCACCAAAACAGTAAGTTACCCATTGTTGTCAATAAGCTGCTGACCGAGGGTACCGAGAAAATGACAGGTGATCAAATAGCGGCCGCCTTAGATTTTTACGGGGCATCTTTAAATGCCTCAATAACCAAGGATTATGCGATGGTCAGCCTTACGGTGCTGAATAAATATTTAAAGGAGACTTTGCCTATTTTGGCAGATGTTATTTCTTCGGCGGTTTTTCCCGAGAAGGAGTTGGATTTGTATTTGAGCAAGAAAACGCAGGAGCTCTCTATTAACAATCAAAGAGTGGGTTTTGTGGCCCGCGACAGATTTCCTGCGCTTCTGTACGGAGAAGACAATGCCTACGGAAGGCCGTCGTATATCGATGATTATAAAGATGTTACAAGAGAACAATTACGTATTTTCTTCGAAAGATATTACCGCGACAACAAGATGGACTTTTATGTCAGCGGCAAAATTCCCGGATTTCTGAAAGATTTGCTGGAGGAAAATTTCGGAACTTTTGCAAACAAAGAAGCCAGAACAGTGGTTTTGGAAGATTTTCGTCCTTCGGAGCGTAAAAAGCACAAGATAGCGTTCGACGACGTAGTGCAGAATGCTATACGCATAGGTAAACGATGGGTGAAACGCGGACATCCCGATTATGTCGGCTTACAGACTTTGGTAACCATTTACGGTGGTTATTTCGGTTCACGCCTGATGATGAATATCCGTGAGGATAAGGGATTTACATACGGCATCGGTGCCGGTGTTTCTCAAAATACCGACGACACTTTTATGTTTATAAGCACCGAAGTGAAGGCCGAAGTTACGGCCGACGCTTTGAGAGAAATATTTTTTGAGATGCAAAGGCTGAGCGACGAGCCTGTGTCCGAAGAAGAATTGTCGCTGGTGAAAACCGTTATGCAAGGAGCTTTTCAAAGAGGTTTTGACGGCCCCTTTGCTACGGCCGACAGAATTAAGGAGGCTGCCTTGTCGGGTTTAAACGCGTATTTTTATTACGATTTTATCGAAAAATTGAAATCTCTCACGAGTGACGAAATCAGGTCTTTGGCGAAAAAATATTTTGTCAAGGATGATTTTTACGAATTAGTAGTTGGAAAATATTAACCTAAATTAAATACTATGAAAAAGTTATTTTACTTGATTGTTTTGGTTTTGATATCGCTTTTTTCCGATGTCAAAATTGCCCGTGCCACTCACTACATGGGTGGAGAGATAACATGGGAATGCCTTAGCAACGGGCGGTATCGCTTTATTTTGAAAGCATATCGGGAATGCTATACTTCTTACGGCAGTGCTGCTAATTTTGGGTCCACACAAACATTACAAAGCAACTCGCCGGCAGGAAGTATCACGCTTCATGAAATATCGGGATGGCCCAAAGATATTTCGCCCACTTGTAATAATAATCCGAACTTCCCGCATATTGTGTGTACGGGTATGACCAATGCAAATGCCAATATGGGAGCGGTGCAAGAGCATATCTTCACCTCTGATGCCAATTATCCCAACGGCGTTTATCTAAGCGGGGTGCCGCCCGCCACGGGATGGATGTTTTACTGGGGCTCGTGCTGTCGTAACCCTTCCACCAATATCGTTAATGCCAATGGTAAAAGTTGGCGTTTGCGAGCAATTATGTACCCCTATGGGAATCAAAACATGTATCCCTGTTTCGATAACTCGCCCACTTTTGCCGAGATTCCCCGAA
>CAZPGC010000049.1:0-16993 GCA_964585875.1 uncultured Prolixibacteraceae bacterium | reverse complement strand
AGCTTCTGTAGCCTCAGTTTGCTCGGCCTTGGGAGCTTCCTCAACCGGCTCTTCAGCCGGCTCTTCAACCTTGGGAGCCTCCTCGGTCTTTGGAGCTTTTTCTTCTTTAGCTTCAGCCTTGGGAGCCTCCTCAGTCTTGGGAGTTTCTTCGGTTTTAGCTTCTGCTTTGGGCTCTTCCTGCTTTTCTTCAACAGCCTTGGTTTCTTCGGTAGTTGCAGCTTTCGGAGCTTCGGCAGCAGCCTGCGAAGTCTTCTTGCCACCGCGACGGCGACGTGTAGTCTTGGTTTTCTTCGTCTCTTTCGATGCCAACATAGCTTCGTTGTAATCCACAAGCTCTATGATGCACATCTCGGCATTATCACCCAAGCGGTTACCTGTTTTCAGAATGCGTGTATATCCGCCCGGACGGTCGGCAATCTTCACGGCTATTTCTCTAAAAAGCTCGTTAACGGCCTCTTTGCTTTGCAGCTTGCGAAAGACCATCCTGCGCGAATGAGTAGTGTCTTCCTTTGCCCTGTTGATAATGGGCTCTACAAACATTCTCAACTCTTTGGCTTTGGCAACAGTAGTTCTGATACGCTTGTGCATAATCAGCGAAGTAGCCATATTTTTAAGCATGGCTTTACGGTGTGCCGCTGTCCTTCCTAAATGATTAAATTTCTTCTTATGTCTCATAACTTTTATTCCTTATCCAATTTGTAAATGGAAGTGTTCATTCCAAATGTCAAATTCTTTGATTTCACTAATTCTTCTAACTCTGTGAGCGATTTCTTACCGAAGTTTCTGAATTTCAGCAAGTCGTTTTTGTTGAAAGAAACCAAATCGCCGAGTGTATCAACTTCGGCGGCCTTCAAGCAGTTGAGAGCACGAACGGAAAGGTCGAGGTCAACAAGCTTGGTTTTAAGCAATTGGCGTGTATGCAACATCGACTCGTCGAATTCTTCGGAAGCGCCTTTTTCGTCTTCGTCGAAAATAATCTTCTCGTCGGAGAACAGCATAAAATGCTGAATGAGAATCTTGGCGGCCTCTTTCAGAGCCTCTTTGGGATGAATGGAGCCGTCGGTTTCAATCTCAATGATTAATTTTTCGTAGTCGGTTTTTCTTTCTACACGATAATTCTCAATAGCATATTTCACATTTTTGATGGGAGTATATATCGAGTCGATAAAAATAGTTCCCAAAGGAGCGTTAATAAGGCGGTTTTCCTCGGCGGGAACGTAGCCGCGTCCTTTTTCAATGCTTATTTCTATGGAAAGATTTACCGAAGGATCCATATTACAAATCACCAAATCGGGGTTCAATACTTGAAAACCCGAAAGAAACTTATTGATATCGCCTGCTTTGAAAGTTTCCTGATTGTTAATGGTGATAAGGATTTTCTCCGTTTCGTAAGAATCGATCTGACGTTTAAACCTCACTTGTTTCATATTTAAAACAATGTCGGTAACGTCTTCAATTACACCGGGTATGGACGAAAATTCCTGTTCTACGCCCTCGATGCGGATGCTTGTGACTGCAAAGCCTTCAAGAGAGTTAAGCAGAATTCTTCTTAAAGAGTTTCCTATGGTGATACCGTAACCGGGCTCAAGAGGACGAAATTCAAATTTGCCTTTGAAGTCGTCGGCCTCAATCATCACCACCTTATCCGGCTTTTGAAATGCTATTATAGACATCTATTATAGTTTTTAAAAATTACTCAAAATTATTACTTGGAATACAATTCAACGATCAGCTGCTCATTGATATTTTCGGGGATATCCTCGCGTTGAGGATAAGCATTGAATACGCCTTCCATTTTCTCGCCGTCCCACTCAAGCCAGTTGTAGCTGTTTGCACGGCCGGCGAGAGATTCGGTGATGGCTTCCATGGATTGCGAACGTTGACGAACACCCACTTTGTCGCCTGCCCGCAGTTGATAGCTGGGAATATTCACCACCTCGCCGTTGACGGTGATATGACGGTGGCTTACCAGCTGACGTGCCGCCGGACGCGAGGGTGCTATGCCCAAGCGGTAAACAACATTGTCGAGACGTGCTTCGCACAGTTGCAAGAGCACTTCACCGGTAATGCCGCCTTTACGACTCGCCGTTTTAAAAAGATTACGGAATTGGCGCTCCAAAATACCGTAGGTATATTTGGCCTTCTGCTTTTCTTTCAACTGCACACCGTATTCACTTTGTTTCTTACGACGGTGCGAGTTTCCGTGTTGTCCCGGAGGATATTTTTTCTTCTCAAAATTCTTGTCCGGTCCGTAAATCGGCTCTCCGAATTTACGGGCTATCTTCGTTTTTGGACCTCTGTATCTTGCCATAACTATTCTATATTTCCGTTATTATTTTTCTAAACATTAAACTCTTCTGCGTTTGGGAGGACGACATCCGTTGTGCGGAAGAGGTGTAACATCCCTGATTTCGGTAACCTCAATGCCCGAGCTGTGGATAGTCCTGATGGCCGACTCGCGACCCGAACCCGGTCCTTTTACATAAACCTTAACCTTGCGCAAACCAAGGTCGTATGCTACTTTGGCACAGTCTTCCGCTGCCATTTGTCCGGCATAGGGGGTGTTCTTTTTCGAACCTTTGAAACCCATCTTTCCGGCCGACGACCACGAAATTACCTGTCCGGCACTGTTGGTCAAAGAAATGATAATGTTGTTGAACGATGCCGAAATGTAGGCATTGCCCACTGCATCAACTTTGACAACTCTTTTCTTAGCCGATTTTCCTCTTTTTACATTTTTAGCCATATCGATATAATATTTCTGCTTATAAACAATTTAAAAAAACACCGTTAAGAATTATTTAACCGCTTTCTTCTTGTTGGCAACGGTTTTCTTCTTACCTTTACGTGTGCGAGCGTTGTTTTTGGTGCTCTGACCACGCAAGGGCAAGCCTATTCTGTGACGGATACCGCGATAAGAACCGATGTCCATCAATCGCTTGATGTTCATTTGCGTTTCCGAACGCAGCTCTCCTTCAACTTTTACATTATTCGTTATGTAGTCACGAACTTTTTTCTGGTCAGCATCAGACCAGTCGGATACTTTTTTGTTGATGTCAATATCAACAGCTTCCAGAATTGCTTTAGCCTTGCTGCGACCTATGCCGTAGATGTATGTTAAAGCAATTTCGCCTCTTTTGTTGTTTGGGATATCTACACCCGCGATTCTAGCCATATATCTATTAAATAAATAAGTTATTAATTCACGTTACTAACCCTGACGTTGTTTATGTTTAGGATTTTTCTTGTTGATAACATAAACGCGTCCTTTACGCTTGACGATTTTGTCGTCTTCCGATCTCTTCTTTACCGAAGCTCTGATTTTCATAGCTTTATATCTTTTAAATTAGTTTCTAAAAAATTTACTTATACCTGAAAGATATTCGACCTTTCGTAAGGTCGTATGGCGAAATTTCAAGTTTTACACGATCGCCGGGAAGAATTTTGATGTAGTTCATTCGCATCTTTCCGGAGATGTGAGCCGTAACCACGTGACCGCTTTCCAGCTTCACGCGAAACATAGCGTTACCCAACGATTCGGTAACGATGCCGTCTTGTTCTATTGCTCCTTGTTTTGCCATAACTATCTTATATTTAAATTATTTGATAAAACTTCTTCAATAAATTCGTATGTCGATAAAAACTCCGGCTTGTTTTTCTTCACAACCACCGTATGCTCGAAATGTGCCGAGGGCATATTATCGGCGGTGGTTATCGTCCATCCGTCTTGCTCCATCACCACGTCTTTTACTCCCATATTAATCATGGGCTCGATGCAAATCACCAGATTTTCAGGCAATTTCTTGCCGGTGCCTTTGCGACCGTAGTTAAACACTTCGGGCTTTTCGTGCAGGTTGCGGCCTATGCCGTGGCCTACCAAGTCGCGAACAACGGAAAAGCCGAAGGACTCAACGTAAGACTGAATGGTGTAGCCGATGTCTCCTACTCTTTTGCCGGTAACGGCCTGTGCCGCACCACGATAGAGCGACTCTTTGGTGACACGCTGAAGCTCAAGCACTTTCTCGTCCACCTCGCCCACGGCGAAGGAATAGGCGTAGTCGCCGTAATATCCGTTCATATAGGTGCCGCAATCGATGGAAACCAAGTCGCCGTCAACAACTTCCCTGTCGCCCGGTATCCCGTGAACAACTTGTTCGTTGATGGAGATGCAAAGCGTAGCGGGAAAATCGCCGTAGCCTTTAAAGCCGGGTTCGGCACCGTGGTCTCGTATGAAAGTTTCTGCAACTTCGTCGAGCACGGAGGTTTTAACACCGGGTTTAAGCACTTTGGCAACTTCGGCCAGAGTTTTTCCAACAAGCAAAGAACTTTGTCTCAATAATTCTATTTCCTCGGCGGTTTTTACTATCATTTTACTATTGATGTAAACCTGCCGATTGGAACATATTCGACGATCTTCCTTTAATACGTCCCGACTTGGTCAAACCGTCGTAGTGACGCATCAGAAGATGACTTTCTATTTGTTGCAAGGTGTCGAGAACAACGCCCACGAGAATCAGCAGCGAAGTGCCGCCAAAGAAACGTGCAAATTGTTGATTGACACCTATTAAGCGCACCAAGGCCGGCATAATGGAAACAAATCCCAAGAATATGGAGCCGGGCAGAGTGATACGCGACAATACCGAATCGATAAACTCGGCAGTACGTTTTCCGGGTTTTACGCCGGGCACAAAACCGCCGTTTTTCTTAAGGTCTTCGGCAATTTGTGTGGGGTTGATGGTGATAGCCGTATAGAAATAGGTGAAGGCTATAATCATCAGGAAGAAAATGAAGTTATACCAAAAACCGTTGAAGTTGGTCAAGGCTCTTGCAAAAGCCGAAAGGGTGCTGTTGTCGGTGGCATAGCCTATAAGCGACATGGGCAGCATCATAATAGCTTGAGCAAAGATGATAGGCATTACTCCCGCAGCGTTAACCTTCAAGGGAACGTACTGACGGACACCGCCGTACTGCTTGTTACCCACTATACGTTTTGCAAACTGAACGGGGATACGCCGTGTGCCTTGCACCAGCAATATGGTAACGAGGATAACCATCACCAGGAATACCATTTCGAAGAGGAACATCACCAAACCACCTGTTTGCTCGATAACTTTCGAGGAAAACTCGGCGGCAAGAGCCATGGGCAAACGAGCGATGATACCAATCATAATGATGAGTGAAATGCCGTTTCCGACACCTTTATCGGTGATTTTCTCGCCAAGCCACATGATGAACATGGTACCGGCTATGAGTATGATTACCGATAATACAAAGAAGAAAGTAGGGCTGTAGTCGTGCAGCGGCACGGTACTCAACACTTCGCCTCCTTTGGTGTGGTAGGTGGGTCCCAGTGTTCTAAGCATATTTGTGATATATGCGGGAGCCTGGAAAGCCACGATACCCACGGTAAGCATACGTGTTATCTGGTTTATTTTCTTACGCCCGCTTTCACCTTCTTTCTGAAGTTTTTGGAAATAAGGCACGGCCATACCCAAAAGCTGAATCACGATAGAGGCAGTGATATAAGGCATAATGCCGAGGGCAAAAATGGAGGCATTGGCGAAAGCGCCGCCGGAAAACATGTTGATAAGTGCCAACAGTCCGCCTTGGCTCTGTGCCTGCAAAGCATCGAGACCGCGCGGGTCGATTCCGGGAAGCACCACATAAGCACCCAAACGGTATATCAAGATAAGACCGAGGGTGAGCATTATGCGATTACGCAAATCCTCAATATTCCAAATATTCTTTATTGTCTCTATAAACTTCTTCATTTTCAGATAATATTTGCAACGCCACCAACTGCTTCAATGGCTTTGAGAGCCGTTTGAGTATAAGCATGGGCATTAATTTCCAATTTCGATTTCAACTCACCGCGACCCATAATTTTAATACGGTCGTTTTTCCTTGCCAATCCGTTTTCGAACAAGATTTCGGGAGTAATAGACTCCAGATTTTTCTTATCAACGAGTTGTTGCAAGGTATCGAGGTTTATGCCGCGATAAGCAACGCGGTTGCGGTTTTTAAAACCGAATTTGGGAAGACGGCGATAGATAGGCATTTGGCCTCCTTCGAAACCTACTTTCGATTTATAACCCGAACGCGACTTGGCACCTTTATGACCGCGTGTGGAAGTACCGCCGCGACCGGAACCTTGTCCTCTTCCTATTCTTTTACGATTTTTTACCGAGCCTTTTGCCGGTTTTAGATTACTTAAATCCATCGTTATATCTTTAATTTGTTATTTTTCCGAATTAAATTTCTTCAACACTTAACAAGTGCTTAACCTTGTCAATCATTCCGAGAATCTCGGGAGAAGCCTTAACTTCTTTCACCTGGTGCAACTTACGCAATCCCAGAGCCTTAAGAGTTTTCTTCTGGCGCTCGGGACGACCGATGGCACTTTTTATCTGCTTTATTCTCAGCTGTTTCATAACTCAATCTCCGTATTATTAACCGTTAAACACTTTAGAAACACTAATACCTCTCGCTTCGGCGATTTTATGAGCATCGCGAAGTTTGGTAAGGGCATCGAAAGTCGCTTTCACCACCGAGTGGGGGTTCGAAGAGCCTTTCGATTTGGCCAAAACGTCTTTCACTCCGACGCTCTCCAGCACGGCACGCATAGCACCGCCGGCGATAACACCGGTACCGGGAGCAGCAGGCTTGATGAAAACTTTGGCGCCGCTGTATTTGCCGTATTGCTCGTGAGGAATAGTTCCTTTGAGCACCGGAATCTCGATCAGATTCTTTTTGGCATCGTCGATACCTTTCTGAATGGCAGCGGTTACCTCTTTAGCTTTACCAAGGCCGTAACCCACAACGCCGTTTTCGTTTCCGACAACAACAATGGCCGAGAAACTGAAAGTACGACCCCCTTTGGTTACCTTGGTTACCCTTTGAATACTTACCAGCCGATCTTTATATTCTATATCAGTGGGTTTTACTCGTTTTGAATTCATTTTTGCCATAATTCTTTAAAATTTAAGTCCTCCTTCACGTGCTCCTTCGGCCAAAGCTTTTACGCGGCCGTGATAAACATAACCGTTTCTGTCGAAAACGACATTTTCTATTTCTGCTTCTTTAGCTCTTTCGGCAAGCAAGAGGCCTACCATTTTAGCTTTTTCCACTTTGGGAGCGTCTTTAGAAGCTATGCTTTCGTGTTTTGACGATGCCGAAACCAAAGTGGTGCCGTTTTCATCGTTTATCAACTGGGCATAAATCTGTTTGTTACTTCTAAAAACACTCAATCTTGGGCGCTCTCCCGTTCCGGAGACCTTGGCACGTACGCGACGTTTCGCCCTCGATCTTTGAAATTCTTTTTTGTTTTTCATCGTGCTTTTAAATTTTACTTGTTAATCAATTATTTGGCAGCAGCCGATTTACCTGCTTTCCTTCTTATTTCTTCGCCTTGGTATCTCACACCTTTTCCTTTGTAGGGCTCGGGTTTACGCAATGAGCGTATCTTGGCGGCCACTTGTCCCAGAAGTTGCTTGTCGTATGAAGTGAGTATCACCAACGGGTTTTTACCTTTTTGCGACACTGTTTCCACTTTCACTTCGTCGGGAATTTGGAAATAAATATGGTGGGAGAATCCCAATGAAAGGTCGAGCAATTGACCGCTGTTGGAGGCGCGATAACCCACACCTACAAGCTCTTGCACAATTTTGAATCCTTCGCTTACGCCAACGACCATATTGTTGATAAGCGAACGGTACAGTCCGTGATAAGCACGGTGCTGTTTGCTGTCGCTTGCCCTTTCCACAATCACTTGATTGTCTTCCACCTTAACCGTTGTGGCTTGAGGGTCGAACTTTTGTGTAAGCTCGCCCAATTTACCCTTGACGGTAATCACGCCGTCGTTAACTTTCACTTCCACTCCGGCAGGGATATTTACGGGTTGTTTTCCTATTCTAGACATTGTTTGATTCTCCTTAAATTATTAACTTACATAACATAATACCTCGCCGCCAACATTAAGTTTTCGGGCTTCTTTATCGGTGATGACACCTTGAGAGGTGGATATAATGGCTATCCCCAAACCGTTGAGCACACGCGGCAATTCTCTGGCGTTAACATATTTACGCAAGCCGGGTTTACTCACGCGCGTAAGGCTGTTTATGGCCGGCGCTTTGGTTTCGGGATGATATTTCAAAGCTATTTTAATGGTGTTACCTACGCCGTTTTCGGTTTCGATAAATTTATAGCTGAGAATATATCCTTTCTCAAAAAGTATCTTTGTCATCTCTTTTTTGAGTTTCGACGAAGGCACTTCCACAACGCGATGATTGGCTCTTACGGCGTTGCGTATCCTTGTCAAGTAATCTCCTATTTGATCTGTTACCATCTCTATAATTGTTTTAGATTTTTTACCAACTTGCTTTTTTCACACCGGGGATAAGACCTTTGAGGGCCATTTCCCTGAAATTGATACGTGAAATGCCAAACTGACGAATATATCCTTTGGGTCTGCCGCTTATCTGGCAACGATTGTGCAATCGTACCGGAGAGCTGTTGCGGGGCAACTTTTGCAGTCCTTCGTAATCGCCGGCAGCTTTCAGCGCTGCTCTTTTGTCGGCGTATTTTTCAACCATCTTTTGTCTTTTGCGCTCACGCGCTTTCATCGATTCTTTAGCCATCTGTATTAGTTTTTAAATGGTAATCCAAAATGTTTAAGCAAAGCGAAAGCTTCTTCATCGGTTTTTGCGGTAGTAACTATGGTGATGTTCATTCCCTGAATTCTGTTAATCTTGTCGATGTTGATTTCGGGGAATATCAACTGCTCGGCAATACCGAAGGAGTAATTGCCTCTACCGTCGAAACCTTTGTCGTTGATACCTCTGAAGTCCCTGATACGGGGGATGGATACAGAGATAAGACGATCGAGAAATTCGTACATTCTGTCGCGGCGCAGTGTTACTTTGGCACCAATGGCCATACCTCTACGCAGCTTGAAGTTCGAAATATCTTTTTTCGAATAAGTTTTAACAGCCTTTTGACCGGCAATCATCGAGAGCTCTTCAATGGAGCTGTCGAGCAATTTTTTGTCGGTGATGGCTGCGCCGATACCTTGGTTCAACGAGATTTTCACTATTCTCGGAACCTGCATCACAGAGCTGTAGTTGAACTGCTTTATCAAAGCAGGAACTATCTCTTTTTTGTATTTATCTTTTAACCTTGGACTATACATTACTTAATTACCTCCCCTGATTTTTTTGAGTAACGAACGATTTTACCGTTTTCGACCTTGCGGCCTACGCGGGTGGCGTTACCCTTGTTATCAACTAACATAACATTCGAAATGTGGATGGGTGCTTCTTTTTTAATGATTCCACCCTGCGGATTTTCGTTGCTGGGTTTGGAATGTTTGGATACGATGTTTACACCTTCCACAAGCACACGATTTTTCTTAGGGAGCATTTCCAGCACCTTACCTTGCTTACCTTTGTCGTTGCCGGTAATGACTTTCACTGTGTCTCCCTTTTTTATTTTCAATTTCGGTCGCATAACAATTTCTTTCTTAATGGTTTATAATACCTCCGGTGCTAATGACACTATCTTCATAAATTTTTTCTCACGCAGCTCGCGGGCAACGGGGCCAAAGATACGTGTACCTCTCATCTCGTCGGTGGCAGTGAGCAATACCACTGCGTTGTCGTCGAAACGGATGTATGAGCCGTCGGCACGACGGGTTTCTTTTTTGGTGCGAACAACCACTGCTTTCGACACGGTACCTTTCTTGATATTTCCGGAAGGGATAGCACTCTTAACGGTAACTACCACCTTGTCGCCAATGCGAGCGTACCTTCTGCGGGTGCCTCCGAGCACTCTGATAACGAGTACTTCTTTTGCACCGCTGTTGTCGGCTACTAATGCTCTGGATTCTTGTTGTAACATAACTACTTAGCTTTCTCTAAAATTTCAACTAATCTCCAATTCTTATTTTTGCTCAGTGGCCGGGTCTCCATAATTCTTACGGTGTCGCCGATGCCACATTCGTTATTTTCGTCGTGAGCCATATATTTTTTGGTGCTCTTGACGAACTTACCGTAAATAGGGTGTTTGAACTTACGCTCAACGCTCACGGTGATGGTTTTATCCATCTTGTTGCTGCTGACAACCCCTATTCTTTCTTTTCTCAAATTTCTGCTTTCCATAACTTACAGATTCTTTATTTTTCTTGTTGAGCTGCCAATTCACGGCGGCGCAATTCGGTTAATATTCTGGCTATTCCTTTTCTGCTCTCTTTTATCTTCTGAGGATTCTCGATGGGCGAAACGGCGTGGTGCAATTTCATTTTCACCAGTTGAGCGCGCTCGGCATCGAGTCGTTCTTTCAGGTCTTCGGTAGAGAGCTCTCTTATTACTTCTTGTTTCATCGCTTTGTATCTTTAAAGTTAAGGGTTTAAAACTATTCCCTGTAATCTCTTCTGACAATAAATTTTGTTTTCACCGGAAGTTTCTGGGCTGCAAGACGCAAAGCTTCTTTAGCCACTTCATAAGGAACGCCTTCCGCCTCGAAGAGGATTTTGCCGGGCTTGCATCGTGCCACGAACATCTCGGGGGCTCCTTTTCCTTTACCCATACGAACCTCGGCGGGTTTTTTGGTGATGGGTTTATCGGGAAATACTCTGATCCAGATTTGTCCTTCACGTTTCATATAACGTGTAACAGCCTGACGTGCAGCCTCTATCTGACGCCCCGTCAACCAGTTTTCTTCCAAGGACTTTATGCCGAAAGAACCGAAGGCCAGCTCCGCTCCGCGCGTAACGTTGCCCTTCATTCTTCCTTTTTGCATCTTTCTGTATTTTGTCTTCTTTGGCTGTAACATTATTCCAAAATTTTAAAAGATTCTTTGTAATTTATTTTCTTCTGCGTTGACGTCTCGGTCCGTGATGTCCCGACTTTTTGCCCGACTCTTGAACAAGAGTAACATCGCGTTTGCCGAAGACTTCACCTTTGAAAATCCATACTTTCACTCCAATACGTCCGTAGGTGGTATGAGCCTCAACCCAGCTGTAATCGATGTCGGCTCTGAGAGTGTGCAGGGGGATACGTCCCTCTTTGTACATCTCTGAACGTGCCATCTCGGCACCACCTATACGTCCGGAAATCAACACTTTAATACCTTCGGCACCTACACGCATGGTAGAACCTATTGCGGTTTTGACGGCACGACGGTAAGAAACGCGTCCCTCTATTTGCTTAGCAATGGAGGTGGCCACCAAAAAGGCGTCGAGTTCAGGTCTTTTTATCTCGTTGATGTTTATTTGAACCTCTTTGTTGGTAATCTTCTTTATCTCTTCTTTGAGTTTGTCAACCTCGGCACCCTGTTTTCCGATGATGATACCGGGACGGGCGGTGTTGATGGTGATGGTTACCAACTTAAGGGTACGCTCGATAAATATTTTCGACACGCTGGCATTGGCCAAACGCACGTATAAATACTTTCTTATTTTTTCGTCTTCAACGAGTTTATCGGTAAAGTTTTTACCGCCAAACCAGTTGGAGCTCCAACCTTGAGTTATTCCTAATCTTAATCCTATAGGATTTGTTTTTTGACCCATTAGATTCGTAATTATTGGTTATTAATTTCTGTTTCTTCCGGTTCTTCATCCTCCCACATCACGCGGCTGTCGAGGTATAAAGTAACATGATTCGAGCGTTTGCGAATACGGTAAGCACGGCCTTGGGGGGCTGTTTGCAACCTTTTAAGCATACGTGCCGAATCCACAAATATCTCGCTTATATACAGTTGAGCCTCTTCAAGACGGGCACCTTCGTTTTTGGCTTGCCAGTTGGCGATGGCCGAAAGCAAAAGTTTGTAAACCCTGTTAGAAGCTTCTTTGGGAGAATGTTTCAGGATTGCCATAGCCTCGTCGATATCTTTACCGCGAACCATATCGGCAACCAATCTCATCTTGCGCGGTGATGTAGGCACATTGTTCAACTTGGCAAAGTATGTTGTCTTCTTGGCCTCTTTCACTGCTTCTGCTCTTAATTTCTTTCTTGCACCCATTGCTGATAATATTATTTATTATTTACCTTTCTTTTTACTACCGGCATGGCCACGGAAGGTACGTGTGGGGGCAAATTCGCCCAGTTTGTGACCAACCATGTTTTCGGTAATGTAAACAGGTATAAATTTATTTCCGTTATGAACACCAATAGTAAGTCCTACAAAATCGGGAGATATCATCGAGGCACGTGACCATGTTTTGATGACCGATTTCTTGCCCGATTGTTGAGCTTCCAAAACCCGTTTTTCGAGTTTGTAATGTATATATGGACCTTTTTTTAATGACCGACTCATATCAATAAAATTTTATTATTTCTTCCTTCTTTCAATAATATACTTGTTCGAATCCTTCTTCTTGTTGCGTGTACGGTAACCTTTGGCAGGCAGACCTTTACGCGAACGAGGATGACCACCGGTAGCTCTTCCTTCGCCACCACCCATGGGATGGTCAACGGGGTTCATATTCACTGCCGAAGTTCTGGGACGGCGTCCTAACCAACGCGAGCGACCTGCTTTACCGGAGCGCTCGAGGCTGTGGTCGGGATTGGAAACCATACCTACGGTGGCACGGCACGACTGCAAAATCATGCGTGTTTCGCCCGAGGGCATCTTCACGATTGCATATTTGCCGTCGCGGCTGATAAGCTGGGCGTAAGAGCCTGCCGAACGAGCCATTTTGGCACCCTGACCGGGACGCAATTCGATATTGTGAATGATGGTACCGAAAGGAATATCGGCAAGGAACATGGTGTTTCCTATTTCGGGAGTAGCATCCTTACCCGACATCACCTTCTTGCCTACGGTAAGACCGTTGGGAGCTATGATGTAGCGTTTTTCGCCGTCGGCATAAACCACAAGGGCTATGCGTGCCGTACGGTTAGGATCGTACTCGATGGTTTTCACCGTTGCAGGGATGCCGTCTTTGTCGCGTTTGAAATCGATAACACGGTACTTTTGCTTGTGACCGCCGCCGATGTAACGCATCGTCATTTTTCCCTGATTATTTCTACCGCCTGATTTTTTCTTAGGAGCCAACAAACTCTTCTCAGGAGTTGCAGTAGTAATTTCGTCGAAGGCGCTTATGATTTTAAAGCGCTGACTTGATGTAGTTGGTTTGTATTTCTTTAAAGCCATTTCTCCTAAATATTACTGTAAAAATCAATAGATTGACCTTCTGCTAATGTTACAATTGCTTTTTTAAAAGCTTTAGTTCTTCCGGGGATATAACCCGACTTGGTAGCTCTGGATTTTGATTTCCCGCCGTAATTCATTGTGTTTACGGCGACGACTTCAACGTCGTATAAGCTCTCAACTGCCTTTTTTATCTGAATTTTGTTGGCTCTTTTGTCAACAATAAAGCCGTATCGGTTGAGCTTGTCAGCCAACATCGTCATCTTTTCAGAAATAATAGGCCTTTCAATAATTTCCATCACTTGTAATCTTTATAGATTAAACATTTACTTGCTAAGAATTTCTTCTATGGTCTTAAGAGACGACTCGCTGATAATCAACTTCTTAGCCTCCAAAACAACATAGGTATTCAAATCGGCTGCCCTTTTGATTTTCGCACCTTGAACGTTGCGTGCCGACAAATAGACATTGTTGTCTATCTCGTTGGTTACCAAAAGGGTTTTTTCGCCGTTGATATTCAAATCGCCGAGCATTTTCAGATAATCCTTTGTCTTAGGCTGCTCGAAAGTAAAGTCTTCGACAACTACGATTCCGTTTTCCTTAGCTTTGTAGGTAAGGGCGGATTTACGTGCCAAACGTTTTACTTTTTTGTTCAGCTTAAAAGAATAATCTCTGGGATGAGGGCCGAAAACACGGGCACCGCCGCGCAAAACCGGTGACTTGATATCACCGAGACGTGCTGTTCCCGTTCCTTTCTGACGCTTTAGCTTGCGGGTACTGCCCGACAATGCCGAACGCTCTTTGGAGCTGTGTGTTCCCTGACGACGATTAGCTCTGTATTGCTTGACATCGAGCCAGATGGCGTGGTCGTTGGGCTCAATACCGAAAACGGACTCGTTGAGCTTCACGGTACGACCTGCTTTTTCTCCGTTTATTTTATATACTTCTAACTCCATCTTTCAACAATTACATATGAACCATTTGGTCCCGGAACGGAACCTTTAACTACCAACAGATTTTTTTCAGGTACGATTTTCATCACCTGAAGGTTAATCATTTTCACACGTTGGCCACCGGTACGGCCTGCCATACGCATTCCTTTGAACACTCGCGAAGGATAGGATGAAGCACCTATCGAACCGGGAGCACGCAAACGGTTGTGCTGACCGTGAGTGGCGTCGTTTACTCCGCGGAAGTTGTGACGTTTTACAACACCTTGGAAGCCTTTTCCTTTGGATGTGCCTACAACGTCAACATATTCGCCTTCGGAGAAAACTTCTACCGTTACCACTTCGCCGAATTTTTTTTGCTCTTCGAACCTGGTAAATTCCACAACTTTTCTTTTGGGTGTTACTCCGGCCTTTTTGAAGTGACCTACCATTGCCTTGGGAGTGTTTTTCTCCTTGGCATCTTCATAGGCCAATTGTACGGCACTGTATCCGTCTTTCTCAACCGTCTTCACCTGAGTGACAACACAAGGACCTGCTTCTATAACCGTACACGGCACGTTTTTGCCGTTTTGGTCATAAATGCTGGTCATTCCAATCTTTTTTCCTATAATTCCGGACATCTCTATTGTATTTTAACCTTTAATTACACTTTAATTTCCACTTCCACACCACTGGGCAACTCCATTTTCATAAGAGCGTCAATGGTTTTGGATGATGTGCTGTAAATATCCAACAGGCGTTTGTACGTGGAGAGCTGAAACTGCTCACGCGACTTTTTGTTTACAAAGGTCGAACGTAAAACGGTGTAAATCCTTTTGTCGGTAGGCAAAGGGATGGGGCCGTTTACGATGGCGCCTGTAGAACGCACTGTCTTAACAATCTTCTCGGCGGATTTGTCCACCAGATTGAAATCGTAAGATTTAAGTTTTATTCTAATTTTTTGACTCATCTCTGTAATATCTATTTATTGATAATTTCTTCTGCTATCGAATCGGGTACTATGTCGTACTTGCCGAATTCCATCGACGAAGTAGCACGGCCACTGGTGATGGTACGCAATGAAGTTACATAACCGAACATGTTTGCCAAAGGCACTTCGGCTTTGATAATCTGAACCGAATCTTTTGCCGTTACGCCGGTAATCATACCTCTTCTTTTGTTCAAATCGCCAATGACATCACCCATATATTCCTCGGGTGTAACCACTTCCAATTTCATAATGGGCTCCAAGAGTGCGCGTTTAATCTTGCGGGTAGCGTTTTTGAAACCTATCTTGGCGGCAATCTCGAAACTGAGTTGGTCGGAATCGACAGGGTGGAACGAACCGAAGAACAAACGCACTTTCATGCTGTCAACTTCGTAACCGGCGAGGGTACCGTTGAGCATGGCAGCTTCGAAACCTTTTTGTATGGAGGGGATAAACTCTTTGGGAATAACACCTCCTTTAATTTCGTCAACAAACTGCAAGCCTGTTTTTCCTTCGTCGGCGGGTCCGATTTCAAATTGAATATCGGCAAATTTACCACGACCACCAGTTTGTTTCTTGTAAACTTCGCGATGCTCGGTAGAGCCGATAAGAGCCTCTTTGTAAGCCACTTGGGGTTGTCCTTGATTACACTCCACCTTAAACTCGCGCTTAAGACGGTCGATAAGGATATCGATATGGAGCTCGCCCATACCGCTGATGATGGTTTGGCCTGTCTCCTCGTCGGTACGCACACGGAAAGTGGGGTCTTCTTCGGCGAGTTTGGCAAGGCCTGTGCCGAGCTTGTCAACGTCTTTTTGCGTTTTGGGCTCAATGGCAATGCTGATAACCGGATCGGGGAAGGTCATTGATTCCAGCACAATGGGATGTTTCTGGTCGCAAAGGGTATCACCGGTACGAATGGTTTTGAAACCCACTGCGGCTCCGATGTCGCCTGCCTCGATTTTGTCGAGAGGATTTTGCTTGTTGGCGTGCATTTGCATCACGCGCGATATTCTCTCTTTTTTGCCGGTGTTGGCATTATATACATAAGATCCCGCCTCAAGAGTACCGGAATAAACCCTGAAAAAAGCAATACGTCCCACGAAGGGGTCGGTAGCGATTTTAAAAGCCAGGGCTGCAAATGGTTCTTTGGGGTCGGGGGTTCTTGTTTCTTCTTTTTGCGTGTAGGGATTTGTTCCGATGACATCGTCGATATCGAGGGGGCTTGGCAGGTAGTCGATTATGGCGTCGAGCAACATCTGCACGCCTTTGTTTTTGAAGGCCGAGCCGCACATCACCGGAGTGATACGCATTTCGATGGTAGCTTTACGAATGGCAGCCCTGATTTCCTCGTCGGTGATGGATTCGGGGTCTTCCATAAATTTCTCAAGCAGTTCGTCGCTTTCTTCGGCAACGCCTTCGATGAGGTTCATTCTGTACTCCTCAACGATGTCTTTAAGGTCGTCGGGAATTGGCACTTCGTTGATTACTACTCCTTGGCTGGAGTCGTCCCAAACAAAAGCCTTATTTTGAATAAGGTCAACAACGCCCTGAAATTTCTCTTCGGCACCTATGGGCACTTGAAGAGGCACGGGGTTGGCACCCAATTTTTCTTTAATTTGTTCAACAACATCAAAGAAATCGGCACCGGAGCGGTCCATTTTATTTACGAAGCTCAAACGCGGCACCTTATATTTATCGGCCTGACGCCAAACGGTTTCGCTTTGAGGCTCTACGCCTCCTACGGCGCAAAATAGGGCCACCGAGCCGTCGAGAATACGCAAGGAGCGCTCCACCTCAACGGTGAAATCGACGTGACCGGGGGTGTCGATGATGTTTATCTTGTGTTGAATATCTTTTCTTTTCCAGAATACGGTAGTGGCAGCGGAGGTAATGGTGATACCGCGCTCTTGCTCCTGAACCATCCAGT
>CAZPGC010000048.1:15500-17108 GCA_964585875.1 uncultured Prolixibacteraceae bacterium | reverse complement strand
CGACTCGCTTTGGATGGGCAGAGTCAAACTTACCGGCTCGGGGTGGCTACTCGATAAATATTCTTTATCGTATTGAAAATGATAACCTTCCTCATCTTCAGTAAGAGTTCCTGCTAATTGCTTATGCATAAATACTTTTGCTATTCTCATTTAATAACTTTTTGCGATTAAGGGGCACCGGTCCCAATTCGTATCCGAACAGGATCAGCACTTGATTTACTTTATTCATTTGCAAAGTTGGTTTGGCACTCTCCAATTCGCGGATAAAACGCAAACCTACACCCGACTTTTCCGCCAGCATCTTCTGAGTTAATCCCAGTTCCTTTCTTCTTGTTTTTACAAATTCATTTAAAGAAAGAAAAGATTCCGAAAGTTCATTTCGCATAATTCATGACTTTTATACCTTTACGGGTACAAAAATAATATTTTTTCTGTATTTTACACCCGTTAGGGTATAATATGTTTAAGAAAATAACTTTTTATACCCGAACGGGTATATTTTACACCTGTCCATCAAAGTTATAAAATTAAAAATCAACTTGGAAAAATATATTTTTCGTTGTGGCTTACAAAAAACGGCAAGTACGAGGCTTGCGAAATGCTGAATATCAATGCATGAGCGTAACGAAGTAAAGGGTTTTTTCTTATAGCCACCGTTTATGCCTCGACAATTAATATTGCTTTACTCAAATTTCAAACCTAATCACAATTGTAATCTGTTATTTATCACCAAATTATGTAAGGTTTTAAATAAAAGCTCGTCATAATAGCTATATTTTAGCATTTTCTAAAATAATAAAATTATGACGATAAACAGTTGCGTGAGGCTTTATGCCGACAAAGAACAAATTGAGGCCTGTAAAAAAGCTGTTGCGACAGCGGAACTGCCCTTGAGCAGGCTTTCGGAACTTTTCTCCCTTGCCGGAAACGAAATAAGACTAAAAATTTTATATCTGTTGCGAAAAGAAAAAGAGCTCTGTGTTTGCGACCTGAGCGATATTCTAGGTATGTCGGTTTCGGCTATCTCGCAACATCTTCGAAAATTGAAAGACGGTAAAATCGTATCGGTTCGCAAGGAAGGCCCCACCTATTATTATTATTGCAATAACGAAGATGAAATTATGTTTGATTGCATATTAAAGAAATATCTATCTGATTAGTTTACAATTCATTAATAAATGTTACCTAAATAATACATATAATTAAACCCCGACAAATGAAAACCAAAGAAAAAAAGGAAAAAGCCCTGATAGGTACCGGATTAATAACGGCGGCGGCGGCATCACTCTGCTGTATCACCCCTTTTCTGGCACTTGTTGCAGGCGGCAGCGTGCTGACGGCGAATTTGACTTGGCTGGAATCACTGAGACCCTATCTGATTGCCTTCACGCTTTTCGTATTGGCATTCGCATGGTATCAAAAGCTGAAAGCTGCAAATAAAAACAGTCCCGAATGCGCTTGCGACACAGAAGTCAAGGAGAGTTTTTGGCAGTCGAAAAAGTTTCTTACCATTGTGAGCGTTGTCGCCGTATTACTTCTCTCTGTCCCTTATTTTTCAAGCTATCTGTATTCCGGTAAGAAAAGTGAAAGTGTGGAAATAAGTCCTGA
>CAZPGC010000048.1:0-15400 GCA_964585875.1 uncultured Prolixibacteraceae bacterium | reverse complement strand
ATAGAAGAGAGAAACATAGACCACGAAAGCGACTCGGGCATAGTAACTTACGACGAAAAACTACTCACGGAGCAGGAGATAATAGCAAAAATCAACGAAACGCATTACAAAGTCGAGGGTTTTGAACACCTTAAAAACAGTGTGAGCGGCGAGCCCTGTCCCAAGTGTGGAAAGGCCGGACAAAAGGTTCCAAATACAGTCTTTAAATCAATGCTTGACAAAGAGTTACGCGGTAATATCCACAACGATAAAGATCATTATCTGTGTATGAATCCCGGGTGCAAAACCGCCTATTTCGGTAATGAAATCGAAATATACACCTCGCTACTTCGTAAACCGATTTGGTTTAAAAATGAGGCGACACGCAAGATAATCTGCTATTGCAACAACATTGACCGCGAGCAAATTAAAGAAGCCGTCAAGCATCATGGACTCACATCATGGGAAGAGATAACGGCATTCTACAGACCCAAAGTCATAGAGAAATGCGAAGTCTTCAACCCCACGGGACTGTGTTGTAGAGAGACTTTTGCAAAAACGGTTGAGGAAATTATTCATTAAATCTTGTCTTGGGGAATACTTTATAAAAACACATCTTAAAAATATAAATCGTAACAGGCACCCCGCAATAGCTTGACTTTAATTTTTTTTATATTTTAAGCTAATCGCTTTAAATATTATATATCTTTCGCAATAATGCTTAATTTATTCATCGTTTTTGTATCTTTGTGCTTTAATATTTGCGAACCATAAAAAACTAAAGATATGAAATTTAATCCTGCTGTTTCTTTGGAAGCCTCTGCCGAGATAGGCTCGCATCGCGGTGTTAATCATATGATTAACGACTCGGCCACCTATACTTTCGAAAGCGGCGAAGACATGACTGCTTGCTTCAACGGAGAACTCGAAGGTGCTTATCTTTACAGCCGTCATTGGAATCCTACGAATTTTGCACTTTCCAAATCGTTGGCAGCCATGGAAGGCACCGAAGCCGCATGGGACACAGGCTCGGGAATGGCCGCAATAACAAATACCATCTTGCAACTTTGCAGCGCCGGCGACCACATCGTCAGCTCGGTTTCTTCTTACGGAGGCACCTTTGCCTTTATGAAAAACTACCTGCCCAAATTTAATATCCATACCGACTTTGTGAATATCACTAACCTCGACTCGGTGAAAAAAGCCATAAAACCAAACACCAAAGTCATTTACACAGAGAGCATTACAAACCCATTGCTGCAAATTGCCGACATCCCCGAACTACGACGGATAGCCGACGAACACAATATCACTCTCGTTGTTGACAACACCTTTTCGCCTTTGATAATTTCTCCCAAAAAATTAGGAGCACATATCGTTGTTTATTCACTGACAAAGTTTGTAAACGGCAAAAACGACACCACGGCAGGGGCTATTTGCGGCGATGCCGATTTTATCAACAGCCTTATCGACCTCAACGACGGCAGCTCCATGCTGCTGGGCGGTGTACTCGATTCCATCAGGGCGGCAAACATCCACAAAAACCTTTTCACCCTGCCCATAAGAATGCAGCAGCACAGTCGAAACGCCATGTTTTTGGCTAAGAAATTTGAAGAAATGGGCCTGAAAGTCAATTATCCCGGTCTGGAGTCTCACCCGCAGCACGAGTTGATGAAGTCAATAATGAATCCTCAATTCGGTTTCGGAGGTATGATTGCCATCGACCTCGAAACGCCTGAAAGAGCAAGCCGTTTTATGAGCATGATGCAGAAAAAAGGAGTGGGCTATCTCGCCGTAAGCCTCGGTTATTTCAAAACCCTCTTCAGCAACTCGGGCAAAAGCACCTCCTCGGAAGTGCCCGAAGACATCCAAAAAGAAATGGGACTGTCACCGGGTTTAGTGCGCTACTCCGTAGGTCTGGATTTCGACATCAACGCCTCTTTTGAAAAAATAAAAGAGTGTTATCAAGCCCTTTAAGGTCTTTTCTTTGGGTGTAAAATATCTATTTTTCCAAAAAAAACCGGAACAAGCCGGTTGATGTTTGTTTTTATGTACTTGACACTAAATACACAAAAGCCAAGTCTAAAATCCGGAATGAAAATCATTAAGCAACATATATTTATATATATTTTATTTATATATTTGCAGCGTGTTTATAATTTAATGGTAATATGTTATGAATAAGAAACTTGACTCAGGAAGATTGGAAGAGGCGGCATCGAAACTCAGGGCCTTGGCTCACCCGATGCGTGTTGCCATAATTGAGATGCTCGACAAAAATAAGGAAATGAACGTGACTCAGATATATAAAGCGCTCGGCATTGAGCAAGCCTCCACCTCCCACCATCTTAATATCTTGAAAACAAGAGGAATACTTAACTCGAGAAGAGACGGTAAAAACACCTATTATTCCATAAAACCTAATTCGATTTTGCGAATTATCGACTGCGTTTCACGCTGCGAAATAAATTAGGGTCCGCTTTCACTTGGGGGACTTTGGCTCCCCTGCCCCGATTTCTTTTTTTACCTGCAAATTCATAGCGACAATTGCTGCCGCAAAGCCCCAAAACGGTACGGCGGCCTTGTCGGTATCGAGAAAATTATTGAAAAAAGCATGAACCATATATGTGCTTATTCCCAAGAGTAACAGTATGTTAAGAGTCCTTTTTTCCTTGTCTTTCAATAAGCTTACATTCTGCGCCGCGAAATAAATAATAAGCGAGAAGATTAACAGCAGGCTCACTATTCCCGGCAGGCCTTCTTCCGAAAGTATCAACAGATATTCGCTGTGAGCCGTGCCGCGCGTGCCTGTGTTGGTGGAAATCACGGTTTTTTCGTAAGACTTTTGCAGTGGACCGTAAACAAACTGATAGGTGCCGGGGCCAAAACCAAAAACCGGCCGCAAAGCAAACATTCGCAGAGCACAACTCCAACGGTTGAGACGTTCCAGGTTGGAGGCATCTGTAGCCACATTCGACACCGATTCGACATGCTGCACAAGAGAGCCCTTGGCATCTTGCTTATTCTTCTCCAACTTCATGATTATCTGCGATTTATTGGCAAATATCAAAAAGGCAAAGACAAAGGCCGTCCATACCAACCATTTGAATTTTATTTTATAATGAATCAAAAACCAAATTCCCGCCGCCATCACCACCGATGCCCATGCGGCACGGCTAACCGACAGCACCAAAGCAACAACAAAGAGCACCAAAACACCAAACAGCAGCCATTTAAATCCACGCCCGATGGATTTCATAAACAAGGTACCCGTCAGAAAGGGTATAAACATGGCGAGCATAGCACCGTATGATGTGTGGTCGTTGTAAAAGGGCGTCATAACCCAATGTGCCGATTCGCTGGTAAAACCGAATTGGTAGTGATTTATCAAAGTGTAGATAATCACAATGATAAAGCCCGAGATGTATGCAAAAATAAAATTCAGAATGTTTTTCTCCTTGCGGAAAACCACGACACCTAAGAAATACACGGGTACTATAAACCACAGCTTGGCGATAAAAGCCTTAAGCGAGACCACCGGAAATTGACTTGTTAAAGTGCTGATAAGCATCCAAAAGAAATAAAAATAAAGTGCCAAGCTCAACGGGTGTAATAATAGCCGGCGGTCGTATTTCCGCTCGTAAAGAATTTTGGCGACAACAAGCAAAAGCAAGGCTGCCAAGAGTGGCTCAGTTGGCAAAGAAACGCCGATATCCAAGTCCCAACTGGAGAGATTAACGGCTAAAGGTGTAAGAAAAGCTATGAAAACCAGTATCTTATCGGGTGCGGTAAAATACAACAACCCAATAAACAAAACAGCCGGAAGTAAGGCCAGGAAAAAAAATTCCCTTGTCAACAAAAAACTGTTGAGAGCAACAAAAAGCAGCGTGGCTATAAAGGCAACACGCCGGTCTTTGGAAACACACTTTCCGGCAAGTTTCATAATTTCGGCTTATTACTCGCTTTTGCCAATGGATTTTATGCTGTCGAGAACAATCAGCAGGAAGGCCATAAACAGAAAAGCCCCAACTGTGGAAACGACCACGATTAGCCAACGCACGGGATAAGATTTCTTCTCGGCGGGATAGGCAGTATCCACTTTAAAAGTCTGAGGAAGCTCTTCTGTTGCATCAATCTTAGCCTCGTCATATTTGGCTTTTACCTCGGTAATGTGTTTTTTCTCGTACTCGAGCCCGTCGCGTATGGAAACGTAGGGACCGGCATAAATCGCCAGAGTGTCGAGCTTAGCTTGCAGGGCTTTCACCGCTGCCGAATGAGGATTCTTAGCTATCTCTATCGCCAGCTGACGGTTAATCATCTCGGCCTGAGTCTCATAGTCGTGAACACCGTGCTTACGCAAAATCGTCAACGAATCCTCCTTTCGTTGTATGTCGGCAAGAAGCGATTTATACTCCGCCTCCACAATTTTAAAACCCTGTATGGCTCTGGCTTTCTGCATTTTAATCTTTACCGTGTCGAGCAGTGCGGCAATGTCGTTGGCAATCATTGCAGCGGTATCGGGGTCGGTATCCAAAACCGAAATCTCCACAGCCATATTTTCAGTACGCCGGTATTTGATATTGCTTTGATACTCCTTGATTAACAAGGTTTTAGGATACTTTGCATCCTTGTCGATGTCGTAATGCTTCATCAAATTATACTTCTGAATAATACGGTCTCTTATGGCGCTGGAATTGAGTACCTGCAGCAGTTGCTCGGCATTTTCCTCGTCACCAAACTGCAACACATCCTGTTTGGCACCTTGATTTTGTGAAAGCAAAGCCCTTGACACCGAGTTTGTTGACGAAGGAAACAAAATCACCTCCGACTTATATTTGGGCGGGATGAAATATGGTGCCGAAAAAATTATCGCAGCCACCGCCGCCACAAGCGACACGATGATAAGGGGCTTACGCCTGTCCCACAAAAACTTTATCAAATTAACTGAATTTAAATCGCTTACATCATTCTGTTTGTCATTCATAATTCTTTAATTAAAATGAAAATTCCAAGCCTCAAAAATATGAAATTAACTCATACCGCCAAGCCGTTTCGGCCACACAAAAAAACAAAAGCCAAAAAGATGATAAATTCCGGAGGTTTGATAAGACCGTTGAAATAAGTGTTTGAAAGCGCTCTACAATAATCACATTATCAAATTTCAGCCAAAAAAAAAAGCTTTCCTTGGATTTTTATTAATCCGGAAAGCTTTCGTCGTAACGACTTTCGTGTCTTACTTTACATTGGCAGCCAACTCGGCACCTGCTTTAAATTTAACAACTTTTTTAGCAGGAATGTTAATCGTTGCGCCGGTTTGCGGATTACGTCCGGTGCGGGCACCTCTTTCGCTAACCGAAAAAGAACCGAATCCTACGAGGGAAACTTTATCGCCTTTTTTAAGGGCGTCGCCTGTTGCTGCAATGAATGATTCCAGTGCTCTTTTAGCATCTGCTTTGCTGAGGCCTGAGCCTTGAGCCATAGCTTCGATAAGTTGTGATTTGTTCATACTGTTAAAATTAATTTGGTTAGAAACTTGATTTATTTGCACAAATATAAATGATAAAAATAAAATATCAACCGCTTTCCCTTAAAAATAGGGCTTTTGTTGATAAATCGCGGGTTTTGTTAATAAATTCGGCCTGATTTCACCTTGTTTCCTGCCCGTAAAGCCGCTTTAAGACGATTTTTATTAAGTTGCTACTTGCGTCAAAACAGCTGCTTACAGCCCTTCAATTTTAAGTTTTTCCGGATTTCGATAGCCGTTGAGAAAGGCTTTTACACTCATGCGCTTTTTTCCTTGCAACTGCAATTCTTCAATTTCCACCATTGCATCGGCAGCGGCAACGCCGAGCCTGCTTTCTCCGTCGGTGAAAACCGTGCCTGCTTTTATTTTATCTTCATCGAAGCTTTTTCCCCGACGTGCGCGGTAAATTTTCATTGTCAATATTTTGCCTTTATCGTCTTTTAATTCCGTAAAAGCCGCCGGATAAGGACTCAGACCCCTTATTTTATTCACGATAGAATAAGCGGATTTGTTCCAGTCGATGCGGCAATCTTCCCTGAAGATTTTTGGTGCTGCCTTTAGCTGCTCACCCTCTTTAATCAACTGTTCCTGAGGTATTTCCCGCACGCTGCCCTCGGCTATGGCGTCAAGGGTTTCAAGCACCAATCCGGCGCCGGCTTCCATCAAGCGGTCGTGCAGGTCGCCGGCCGTGTCTTCCGCATATAAAGGAACCTCAAGCTGCATTATTATCTTTCCCGTATCTATTTGTTTATCAATAAAAAAGGTTGTCACACCGCTTTTTGTTTCACCGTTCATAATGGCGTGATTTATGGGTGCAGCTCCTCGATATTGGGGCAACAGCGAGGCGTGCAAATTAAAGGTGCCTTTGGGCGGAATAGACCAAACTTTTTCGGGCAACATTCTGAAAGCAACCACCACAAATACATCGGCCTCAAAAGATTGCAAAGCCTTCACAAAGGCTTCATCTTTTAGTTTTTCGGGCTGAAGAACAGGGATATCATGTTCGAGAGCATAAACCTTAACAGGTGAAGGGCGGAGTTTTTTACCGCGCCCCGCCGGCTTGTCCGGAACGGTAACGACAGCAGCTACGCTGTGGCGACTTTTCACAATGGCATCAAGGGAGGCCACCGCAAATTCAGGCGTGCCCATAAAAACGGTTTTCAGCGCCCTGCTATTCATCGGAGAAGTTGTCTTCAAAATAAAGGTCGTGCTCTAAAGATATCATTTTCAGTGCGGTAACTGCCGCTTCAACGCCTTTGTTACCGTGCTTCCCTCCCGCCCTGTCGCGGGCCTGCTGCAGATTGTCGGTGGTAAGGACACCGAAAATAACGGGCAAATGATAGTCGAGCCCCACACGCGCTATGGCGTTGGAAGAGGCATCGCAGATGAAATCGAAATGCCTTGTCTCCCCTTGAATTACGCAGCCGAGACAAATCACCGCTTCCACATCGGTATATTCAGCCATCCACTGCGCCCCAAGAGCAAGCTCGAAGGTGCCGGGCACATATTTGATAATAATATTTTCTTCGGTGAGACCATTTTCATGCAGAGCCTCAATAGCTCCCGATGCCAAAGCGTCAGTTATCTCTTCATTCCATTCCGAAACCACTATTCCCACCTTTGTCTCGGGATATAAATTCAGTTCGGTTTTTTTGTATTCCGACAGATTCTTTAAATTCGATGCCATAATCTTTATTGTTTTTCAAAAATCAATTCGTTGTCGAACCGGTTTTTCGTTGCCGCTGCGAAATTATAAAAAAAGCTTGTCGAGCCGTATCAATCGAACATCTCTTCGGGAAAATTTATCAAAAAAACTCTGCCGGTAGCCCGCGTTACGGCGGTGTAAAGCCATCGCAAATAATCGAGGTCAACTTTGTCGTCGGCTATAAAACCTTGGTCGATAAAGACCGTGTCCCACTGCCCTCCTTGCGTCTTGTGGCAGGTCATAGCATAGGCAAACTTCACTTGCAAAGCGTTGAAATAAGGGTCGTTACGCACTTTAGCACGCCTTGTTTTCATATCCCCTTGCCCCATATAACTGTCCAACACGCTATTGTAAAGCTCATTGTTTTGGCTCCGCGAAAGAGCCGGACCTTCTGCCGACAAAGTATCGAGCAACAAGCGAACATTTATCTCGGGCTCATCGGGATAATCGATAAGCCTAACATCGGCGTCGGCAAATCTGAAACCGTGCTTTTCCTCGGTAGAATTGAGGCTCATCACCTCCACCAAATCGCCGTTGGCCAAAAACCCCGCACCATCAGCCTCTTCCAACCAATAATAATTGTTTTTTACTATCATCAAAATATCGCCGGCTTCTATCTCGCCCTGCCTCTGCAAAATGCGGTTGCGAATGGCCGTATTATATTGGTATGCCCTCTTATTTGAGCGTGTTATCAACACCGTATCATCTTGTCCTACAGTATCATAAGCCGACATTATCTCCTCGGGGAGTTCATAGGAATCTATTCTTCTCACATCCTTAAAACCATAGGTAGTAAAGAACGGAAAGGCATAATTTTTCGACAGCATCACCTCTCTGAGTCTTGTGGCATTTTCCAATATCCCCGAGGTCTTTTTCTGTCTCACCACCTCCGTTAGTTCAAACTTACGCACATCGTTTTTATAGGCGTTTTTCAGATAAACCGAGTTAAGAGCAGGGCTTACCGAAAGGCCGACAGGAGGCAACTGTGCCACATCGCCAACGAGAATCAGCTTGCAATTTTCGCCCGAGAAAACATAATTCATAAGGTCGTCGAGCAAGATGCGACCGCCACCTTCTTCGTTGCTGCGCCGGTCGGGAATCATCGAAGCCTCGTCGATGAGGAAAACGGCATTGCGATATTTGTTTTCTTTCAACTTCAAAACCATATTGCCGTCGTGAGACCTTGCCGCAAAATAAATGCGACGGTGTATTGTGGAAGCCGGATAAGAGGAATATGCCGACAACACCTTGGCGGCTCTCCCTGTGGGAGCCATCAAAACCACGGGGACGCGGTGGTCGCGCAAGGTGCGCACCAAAGCCGACACAAGCGAAGTTTTACCCGTGCCGGCATAGCCGCGTATCATAAAAATATCGTCGGTTTTTTCCTCAAAAACATAAGAAGCAAGCAAGCTGATGAGCTCATCCTGCCCTTTTGTCGGGGGAAACAAAAAATGAGTTTTTATCTTTTGGTAATACTCGCCTGCCATAGTTTAGAAAGGATATCCTATTGCAAAATTTATTCCCGTAATCAGCTTTCCCGCAGGATTTAAGGCAGTCCAACGGGAGCCCTTCGGCAAGTAAGGTTGATATAGGGGGTTTGCAAAATCGAGCCGAAGCACCAAAAAACTCAAATCGTAGCGCAGACCGTAACCGAAGTCGAGAGCTAGCTGTGGCAGAAAAGTGGAGAATTTAAACTGACCTCCGGGGCGTGCGTCACTCTCGTTTAGCAGCCAGATATTACCTGCATCGAGGAAAAGTGCCCCCTCGAAACTGCCCGATATTTTAAACCTGAACTCATAGTTAAACTCCATTCTTATATCGCCCGTTACCTCGAAGGTGGTGGCGTCGGAGTTGTATGAGCCCGGGCCTAAAGTACCTATCACCCAAGCTCTTAAGCTGTTGGCTCCTCCAATGTAAAAGCTCTTTTCAAAGGGAAGAGCCTTCGATGTGCCGATGGGAATGCCAATGCCGATGTTGGCTCTAAACACATTCATAAAATTTTTGCCCGAGGGCAGATAATATCGCCCGTCGTTGTCGAGCTTTATATACTCGGCGGAAGGCAAACCGAAGATGGTAACTTGTCCCAACGAATCGCGCGAAGCCTTGTTTAATCTTGCCAGAAAATTCCAAGGAAGGCCGCCTACCTCAACGGATGAAAACAAATAAGAGAAAGGTCTTAAACCTTTGAACCTCATCTCGTTATAGTTATAAGAGGCAGAAGTTGACAACACCAAGTGGTCTTGATACGAATATTTTATTCTCGGGTCGGTATAGCCGTTTATCTCATCTTGAAATTCGGACGAAGGATATATCTTCACAGAACTGACTTCCAGCAATTTAACACCATAATAACGTTTACTTACCGGATGCCATGAATATTTAAAAGAGCCGTTGAGAATGTAGCGTTCGTAGTCGGGGCGATTTTGAAAGTTATAACCCAGATTAATCCTCGTTTTCGGCCTTAAATAACGCGAAACCCTTCTGATATTATAAGGAATCAAAAATCGCGGAAACTCAAGGGAAGCATTGATACCCAGCTCGTAAACATTGAAAGGCCACTTGCTGTCATTGGGAGTGTTTGTCACCGTTTGCATCTCCATGGCGCCGTGGGCATTTATGTTAAAAACTTCGGCGTTTTTGAAAAAATTACGGCTTCTGAAACCGATATTTTCCTCCAAACCGAAATCGCCACCGGTATTTTTAACCTCCGAATCCGACGATATGGAAAACTTTTTACTCCTTATTAAAGACACCACGCATTCCAAACTTCCGTAAGAAGTATCGGGAGTAGGTATCTCATACAAGTCAATATTTATATATTTAAAGGTGTTGAGTGTGGTGAGCGCCTTGTACGATTCAATAACATCATTTTTTTTGTAAAATTTTCCGGCTTTGATAAACAGGGCATTAACAAGTGCTTTCGGATTGATGTTCATGTTACCGGTATGAATAAAATGATACAAATAATGTCGCTTTCCGTCCTCTACAAAATCAAAATCCGTCGTATCGGCCTTTACTTCCTTTAAATCTTTTGCCGAGATATCGTACAAAATGTAAACGTCTTTTATTTTATATCTCCTGTCTTTGATATACACCAAAGAATCGCCAACCGACTCCTTCGACAGCAAAGGCTTGATATTCAAGGTGATATCCACCTCATTGGAATTTAACGAAGTGTCGGCAACATAGGTAATCTGATTTTTCATAAAATAATAAAAGCCTGCATTGTTTAGGCCGTCCACAATCCTGTCGCGTTCCTTCCTCAAGGTAGCCACATCAAAAAGTTCACCCTTTTTCAACAAGCTGTTATACATATCGGCATACACGAAACTCCTCACGTCTTTTTCCGGAATTTTAAAGTTTATATTCCTTATCCTGTAAGGCTTTTTGGCTTTGATAATGTAAGTGACGGAAGCGGTTTTCAGCTTAGGCCATTTTTTCACTTTGGCATATACCGAGCTGTTGTAATAACCTAAATTATTAAGGTGTTTTTTGATATTTTTACCCGTTTCGGCCACAAGAACCGAATCAAAAATTACCGGCGGCTCACCTATATTTTCGGTTAACAGCCTGTTAACCCACGAGCTGTCCTTGAAGTGTGTGCCCAAATCGTAGGCATTCAAATAAAACCTGAAAAACAGAATCTTTTTATTGGGTTTTTGCTTGTAATAACTCGGTATAGAATGCTGTTTTATATTTCCTTCTTCGATTTTATAGTTGTTTTTAAGGAGCAAATATTTACCGTTAGGAATATTTCTCACAGGATAACACCCTGAAACCGAAATTATTACAGCTAACAAAAATATTATTAAAACCCTTTTCTTGTTCAAAACGCCAATCAATTTGTTATCAAACACAAAACTAAGATATTAAATCATTGGCTTTAAAAGAAAAAATTTTTGGAAAAATTGGTTGTTTAGTGCCGTCCACAAAGTAAAGTATCTGAGCTATAATGTTCGAGGCATGTGAAGTATTTGAAACCAAGGAGTCCGACTACCGGCGGATGACTGTTTCAAAAACGAGCATAACAAAAAAATCGGACATTAGAGACAGACACTATTTAAAGCCTTTCAAGCAACACCACATTCTCCACATGAGCCGTTTGCGGAAACATATCGACCGGCTGAATCTTCGTCACCTTGTAATCATCTTTCATAAGGGCGATATCGCGGGCTTGTGTAGCAGGGTTGCAACTTACATAAACTATTTTTCGAGGTTTCAGTTTAAGAAGCATGGCCACAACTTTGGCATGCATTCCCGCTCGCGGCGGGTCGCTTATTACCACATCGGGGCTCCCGTTTCGGGCTACAAATTCGTCGGTGAGAATTTTGACCATATCGCCGGCAAAGAACACCGTGTTGTCGATATCATTCAAACGCGAGTTAACGCGCGCATCCTCTACGGCATCCTCAACATACTCTATTCCAACGACTTTAGCTGCCTTGCGCGCTACAAAATTGGCAATGGTGCCCGTGCCGGTATAGAGGTCGTAAACGATTTCGCGGCCGCTCAAAGCCGCAAAATCAGCAGCTACCGAATATAGCTTTCGGGCTTGCAAGCTGTTGGTTTGATAAAAAGATTTGGCACCTATCTTAAAATGAAGCACCTGCCCTTCGGGGTCTTCCATCTGCTCCATGATGTGGTCTTTGCCGCGGTATAAAATCACCTCTTGGTCGGTTATGGAGTCGTTTCGCTTTTGGTTTACTATGTAATTTAAGGAGCTGATTTGCGGGAATTTCTCCGCAAGAAAATTCAGAAGCAGCTTGTGTTTTTCTTCGTCGTCTTCGTAAAACACTACCACCACCATCAGGTCGCCCGTAGTGGATGTCCTGATGATAAGGTTGCGAAGCAAGCCCTGTTGTTTTTTCAAATCGAAGAAACTCAATGCGTGCTCAATGGCAAAGTCTCTGACAGCCAACCTAATGGCGTTGGAAGGCTCCCCTTGCAAAAGGCATTCTTTTATGTCGAGAACGCGGTCGTACATGCCCGGAATATGAAAGCCCAAACCGTTCATATTTCGTTCGGAAAAATCTTCGTCTTTGCTGTAATCTTCAAGCCAACGGAAGTTGGAAAAGGTAAACTCCAGCTTGTTTCTGTAAAAATATTCGCTGTCGTTTCCAATAATTTCTTTTATGGGCGAGATGTCTATTTTAGCAATGCGTGTCAGGGCATCCTCAACCTGTTTTTGCTTGAATTTCAGCTGATTATCATAGCTCAAATGTTGCCACTTGCATCCCCCGCATGTACCGAAATGCCGGCATTGCGGCTCTATCCTCAAAGACGAATATTTTTTAAAGGCTGTAATCTTGCATTCGTAAAAAGACGATTTCTTTTTAACGGCCTGAACATCAACAACATCACCGGGCACGGCATAGGGCACAAACACCACCTTGCCGTCGCTTGCCCTGCCCACGGCTTTACCCTCGGCGCCGGCATCGAAAATCTCCACATCTTCGAAGGCCGGCAATCTTCTCTTTCTTCTTCCCATTTTAAAAATTTTTGCAAAGTTAAAACTAATGCTTTGTGCCGTTAATAAAAAAATATAACGTTATCTATCTGACATACAACATCATATACCCATCACACAAGAAATTGACTCTAATAATTGACTTCAAGGCATCAGCTATAATAAATTTAGGGCCGTAAAACCGAAACTGCTTTTTAAGCGATTGTACTATGAAAACCAAATCCGGAGAAATATCGAAAGTAAGAACATTTCGTGCATATCAAGACGGTTTTGAGGAAAACAGCCTTACCTCCGTCATTACCTTCGGGCTTTTGTATCCTTTGCTTCTATTGCCGGTTTCAAATCCTGCAAATCATAGGATTTTCCAACCTTTCATCTACATCCCGCTTGTTATCTTATTGTCTGCCAGAGCTTTTATGGTTTTAAAAGGCAAAAAAAAGAAAAGCCATTACAACATTTCCACAGTGCTTATCGTGCTTTCGGGGCTGTTTTTCCCTATTTTGTATGTAATGGAAATTTATTCGCCGCATCGCGACACCGATTTAATGATTGTACTTCCCATTTGGCTTATAGGCATTGCAAGCGCCGCATCGGTGGCCATGTACAAAAGGTATTTAATGCTCATACTTTATCTTATCGAGATGTTGATTTTGCCTTCTATAGTTTTGCTCATAGGTCCCAAAACCGATAACAGCTTGATTTTCAGCATAGCTTTCTTCATCCTGTTTGTTTATATGAGCTATTATTCTTGGAAAAACAACAGAATTCACAATTCTTTGCTTAAGGAAAAAAAGCGCAATGAAGACTATTCCCGTGAGTTGGCTCTCAGCAAAAAAACACTTGAAAACACCAATTACGAGCTACGCAAAGCCCTTTACGAAGCCAATGAAGCCACAAGGGCAAAGTCGGAATTTCTTGCCAATATGAGCCACGAGATACGCACGCCTATGAACGGAATTATCGGCGTGGTGGAACTGCTGCAAGGACAAGAAAACGACGAAGACAAACTTAACCTTTTGAAAATCATCGACGACTCGGCACAGTCGCTGCTCGGGTTGATAAACGACATTCTCGATTTCTCAAAAATAGAAGCCGGCAAACTTGTTATCACCGAGCAGGAGTTCAATATCTACAATCTTGTGGAGTCCATAATCGACCGTTTCGCCCTCAAGGCATTTAATAAAAACATTGAATTGTTGTTTTATATCGAAGAAGATGTGCCTCCCGTCCTCATTGGCGACGACAGCCGTATCAATCAGATAATCACCAACTTACTGGGCAACGCTATTAAATTCACCAACGAAGGACAAGTCTATTTGCACGTAAAAAACATTGAAACGAACGGCGACAAAATAACCCTTAAATTCTCCATTGAAGACACAGGCATCGGTATTGCCGAAGATAAAATCGACAAAATATTCGAATCGTTTATTCAGGAAGACAGCAGCACAGGAAGGAAATTCGGAGGCACAGGCCTCGGCACCACCATTTCAAAACGGCTTGTGGAGCTTATGCACGGAAAGATTTGGGCCAAAAGTCCTAATCCGAACAACAAGATAAACAATAACCGCGGGGCCGTTTTCGAATTTACGCTATGCCTGAAAGTTTCGGAAAAAACCAAAAAACCCACACCTCTTCCTCCTTTGGAAATGACTGACATTAAAGCAGTTGTAATTGACGACAACCCTACCAACCTTAAAATCATATCGCTATTTTTGGATAAATGGGGGGTAAAATATTTTACCACCGAGAGTCAAGATGAAGCCGTAAAATATATTAATGAAAATAAAGTGGACTTGCTGATTTCCGACTTTTCAATGCCCGGCAAGACGGGAATTGAGCTCATAAAAAAAATAAAAAGCAATGAGCGGAATCCGGACTTGAAAACAATCATCATTTCTTCCGACACCATTAACACCAACGCCACCATAGCCAAAGAAAACAATATCGACGTATTGATTTACAAGCCCGTAAAGCAATCGAGTTTATACAATGCCATACAAAAAGCCTTCTCGCGAAGGCCCGTGAAGAGTACACGAAGCACAAAAGTCAAGATTGGGATGATACCCGATGCCGATAAATATAAAGTGCTGCTTGTGGAAGACAATCTGATAAACCAAAAGGTGGCCTACCGTATTTTCCAAACGCTGGGCTTCGACATAGAAGTGGCTGAAAACGGTAAAAAAGCCCTTGAGTTTGTGCTTCGGAAAAAATACGATATAATTTTTATGGACTACCAAATGCCGGTGATGAACGGAATAGAAGCCACGCAAACCATTAGAAAATGGAAAATCGACACCCCGATAATTGCCCTTACCGCCAATGCCATGAAAGGTGATAAGGAAAAATTTCTTGAGGCCGGCATGACCGATTATATAAGCAAGCCCTTCAAAAGCGGCGAACTTTTGGAGATATTAAATAAACATCTTTTGAAATAAAAACTTGGTAGCACCAAAGTAAAACCCCTGAAACACAGAACAATAAAATCCTATCAACAAAATTTGGGGATGACAAAAGAGAAATGGAAATAAAATTTGCAGCGAAAAGAAAAATATCTATTTTTGCACCGCTTTCAGCGAAACCAAAGCCGGAGAGGTGGGTGAGTGGCTGAAACCACCAGTTTGCTAAACTGGCGTACGGGTTAACCGTACCGGGGGTTCGAATCCCCCTCTCTCCGCAGCAATTTTGATAAGCACCCGACGAAAGTCGGGTGTTTTTTTATGCC
>CAZPGC010000047.1:0-17301 GCA_964585875.1 uncultured Prolixibacteraceae bacterium | reverse complement strand
AAAGATTGGGACCAATTGTCAGGCCTTTTAGAAAATGTCTATAATGTCTTATTTATTTCCCGAAAAATGAGAAAATGCTGTAAAGCAAATGTTTGGAAATGTCATCCGCCGGTAGTCGGAGGTTTTAACATTTTGGCATTTTTATCGCTAACAATTTTTTTACCCGTTGTTTTTTCCAACTGTTTGCGGGCAGCATGTGCAACTTTACCACCTTTTTTTGCCACTTTTTTATTTTCAATAAAATTTTTAGGTTTTTCTTTCTTGGATATTTCCGTAGTAGATGCTTCAGCAAGCATATTAAAAACAAGCTCCAAGTTCGTCATGTTATCGCGTAAATTTTCCTTTTTTAAACCCTTCAACCGCTTGTATTGTCTTGTTGTCAATCCGCTCCATGTCTTGGTTATTTCATCGGTAAGAATGGCATATTCCGGCCCTTTTTTTATGCCCCGCTTTTCCCATTCATCCGTCAGCTCTTTGCGTATCTCTATACTTTTCAGTCTTTGATTTATCCAAGAGGGGCTGTATCCTTTCTTTATGTACGTTTCCATAGCCCGTTCAAAAGCCAACTCCGGATCTTCAATTTCATCTATTCTATCAGCTCCTACTTTTGCCAACCATAATTTAAACGGTTCTGCTTTTTTCGACGGTATAGATTGTATTATACGCAAAAGCCCCTCGGTATCAGCGGCTTGTATCTTTCGCATTTTACCGTCCGCTGCAATCATGGGAACCGGGGTACAAATTGTACCCCAATTGCTATTTAGCTCGGGGTTTCGCCTTCGCATTTTTTTGATATATTGCTTAACATCACTGCTTTCAGATAATATTGCCACAACATCCTGAACCGAAAAATACCATTTTTCTTTTTCGTCGTCCCAAACAGCACGTACTTGTTTTTGTTCAAATATTTTAACAGCGGTTTCTTTTTTCATCGTAAAACTTTTTAACACCTTGGTATCTTTTGAAAATAATATTGTGTTTTATCACATAATTTTTGTCCCTCACAGTGTCAAGGCTATTCAGCAACACCAAGCCTTGTTCTTTTTCCATACGAATTTTAATGGTAGCAACGGTTTAAATCCACCTTCCGGTATAAACGCCTTCTAATATACAAAGGTAATAAATTTTCCGCAAGTTTTGACATTGCCTTCTTACTTACGAGAGTTTACAGCGTCTGGCCATAAAGTCAATAAAACAAAAAAACATTCCTTTCGGAAACTCAAACATCCTTCATGGCTTTCAAATAATACTCACAAACTTCCGTCAGAAAACACTTGTCGCACAATGGTTTACGGGCTTTGCAAACGTAACGGCCGTGAAGTATCAGCCAATGGTGAGCCTTGGGTAAGATGTCTTCCGGAAAATGTTCCACCAGCTGTTTTTCGGCTTGCAAAGGGTTGGAGGCCTTGTGCGTAAGTCCTATGCGGTCGGCAACACGAAAGACGTGTGTATCAACGGCCATAGCCGGTTTTCCGAAGGCTACGGAAAGAATCACGTTGGCGGTCTTACGTCCTACGCCGGGCAACTTTTGCAATTCGTCAACATCATCGGGGATAACACCCTTGAACTCACTTACCAGCTTCTTGGCCATTCCCGATAAATTTTTCGCTTTGTTGTTTGGATATGAGCAAGATTTAATATGCTCGTAAATATCTTCCACTGAGGCACTTGCAAGGTGGTCGGCTGTGGGAAAAGACTTGAAAAACTCAGGCGTGATGATATTCACGCGCTTATCGGTGCATTGCGCCGAAAGTATCACGGCCACAATGAGTTCGTAAGGCGAGCGATAGTGCAACTCCGTCTCAGCTACGGGCATCTCCCTCGAAAATATTTCCATCACTTTTTCGTAACGCTCTTTCGTTTTCATATTTTTCATCTTTTGCTTCAATGTTATTTTTTTCCTCTCAACAGTTTATCGGCAAGGTCATCTCGACGTATCCTGCGGAGGGTATTTCTGATTTTTTGGCGGTATTCCTTTTTATACCAAAAAAAGAAATCGCGCTGCTCCAGCTTGTCTTTTTTGCTCACCGGCGTATAAATCTTCTTCATGGAATAGGGATGATATCCCGAATAATAAATCACGGTGGAAACGGTCATAGGCGTTGGGGTAAAATCCTGAACCTGCTCGAGTCTAAAACCCAACTCTTTGGTTTTCAATGCCAAATCGGCCATCTCTTCAACGGTGGAACCGGGATGAGATGATATAAAATAAGGTATTATCTCCTGATTCAGCCCTGCCTTACGCGATGCCTTTTCAAATTTTTCCTTAAACTTGTAAAAAAGGTCGAAGGAGGCCTTGCGCATTATTTTGAGCACACGAGGCGAGGTGTGCTCCGGTGCCACTTTCAGCCGTCCCGAAACATGATATTTCGCCACCTCCTCGATATATTTTTCGGCGGTTTTCCTGTCGTCTTCCGACAAAGAAGGGTCCACCAGCATATCGTAACGTATTCCGCTGCCGATAAAGGCTTTTTTTATGCCGGCGGTGTTTTTCACTTTCCTGTAGAGTTCAAGCAAGGCCTTATGGCTGACATCGAGATTATGGCAAATATTGGGATGTATGCAGCTGGGACGCAAGCAATTACGACACTCCTCCAAATCCACGCCACGCATCTTATACATATTTGCCGAAGGACCGCCGAGGTCGCTGATATAACCTTTGAAGTCGGGCATCTTTTTTATCTCTTCCACTTCACGCAGCACCGATTTTTCCGAGCGGTTGGCCACAAATTTCCCTTGATGTGCCGAGATAGTGCAAAAAGAACAGCCGCCGAAACAGCCGCGGCTTATGTTGATTGAAAATTTTATCATCTCGTAAGCCGGAATTTTACCCCTTTTCCGGTAGCGCGGATGCGGCATTCTGGTGTAAGGCAAGTCAAAACTCCTGTCCATTTCCTTCTCGGTCATGGTTGGATAAGGAGGCTGTACCACAAGGCAGTCCTCTCCCACCATCTGTATTATATGCCTTGCCTTCATGCTGTTGCTCTGCTGCTCTATGGGTTTGAAATTAGCGGCAAAGAGCTTTTTGTCTTTAAGGCAGTCGTTGTGTGAATTTAAAATAAGGGGGTCGTACTTGTCGATAATTATTTGGGCTTCCTCGGCAGAAGCAAGAAAAACCGTTTGTTTGATATTTCGCAAATTTGAAAAAGGAACACCGCGGTCGAGTAGCCTTATCAGGTCGCGCAAAGGCTGTTCGGCCATGCCGTAAATGAGCAAGTCGGCACCCGAGTCGGCAAGAATGCCGGGCTTTAGCTTGTCGCTCCAATAATCGTAATGTGTAAGCCGCCGCAAGGAAGCCTCCACACCTCCCATTACCACAGGCACGTCGGGATAGAGCTTTTTCAAAATCTTTGAATAAACCACCGAAGCGTAATCGGGGCGAAATCCGGCCTTGTCGCCGGGTGTGTAAGCGTCGTTTGAACGACGGCGACGGTTTGCCGTATAATGGTTTACCATGGAATCCATGGAGCCCGCCGTTACGCCGAAAAATAGTCTCGGCCTTCCGAACTTTTTAAAATCGCGCAAGTCATCGCGCCAGTTGGGTTGCGGCACAATGGCAACACGCAGTCCGTAACTCTCTATTATTCTGCCCACTACAGCAGGGCCAAAGGAAGGATGGTCGATATAGGCATCGCCGCTGAAGAGCACCACATCGAGTTCGTCCCAGCCGCGTTTTAAGGCTTCGGCAGGCGTTGTCGGCAACCAATCGGTGATATCGTATCTTTCGTCAGTCATGCTTTTCTTTGATATATCCTTGCGAATAAGCGGCAACCAGCATATTCAGCCCCTCAATCTGACAAGCGAGTTGTTTTCCGATGTCTGTCTCGCCAACGGTCTTGCGCACCTTGTTGTCGTCGAGAAATTCATAGGAAGAAATTATATCTTTTCCTGTCTCTACGGCATCCTTTCGTCCGCCGAAACCCATATGCGACACAATCACAAGGCCGTATGAGTTGGAAATAAGGGTGAAACCGCTGATGCCCGTAACAGACTGATATGCACGCGACATGCCGCCGTCGATAACTATCAACTTGCCCCGTGCTTTTACCGGGCTTTCTCCTTTTTTCACTTTCACGGGCACATGACCGTTAACGATTCGCCCCTTGTTTTCGTCGAGGCCGAATTCTTTTAAAATCATGTCAATCACTTCGGGATTCTCTCTCATTTTGTAATATGCCTTGCGCTCTTCGGTGTAGGTAGATTTGGAATTGAGGAAATAGCGCTCGAAGGTAGCCATTTTCTTTTTTCCGAAAAGCGGCGAATCGGGTCCGCACCACAGATACCACAAATAATCTTTGGCTTGTAGAGCCTCCTTGTTATAATATGCTTTGCGCGCCATTTTGTCGAGTTTGTCGAGTAAGGCCCGCCCCTTGTATTTTTTTCCGTTGATTTTCAAGGCTTTCAGATTTCCTTTGAAGGTGAGTGGTATGACACCGTGATAAAGCAACAAATCATTGAATTTCAAATACATGCTCCCGTTTGAATAAAGAAAGCCAATATGTTTTTGAAGTTTCTCGCTGTTGAGAAAATTCTTTCTTAATTTTCGCATCAGCATCTCTTCTTCCTCGGTCAAAACATCGGGATTTTCCGGGTCAACGGTCGGAAAACGGGTGTCGTTGAGTTTATAACTTTTACCTTTGATTTTAACATTTCCTTTTTCAAAGTCGATATTGTCGAGCAAAAGCCTGTCATCCATTTCGAAATCGGGATTTCGCTTAATTATCCGGCTTTCCAATTTAAACTGAATAATCGAAATGGCTTTGTGCACTTTTTTTATCAACTCAATTTGCTTCTTGTTCAGCATTGCCGAGTTTTTAGGCTTAAAGCCGCTGCAAGGGTCGTCTTTGTAAGCTTCGGCGGCAAAATCATAAAGCGGATACAGGTTTATTCCATAGGCTTCTTCCAAAATATCAAGATTGTTATAACGCGCTGAAATTCTTATTACTATGGCAATATAAGCCTCAATGCCGGCAGCGGCACCCATCCAAACCACATCGTGATTACCCCACTGAATATCCACATTGGGTGTTTGCATAATTTCATCCATCACCTTGTCGGGAGCAGGGCCCCTGTCGAAAATATCGCCAACGATATGAAGCCTGTCGATGGACATGCGTTGTATAAGATGAGCAATTTCGTAAATGAAAGCACGCGCAGTATCGTTTTTAATGATAGAATCGATAATGGAGTTGAAATAGGCCGAACGGTTTCTGAAATTCTTGTTTATATTTATCAATTCGTCAATGATATATCCGAAATCACGCGGCAGCGATTTTCTGATTTTAGAGCGTGTATATTTCGATGTTATGTAGGATGCTGTTTCGACAAGCATTTCCAAATTTTTCCTTAACCAACTGTCGGTCAGGCCGTTTTCACCTTCAAGTTTATCGAGCATTGCCACCGGATAATAAATCAGCATGGCAAATTCGTTCTTTTCTTTTTCCGTCAGAGTATCTTTAAAAATGTCGTTAATACGGCGTCGTATAACACCGGAGCCGTTGCTCAAAATATGTTTGAAAGTCTCGTACTCGCCGTGGATATCCGACAGGAAATGCTCGGTAGCCTTGGGCAGGCTGCAAATGGCTTCAAGGTTGATAATCTCTGATTTTGCAGACCTGATGTTCGGAAACTTTTCCGACAAAAGGGTCAGAAATCTTTTATTGGCTTTAAATTGTTTTTCGCTAAGTTTAGTCATAAATGATTTTTTTATCTGATACTCAATAAAATACCCAAACGCCAAAGTTTTATGGATTGCAGCGCCTCGGTATAAACCGTGTTATTGTCATTCAAAATATTGAGTGGTAAATAGTTAACAAAAAGGCGAAATTCCGGAATCGAAGCATAGGTCTTGAGACGATAGCCAAGGGCTGCGCCAAGGGAAAAAGTCAAGGGTTTCAAGGGAAAGAGGCGATTGTTTTTATCGGATTTTTTGCTAATATCAATATCGAGGGAGAGTCCTGCCAAGAGAAACATGCCGGAAGGTCTCTTCCCCGGTTTATAAATGAAATCAAAGGGGACAGACATGGTCGAATAGTTCACCAAATCGACAAAAGCGGTATTGTTTTGTTCGTAAGAAACGGATATTCTCGAAATGTTGAATCTAATTCCCGACTCCAAGGCAAAAGGCTTTTTAATTTCCTTATGAAAAAGAATTCCCACGGCAAAAAAGTTTGTCAACGCGCCTTTTAACTTTGAAATATCGCCTGAGGGATTGTCGGAGGGCCTTATCAAAGATTGCATAATACCGCCTCCCGTGCAAAAACCTATGGGATGGCTGTAGGAAGTATCGACAGGCTCCAAATCGAGCGTATCGGGCTTTTCGGCCATTTGCCCCCAAGCCGACAACCACAGCATAAACGACACAATTACAAGCAGATACTTCATAAATATGCCGGTTTATGATTTATTGTATTCTTCAGGAATGGGAATTTCGAAGATATAGGAAGTGCCGTTTCCGGGTGATGAATCGACAGTGTATTTTCCGTCGAGATTTGCCGTTCGGTTGAAAATATTTTTCATTCCCAAGCCGTCGGTTTTCACTTTCTTAATGTCGAAGCCAACTCCGTCATCTTCCACGGTAATGGTAAGATTGTCGCCGTCAACAAGGAATTGAATTACAATCTCATTTGCCTTGGCGTGCTTAATGGCATTTGTAACCAACTCCTGAAGTATTCGGTAAATTTCTATCTCGTACTCGTATGGCAGCCTATGGTCGAAGCCCGAATTGTAAAAGACGACCTTCATGGAGCCTGCCGAGTTGATTGCGGCAATCAGATTTTCGACGGCACCTACAAGGCCGAACTCCGTAAGCGCCTCTTTAGCAAGGTTATGCGACACGGAACGCACCTCGGTAACGGATTTGTCCAAAAGGTCAATGGCGTAATCGAAATTCTCCTTCAGCTCCTTATCCTTTTCAAAATTGGGTTCAAGGGAACTGAAATGCAATTTCACGGCAGAGAGCAAACTGCCCAAACGGTCGTGCAAATCGGAAGCTATGCGTGAACGTTCTTTCTCCTGCCCCATGATGAACGAATTTACGGAATTCATCTCCTGTTCTTTCACCAAATCCAACATCTTCTGTCGGCTTATCTCGGCATTTTTCTCAAACATACGACGTTCGTTCTTTCTTTTGTTGTTTATTAAAATAACCACAAAAGCAAAGATTATCAAAATAAACAAGATGGCCGTTGCCAAGAGCCTGTTGTTCAGTTTTTGCTTTTCGCTCATCAACTTGTCCAAGGCCTGCTTTTGTTTATACTCCGAAATAACACGGTCTTTCTGTGCCGACTCGAATTTTTCTTTCAGCATGTTGATGGATTCCCTGTTTTTCAATGAATGAACGGAATCGTTGAGAACCGAGTATTTTTTATAAAATTTCAGCGCTTTTTTGTAATTCCCTTTATCTTCGTACAAATCCGAAAGCACCGACAAGATGTCAATCTCGGCTTCGTAGTTCTTCATATCTTTCGCATACTCAAGAGCTTTCAGCAAAGCAGACTCGGCTTTTTTCAAATTGCCTTTGCCGTAATACAAATTGCCGAGATTGGCATACAAAGAAGCAAGCCCCATCTTGCTATTCATCTGCAACTTAATATTCAGCGACTTGTTAAAATACTCGAGGGCACGGTCGAACTCGCCCTTGGCTTTTGCTATTATACCGAGGTTCTCATACAATCCGGCTACCGAAGATTTGGGTCCGATTTCAAGCCTAATCATCAGGGCAGCCCGATACATCGAATCGGCTTTGTCCCACTCCCTTTTTATCTTATAAATGGAACCGATGTTAGTCATAGCCGAAGCTACCGTTTTCCTTCGACCGACCAAACTACTGAATTTCAAGGCTTTTTTAAATTCATCCAAGGCGTTGTCGTAGTCGTGATAATAAAAATGAATAACCCCGATATTCAGATAAGTGGAAGCCACCGTGGAAGTATCCTTTACAGCCTCAAACATCTCCAAGGCTTTGTAAAGCACTTCGGTAGCCCTCTTATATTGCGTTCTGTTCAGCAGCATACCTCCGTAGCTCGTGTAGGTTTTACCCAGCGATTTCATAATGGCAATGCTGTCGGGATTTCCTTTTAACAGCCTCTTTTTCAATGTTATAGCCTTATTATAGAAATACTCTGAGCTGTCGAAATTACGATTAAACATATATAAATAAGCCAGATTGCTCAAGTTTTTGGCATAGTCAATCGTGTTAGTATCTCCAAGCTCGAGAGCCATCAAATAGTAATGTTTTGCTCTTGTTTTGTCGGAAGCAAGGTATTGCGAACCCAAGCGGTAATTAAATTCCCACAAAAATTTATCAAGATGATTCTCACGGGAGTATTTCAGCCCTTCTTCGAGGTAGTAAATTTTCTTTTGGGAGAATTTCGACTTACGCGCAAGCTCGATATAAGCTTTTGCTTTCTGCTCCGGATTTGTTCCGGTTTTTGTTATTTCCAAAAGACTGTCAATCTTATCCTGTGCAAAAACCCTGTTAATCAAGGAGCTTGTAAAAAAAACAAAAGCAACAAATAAAAGTTTCTTAGAAAAAGTCATAGCCAGTTGATGAATTTGAGTTGGCAAAGGTACACGATTTTTTCGTTCAACGAAAGTCCCTGCCGATTTGTCGATGATACATATCCATGTCTAAGACGATTAAGATTAAATCTCTAAAAAACTATACATTAGCAAGTTACTAACCTCCATATACTTAACAGCATTTAGTAAGCAAGCCGCCTGTCATTCAACCTTAAACTGCACGCCGAGGGAAAACCACCTGCCCGGCGCCGGCACATTGCCGTAATCGTAATATGAGGCATTAAAAAGATTCGAGACTTCGCAATAAAACTCGATAGCGGGAGCCCGATAAAAAACCTTTATGTCGGCTAGCCAATGACTACCGTAGGGCATCAAATATTCCTTGCCGCTTGCCCTGTCGTAAAAGAAAAAATCGCCGTTACGGTTGAAAAAGTTGAGGACCCAACTGAAATAAAATCTCTTGGAAAGAGGATGTATGGCCGACAAAACCATATGGAGCCGCAAATAATCATCGACATAGTGTGAGATGTAAGCTCCGGCGTCGTTATTCATAATGTTTTGAGAAAGAGAAACAGAAATATTTTCGGCAAGCTTGGAGGCAAAAGACGATTTTGGCACAAATTTCACAGACACATTATAACCAAATGATTCCGTGCTGCTTATGTTCATGGGTTTCCACTTTTCATTTTCGGTTTTTTTCACGCGGTCTATCGTATTTTTACCCTTTGCGTAATGAAGCGAGGCTTGCACATTTAAGCCCTCTTTTACAAAACGATATGCACTTTCGAATTGCATTAAGCTCTCAGGTTTCAAAAAAGGATTGCTCGAATTTGATGGCCCTTGATAATACAGCTCGGTGAAATCCGGTTGGCGCAAAGCAGTGTTAAACGACAAGAAGAAAGTGCCGTATTTCGACAAAGAACAGGAAAAATCGATGCCGGGAAAAACGCGAAGCACTCCGTTATCTCCCGAGTAGCGATTGGTCATAAAACCGGCCGTAATGACTGCTTTTCCGAGGGTAAGCCTATGCTCCAGAAAAAACGACAGCGTGTTTCGTTCGTCAAATTTTGTGTAAAAAGCATCGCGGTCGCATAAGCCTTTGAGCGTATCTCCCGTGCTGAGTCCCAACAAGTTGGAATTGATATCAGTGTAGCGAAAGTTTACACCCGCAGAGGTTTTTCCAACTTTGCCCTGTGTCGAAACAGAGAAATTCACTCCTGCCCTTTTTGTAAAATGAAAATTGTGAGCCGAATACCACGATGGTGCTTCTTCCATATTTCTAAACAACTCAAACCTGTCGGTGTGCAGCCTGAAATATACGGCGGTAACGGTTGAAAACCTGCCGTAGCTTTTATACTCGCCGGCGGCAAAAGCATTTTTGGTGGCTTCGTACTGATTGGGAAATTTGGGGGTGTAAAAACTCTGTGCACCGAAATTTTTTATTGCGGCCGCGGTCTGAAAGCTTAATGTTGATTTATGAAAAACAGAGTTTACAGAGTAATAAAAATTTGCTTTACGGAAATCGGTGTTGTCGGTGTATCCCTTTGATTTTCCATAAGATAAAGATACAAGATTCGAAGTGTTTTTAAATTTAAAAGCCACTTGCCCTCCTGCTCGAAAAAGGCCGAAATCTCCTGCTTTGGCCCTTAAATACAAGCCGCGCTTATGGGCTTTTTTGGTGATGATGTTCACCGCTCCCGAGAAGGAATCGGGTCCGAAGAGTCGCGATGCGGGTCCGCTAAGCACCTCTATGCGCTCCACATCGGAAAGCGAAACGGGCAGGTCGAGGTTGTTGTGGCCTGTCTGCGGGTCGTTGACGGGTATGCCGTTGAGCAGTATTAAAACTTGATTGAAATTGCCGCCGCCTATGGAAATATCGGCTTGGATTCCCTCCGGTCCGCGCTGACGCAAATCGATGATTGACAGATTATTAAGAAGGTCGTTGATGGAACTGACGGGGGATTGCGAAATTTGGGAAGGGAGCACCACCGTTATCATCCGGCTCTTTTCGTTTTGCACTTGCGAAGCAAGCTCGCCGCTAATCTCCACCTCCTCCAATTCTTTGCTCAAGGTGTCGCTTTCGTCAGTGGTAATTTTCTGTGCTTCAGACTTTTGCGGCAACACCGAAAGTGTTAGCGACACGGAAAGAAAGGATATTTTAATGACTTTTCCCAAGCTGGCAAAGGCTGCATACGACTTGCGAGTCCACCGGCTGAAATGTGCCAAACGAATGCGGTTTTTTTGATGTTTAATCATAAATCCGGTTTATTTAGTGGCTATTTAAAAACGGCGGCAAATGTAAAAATTAGTTGCTCCGGTTTCCCAAGAGAATTTGCCTTACACGAAACAACATCCTTCCTGCTCAACAAAATACCTATTAAGCGATATTTTCTGCAAACGACTGATTCATAATAATATGCTCACGGCAAAGCAGCAAATCACCGTCATAAAAAAAAATATATAATTTCGCCCTTTATTTAAAGGCAAAAGATTTGAAAGATTTTACGGGAGGAAATGTCACTCGGCAAATATTTGTTTTTGCCGTACCCATGCTTATCGCCAATGTTTTTCAGCAGCTCTACAACGTTGTTGACAGCATAATCGTGGGCAATTTTGTGGGCAAGGAGGCCTTGGCTGCCGTGGGGGCCTCATTTCCCGTATTGTTCGTGCTCATTTCACTGTTGCTTGGGGTTTCTTCCGGAATAACGGTTGTCGTATCGCAGTTTTTCGGTGCCAAAAACTACGACAAAGTGGTTAAAACCATCAACACCTTCTTTGTTTTTATCTTTTTCGCCTCCTTGGTTATGTCAGCCCTAGGTATTTATTTCGCGCGAGATATCTTCGTTTTGCTGCACCTGCCGGCCGACGTAATGGACCCTGCCGTAGAATACCTGCAAATATACCTCGGCGGACTGATTTTTATGTTTGGCTTTTACGGTACAAATGCCATATTGCGAGGTCTTGGCGACTCCAAAACACCACTTTATTTCACAATCTTCTCCACGCTCACAAACATCATCCTCGACCTCATTTTCGTGCTGCGTTTCGGTTGGGGCATAAAAGGCGTGGCCTACGCTTCGGTGATAGCCCAAGCACTGGCTTTCGCACTTGTCACTTTCTTTATCAATCGCGGCGATTCCCTCATTCATTTTTCATTAAAAAATATGAAATTCGACTGGGATTTATTCCTCAAAAGCATTAAAATAGGGCTCCCCACCGGACTGCAGCAAAGCTTTGTTGCTCTGGGTATGATAGCCATACTCCGCCTTGTTAACGACTTCGGGACAAACACCGTTGCAGCTTTTACCGTGGCAAGCCGTCTCAACTCCTTCGCGTCAATGCCTGCAATGGCACTATCTGCGGCGCTGTCGGCTTTTGTGGGGCAAAATATCGGCGCCAACGAAATAGGAAGGGTGCGACAAGGATACAAAGTTTCACTCGTTATAGCCTCCATAATTTCCGTAACGGTATCGCTCATTTTATGGTTTTTCGGACATGCCGTAATGGGCATCTTCACCCCCGACGAAAAGGTGATTGCCATAGGCTACAACTACTTGGTGATTGTCAGCTCCTTCTACCTTATTTTCTCCTCAATGTTCATAACCCAAGGTGTACTTCGCGGCGCCGGCGACACACTCATCCCCATGTTTATCACGCTCTTCGCACTGTGGATTTTGCGCATCCCCTTTTCCTACATTCTGTCGCGCCCCTCATTCGGCCTGGGCGTTGACGGCATCTGGTGGGGCATACCTCTGGCATGGAGCTTCGGTTTTACAGCCTCATACATTTATTATAAAATGGGGAAGTGGAAGACAAAATCGGTGGTGAAAAAATAATGCCGGCTACAAAACAGCATTGAGCAAACAACTACTCCTATGCTCTTATGACAAGTAATTTCAGTGGAGTCAATAGGAGGCGAGAAGCAAATCCAAGCTGTAAAAATGAAGGTTGAAAAAATCGGCTATATCCTCCATAACTATATGACCTTTAAAGGAATACACGCCATCACGAACCCCTTTGCGTGTCATCAACAAACGAATAAGACCGCCGGCCTCTCCCAATTCGGTGAGCAGAGGGCCCATAAAATTGCTTAAAGCATAGGAAGAAGTGTGCGGGGTGCGAGAGGAAATGTTAGGCACACAATAGTGCGTTACACCGAATAAGCTGTAAACAGGGTCGTCGTGGCCTGTCTCCCTTGATGTCTCCGAGCAACCTCCCCTGTCGATGCTTACGTCAACCAATACGGAGCCTTTTTTCATATTCCGCACCATCTCTTCGGTGATAACCAAATTGTTACGGCCTCGCACGGGATACATTGCGCCGATGACAACATCGGCAGTAAGCAAGGCTTTGGAAAGCACATCGGGCTGTATGATGCTGGTATAAACGCGACCGCCGAGGTTGCTTTGAATGCGCGACAGCTTGCCCAGCGAATTGTCGAAAATCTTTACAAGAGCGCCGAAACCCAAAGCGGCACGAGCGGCATTCTCGCCAACGGTGCCGGCACCGACTATCACCACCTCCGAAGGGTTTATTCCGGTGAAGCCGCCAAGCATCTTACCCCTGCCCCATTTGCTGTCGCTGAGATATTCGGCACCGATAAGCACGGCGGCATTGCCCACAATCTCGCTGATGGAGTGCAAAACGGGATGGCTGTCGTCTTTATCGCGGATATGCTCATATGAAAGCGCCGTTATCTTCTTGGAAATCAATTTTTTGAAAAACTCACGTCTTTGTCCGCTGATGTTTAAAGCGGAAATCAAAATGGTCTTATCGCGCATCATGGAGAGCTCGGCAAGCGAGGGCGGCACTATCTTCACCACCACATCACATTTAAAGACCTCCTCTTTATTGTCAACAATCTCGGCGCCTGCCTCGGAATACAAAACATCGGGGAAATTGGCATCGACGCCCGCTCCCCTTTCTATCAGAACTCTGTTGCCGCTCTCAACCAACATTGCAGCCGCCGAGGGCACAATGACTATGCGGCGTTCGCTGTAATATCGTTCCTTGGGAATGCCGATGGTTATGGATTTCTTTTCAAAACTCACCGCAAGGCGTTCTTCCTGCGGCAAGAGCCTTGAATCTCCCAAAATATTTCCCAAAATATTCTTTTGTTCTGACATTGTAACTATTTGTGGTTCAGCGAACTATTTTCGCAACAAAGCACCTTTTCTCTTTTTAACGGAAAAAGACAGGCCTTTTACGAGAAAATACCGAAAATGTTATACCCTAATTTCGCGTTTGCCGCAACCGATGTTTTTTGCAGGACATAAAGGAAATACCGTAATTTTGATTTTTGGACAAAGGACAAAGATATGGGCAATTTTTTCAAGCGGAAGGTTTTTGTTTATCTCATTGGATTAGTGATGTTTATATCATGTTCAAATCCAAAAACCGTTGACGTGGCAAAAGAAAATGACGGGGGTTTTTTGCAGGCAAAAACCTCGCCGAGTTATGCCGAGGGTTTCAACATTATACGAAAAAGAAAATACACCGTTGTAAATATTTATAACCTACAATCGACCAAAGAGTTAGCGCAACGTTTTTTTCTCTACTCGGTAGCGAAAAAGCCCAAGGCCATTCCTGCAAATGCAGTCGCCATAAGAGTTCCCGTAAAACGTATTGCCGTGAGCTCTCTCGACAATGTGGGTTTTCTCGCTCAACTGAGTTGTATCCGCAAGGTTGTGGCTCTTTCCGATGTAAACAGGCTATATAATGCCAAGCTAAAAATGGCCGTAGAAAATGGCGATGTTATAAACCTTGGGCCCTCGGTGTCTTTGAACATAGAGAAATTGCTTTTGGCAAAACCCGATGTTGTTCTCGCCACCTCATATTCTTCGGCGGGACATCAAAGGGAAGAAAAAACTCACATCCCTTTTGTTTACAACCTCGATTGGATGGAAAAAACACCGCTCGGCCGCGCCGAGTGGATAAAACTTATCGGAGAGTTTACGGGCAAAAGCAAGGAGGCCGATTCTATCTTCAGGCTTATCGAGAAAAACTATAACTCATTGAAAAAGAAGACATCAAAGCTTAAAAACAAGCCTTCGGTACTCGTTGGTGCCAATTATAAAGATGTGTGGTATCAACCGGCGGGAGGCAGCTTTAAAGCCCTTTTGCTACGCGATGCCGGTGCCTCCTATTTTTACAACTCCGACACCACCGGCGGCAGCCTTGCTTTGAGCTTTGAGAAAGTGGTTGAGTTTCAACACGATGCCGATTTTTGGATAGAAGTACCATTTTTATCATATCGTGATATGACCGCCGCCGACAGCCGCTATTCTATCTTCAAGGCCGTTAAAACCAAAAATGTTTATAACAATTTCGGACGTGCTGAAGGACAAGCAAACGATTATTGGGAAACGGGAATGTGTCGTCCCGATTTGTTATTAAAAGATTTGGCGGCAATTTTCCACCCCCAAATCTTCGATTACAAAACTGTTTTTTATAAAAAACTAAAGGATGAGTAGAAAGCATAATGTATTTGTTTTCAGCGCACTTGTGCTTTTAAGCATTGTGCTTTTTGCCGGCGACCTGCTCGCCGGCTCAGCCGATTTATCGCTTTCCGAAGTGTTGCGACTCATTGCCGGCGGTGGCGACAACTCTGTTCATTCGCTCATTCTCTTCGACTTCCGACTTCCCGCGGCCTTTGCGGCTTTGCTTGTGGGTGCAGGACTTTCCGTTTCGGGCTTGTTGATGCAAAGCCTGTTTCGCAATCCTTTGGCAGGGCCTTATGTGTTGGGCGTCAGCAGCGGAGCTTCCTTGTCGGTGGCGCTTTTTATTATGGTCGGCGGCTTGGGTATTGTAGCCGTCAGCTCGTCCTCGTGGCTATTAGCACTTTTTGCCATAACGGGCTCTGTGGCAGTCTTACTATTGGTAATGCTCATATCAGGGCGGGTGCGCGACTCGGTGTCGCTGCTCATCGTAGGCATTATGCTGGCAGGAATCACCTCCTCCGTGGTCAGCATCCTGCAATATTTCACCACCCCCGAACTGCTAAGACACTTCGTGGTGTGGACCTTCGGCAGCCTTGGAGGCATAAACTACCCACAACTCGCTGTAATTCTGCCTGTTGTATTACTCGGGATACTATCCTCCGTTGCCATGCAAAAGTCCCTTAACAGCATACTGCTAAGCGATAATTACGCTCGTTTGCTCGGCGTATCGGTGAAAAGATTACGGCTGGCAATAATACTTACCACCGGTCTTATGGCAGGAGTGATAACAGCCTTTGCCGGCCCTGTCGTTTTCGTGGGTGTGGCCGTGCCGCATCTCACGCGTTCGATGTTTCGCACAAGCGACCACCGCATTTTGGTACCCGGCACTGTACTTACAGGAGCTGTTTTTATGCTGCTGTGTGACATAGCATCACGAAGCGCGGGATTCGACACGCCTTTGCCCATCAATGCGGTAAGCTCTCTTGTGGGGGCGCCGGTGATTATTTGGATTGTTGTGAAAAACAGAAGATTACGAACGGCCAACTTTTAAGATTGCAATACGATTATGACCTCAAAGATTAACATCATAGAACTCGAAAAGGTGAAAATAGGCTTTGGAAACAAGGTCTTGGCCGACGATATCAACCTCACGCTGCAGAGTGGCAGCATAACTGCGGTTGTGGGACGCAACGGCAGCGGCAAATCGACACTGCTAAAGACCATTCCCGGCCTGTTGCCTCCTCTTTCGGGCAGCATTTTTATCGACGGCAAAAACATTAAGGCTTACGACGGTGTCGAACTTGCACTGAAAGTGGCCATGGTCCTCACGGAGCCTGTGATAACACGCGATTTAAACGTTACGGAGTTGGTATCTTACGGACGCTACCCTCACACCTCTTGGTTAGGCAAAATTCGCAATGAAGATATGGAAATAATCATGCAGTCAATTGAAGAAACAGGCCTTAAAACATTGTCAAACAGAACGATATCGTCGTTAAGCGACGGAGAAATGCAGCGGGTGATGATTGCCAAAGCCCTTGCCCAACAGACCCCCGTAATGATTTTGGACGAGCCCACCTCCCACCTCGATATTTACAACAGAAAGGAAATTGTGAGTCTGTTGCGAGATTTGGCAAAAAAGAAAAATATGACAATCCTGTTTTCAAGTCACGAGCCTGATTTGGTGGAGAAGTATGCCGATAAGGTTTGGCTTTTCGGCAAAAGCGGAAGCGTTAAAGAAGTGCCGCCGGGAGTCTTTGAAGATTAAAAAGGCTTTTGTTGAAAATACCGCCTGTTTTGTGCTTGCAACGAATTAAACAAAGATTTTATCGCTTAATGATTTTTACAAAATAAACCTTTTTATCTGTGGTTATTTTTATAAAATATAGTCCGGCGGGAGAATCTTTGAAATTTATGGCTACCATTCCCGGTTTCCATGGAATTTCTCTTATTACCTGACCGCCGGAGTTAATCAACAAAAGCTTGTTAATGTTAGCTCCTTTTATATTAACCAAACCGTCGTTTGGATTAGGAAACACCTTTAAATCACTGTTTTCAAGCATATTATCATAAGCTGCAAGAATAACTTTATGACAATATGATGTATCGGTACAGCCATTGTTTGTTATTTCCACCGCATAATTGCCGGTAGTATTGGCAACAAAATTTTGAGAATTCTCACCACTTATGGGAGTCATACCGTTACAATCAAGCCATTGATAAAGTGAATTTGATAATGAGGCCGTCAAAACATTCCCCGATTGCTGAACCGAGGTATCTATTTTGATTGGCGAAACAGTTGTTTTTATTATGCTGTCGCAGCCGTTAATTGAAGTTA
>CAZPGC010000046.1:8761-17307 GCA_964585875.1 uncultured Prolixibacteraceae bacterium | reverse complement strand
AAAGATACTGCTCGGAAAACGAGATAGAAATGGCAGGAAAACTACCTTACGACCCCATTTTCACCGAAGCCATGGTCAATCGCAAAAGCGTTATAGAATATGCTCCCGATTCGGAAGTTTCGAAAGTCATAAGCTCCATTGTAAAAAAACTGATTTAAGACACTCGACATAACGAGTGCGGCAAGTATATGATACACCGGTGGACATAAGTCGTTTCCCGTAATATTGACAATTTATTTATCTTTGCAGGCAAATTTATATTCTATAAGTTATGAAAAGAACAATCTTTATTTTCCTGATTATTAGTTTATTTACAGGATTTAAAACAAATGCTCAGCAAACTATTGAAGCAACCGGTGACAATGCAGACACCGCAGTTTTCGAACCCGCCACAGAGCAAGGCAAAGGTCTTGACTTGGCAGCCGTTTTGGCAGTTTTTCAAGAATCGCAAGGACTTGAAGATTTTGAGAAAAAGCTCAATGAAAAAGACGGCGTAAACAACCTCGACCTCAATGGCGACAGCATCGTAGATTATATCAGAGTGCTGGAAAAAGAGGACGGTGATTACCGCGTTGTGGTTTTACAAGCCATCATTGGAGAGAATGATTTTCAGGATGTTGCCTATATCAATATAAAACGCTCAAGTGAAGAAGACATCCAAGTGCAAGCGGAAGGCAGCAAGGTTATTTACGGAGAAGATTATTATGTTGCTCCCGACCCGAAAGTAAATATAAACATCAATTTGTGGGCGGTTTGGGGATATATGTACACCCCCGATTATCATTACTATCATTCTCCATATTACTGGGGATATTACCCACACTATTGGCATCACTATCATCCGCGCCCGTGGCATTACTATCACTCTCATTACCATCATTATCATCATGGCTACCATTACGGGCACCACAGTTATTACAGCCGTCCGCCTTCCATTCATGCGCCGCGCAACTCATCTAACATCAATGTAACACCCTCGCGTCCCACAGGCTCGCGTCCCCCAAAACCGGGAACGTCCGCTAACACGCAACCAACGGGTAAACCTTCAGGAAAGCCGGCAACAAAACCCGGAGCACCCTCAAGCACACGTCCGGCAGGCAAACCCTCAACAAAGCCTTCGACCCCTGCTACGCGTCCGGCTACCAAACCGGCAACAAAGCCCGGAGCACCTGCCACAAGACCCTCAACACCGGCAACACGGCCTTCGACAAAGCCGGCAACACGGCCTTCGACAAAGCCGGCAACTCGACCTTCGACAAAACCGGCAAAAAGACCGGCAACACCTGCAACACGGCCTTCGACAAAGCCGGCAACGCGTCCCAGCCCTCGTCCTTCGACAAGACCTGCCACCCCTCCGAGACCGCGCCCGTCGGCAAGACCGGCAACACCCTCGAGGAGCGCTCCCGCAAGGATGCCGGCAAAGATGCCTGCAAGAAGATAAAAATTGATTTTTTAACAAAAAAGCCTTGAAAACACGTTTTCAAGGCTTTTTTTATTCCGCCAAATGAAGCTTGTCAATTCGAAAAGCAAGCTCCGGCGAGCTTTTTCGTCGAGCGCAGCAGGTTGCCTGCTACTCCATATTCGTCAGATAATATTTCTTGGGATACTTCACCTGATAGCTGTAAACCAATTTCTTGGTAAGGGCCGGCTCCAAATCAAATTCCCATTGCAGTTTACCCGTTTGCTTGTCGAGTTTTGCTCCCGATTTTTCCGTTAGAGTTACCTCTATCTCGGAATTGCGCGAAAGCGGAATTTGGTCTTCCACAAGCAGGTGGATTTTTTTCGATTTGCTGTTTCTAATGCTTATCTCCCAGCTTCTGTCTATCTTGTTTTTGCCGCCGAGAACGGATTTACGATTCTTATCTTTCGATTTAACACGCTTAACCACAATGCTTTTGTCTCTACCCAAAGATAATTTTAAAGTGTCGCTGAAATTTCTAGGATTCAAAAACGATTTGGAAACGTAACTATCTTCGAAAAAGATATTCATTTGTCCGGGTGTGAGGTTTAATTCATCCCAGCCTGTGATTTTGGCTTGGAGAAACACATCGGCGTCGAGTTTGGGTATGCAGATATAACTGTAAGTAGCATCCAACTTGTTTTTTCGTATCTCGACACGTGTTATTTTATTGGACGACAAAACGTTATAAGGGATGGAAATGTCGTATTTGTAATTAGTTTGCCCTTCGGAATAATATACATAATCGGAGCTGCTCGCTGCTTTTGACATTTTTACGCCGCTTGAGGGACGCCCCTGAGCTTTGCTTTCCAATGTAACTCCGCCATAAGGTTGCGGAGCTTCGGCGTAAGAACCGTAAGAATATGAATTTTTTGCAATCTTTCCGTAGTTCAAATACCAAGTGTTAAGCAAGGGGATATTGCCGTTGCGTTGCGGATTGCCGGTGGAAACGGTGAGCCTGACGTTTTTCCAATCGACTCCGGTATTTTGCCGAATCAAAGCCCTTTCCACCAACAGCACGGGTTTGTTAATGTCTTTCACCCTGATGTCGTACTCGGGATTCCACCCTGCGTTATTCACCAAATAACTGATTTCCATAGTGATATTACCGGCTTTTGCTGCTATCACTTCAACTACTACCTCACTCGTGGCGGCTTTTGCGGCACTCGACAAAACATTAATCTGCTGCTGCAAGCGCTTCTTTATTTTTTCCAACTCCTTATTTTTATATTGCTTATTCAAAACGGCGTAATAAAGCTCTTTCAACCTTTTGTTGTAAAAATCGTCGGCGGCCTTTAGTTCCGAAACCTTGTAGCCGCTTTCTTGACTGCCGAAAACTTTATTGGCCTTAATCAAAGTAATCTCGTCATTGAAAACAGCAATATCGCTTTTGTTGAAAGCAATGGTCTTGGCCAGCATCTCCACCGAGTCGCGCATCTCTTTCATCCTGCGACTTTGCCTTGATTTCTCAAGGTAATTCAACCTGTGATAGACCGCCAAGATAGTGTAATTGCCTTTACCCGAAACTTGTATGGAGCTTTCGTTTAAAGACATGGCCAAATGCGAAAACACAATGTCGGAGCGTCCTGCTCCAATATAGGCTTTTGCGCTGCGAAAAAGTTGTGCTCCCCGCCGGAACACGGTTACCTTATCAATCTTTGAATTCACCTTTATTTCTTTGGCATTCAGCTGAATAGAAAAGGCTAACGATAAAATAATCACGAAAAAAATCTTCATAATAGTATGGTTTTTAGATTGTAAAAAGTGAGCGCTGTTGCAAATACGCTGCCATTTTTTTTAATTGTTAGGAAAAAGAATAGCCTTTTAACATTCGAGACAAGCGGGATGGCGCCGGGCAAAAGAAATAAAGCCGGGTTTTATAAGCCGGCACGAAAAATATATAATTTTCTAAGAGACACTATATAGTGTCTCTTAGAAAACTCTGCAAAAACCAAAAACGGATCTTTCGGCGATATTTTCATTTTCCTCAACTCGCTGATACTAAGGCATCACCTTGTCTCGGAAAAATAAAAATCTCATCCAAAATCTCTCGTTTTATGAAGATTTGATAGTTTTCTAAGAGACACTATATATAATTTTATATCGAATATCAGGGGCGGGACTTGGGCAATTGGCGTATCTTTGCAGGCGAAATGGAGAGCATAGGAAAGAACGATATTGAGCATTTGGGCAGGGTGATTGCCGTTGACAAGGAGAAAATAACCGTGGCGATAATTGCCAATACGGCTTGTGTATCGTGCTCTGTGAAAGGCAGTTGCAGTGTCGGCGAGGTGGAGGAAAAGATTGTGGAGGTGGCAAACGAAGGCGACAGGGAGATAAAACCCGATGATGTGGTGACGGTCGTTCTCGACATGAAATCGGGGGCCAAAGCGGTGATGTTGGGCTATGTTTTCCCTTTTCTTGTTCTTTTGCTCACGCTGATTGTTTTGCTAAGCGCCGGCTTTGGCGAGGGCACGGCGGGACTCGGCGCCATTTTGATGCTTGTACCTTATTATTTGATTTTGTATGTGAGCGGGAAGAGACGCAAGAGACATTTCGGTTTTAAAATAAAATGAAAGAGCGGCTCCGAAATTATGGCGGAAACATAGATTATTTTTTAAACTGTTATTCAAATAACAAATCCTGATTTATATTTAACCTCCTGTTGACTTTTATCATAAGATACTGATACAGCCATAGATAAATTCGCCTTAATTTAGCGTTATTAAATTAACAATAAACTTAAAGGTATGAAAAACTTGCTTATTTCAATCATTTTGCTGACCATGATGGGCAGCAGCGGAACCAAAAAACTGAAGCCTTATATCCTCGGTGCCGAGTCGCACGAGAGCATAGTCGCCGTTGAAACAAATGTTATTAAAAACCTTAAAGCACAAGGTTTTACGGTTACGGGTCGTTATGCGCCGCCGTGGGATGCCAATCGCAGAATAGTTTGCGTCACTTCGCCGCAGTTGCTCAATGCGGCTGCCAAAGTGGGTGGGCTGACGGGCTTTGCAGCCGTTTTACGAGTGGGTATCACCAGGGAAAATGGCGTGGTAAACATCAGCTACACAAATCCCTTTTATTGGGGAAATGCCTATTACAGAGACGATTATCCTAAAGTGGAAAACTACTACATCCATGTTTATAACATGTTCATCAGGGCAATGAAGGTGTCGGGGACATACAAAGGCAGATTTTTCGGTTCGAAAGAGGGAATTGAAATCGACGACCTGCGCGAATACCAATACATGTTCGGAATGCCCGAATTTGATGATGTGGTGGAGCTCAAAGAGTATGATTCATTTGCGCAAGCGGTGTCGAAGATTGATGCCAAGCTGCAAAAAGGCGGAAAGAATTTCAAAAAAGTTTATTCGGTGAAAATACCGGGTAAAAACCTGAAGGTCTATGGAATAGCCGTCCTTGGCGACAACGGTGAAAAGCTTTTTATGCCTAAAATAGATATCTCGTCGCCCAAGCACACGGCCTTTTTGCCCTACGAGATTTTGGTAAAAGACAACAAAGCGGTGATGCTTCACGGACGCTTCCGAATCGCCCTATCGTTTCCCGATTTGACAATGGGGACTTTCACGAAGATAATGTCGGCACCCGGCGATATTGAAGACGTGATGGAGGAAGTTTGCCAATAATTTTATCTTATTTATTCAATAAAACGTCGCTTGTTTCTTTTCGGAAACAAGCGGCTTTTTTATATTCCAAACCCTTATGATAAGACCTCTATGTTCTATAGGAAAGGGCTGATTCCCCGTAAGATATATTCTTTGGGAACGGCTCCCGACTGACGCCAAAGGATTTGACCGTTTTTAAATAAAATCAAGGTGGGTATTCCCCTGATGCCGTATTTTGCGGAAACGGCGGGATTGTTGTCCACGTTTACCTTTATGACCTTAATCCTGTCGCCCAACTCACGCGCTATCTCGGCCACCGTGGGCGACACTATTTTGCAAGGCTGACACCAGTCGGCATAGAAATCGACCAAAACGGGTTTATTGCCATTTATCAAATCATAAAATTTCGACATTTTTCAACTTTTTTAAAATTCGATTTCGGCTTATCAAATAGCATACCGATGAAAAATTGTCAGGTATGCGCGAAAAAGTTTCTCGGGGATAAGGTGGTTTCCAACTGTGGCGCGAAAAACGGCAGTCTAATACACAGAGCAATAGCGTCGAAACAAATCAGATTCTTTCCAATTTCACGGTAAAATGCCGCAAAATAGGAGCCTCGTGAACGATTTTGAAGCCGTGTTTTATTTCGTTTCTTCTTTCGTAAACATTGCCGATTGTTGCAGCCACGTAGTCCATATGATTGTTGGTGTAGGTGCGACGCGGCACGGCAAGGCGCATCAGCTCGAGTCTCGGAAACCTGTCGAGTTTGGTAATGGGGTCGCGGTCGGCAAGCAAAGTGCCTATCTCCACGCCTCTCACACCGCCTTCGATATAGGTCTCAACAGCAAGAGTTTGAGCAAGATACTCCTCTTTGGGAATATGAGGCAAAAACCTTTTGGCGTCCACAAAGATGGCGTGACCTCCAAAGGGCTCCTGCACGGGCACTCCGTATTCTTTGAGCTTGCTGCCGAGGTAAGCCACCTGCTCAACGCGTGTTTCAAGAGTGTCGAATTCGGTGCCTTCGCGCAATCCTTGGGCAAGGGCATTCATATCGCGTCCCGATATGCCACCATAGGTGATAAAACCTTCGAACATAATATTGAAAACGGAGGCCTTGTCGAAAAGCTCCTTGTCGCGCATGGCAATGAAGCCACCCATATTCACAATGGCATCCTTTTTAGAGCTCATTGTCATCATATCGGCAAAGGCGAACATCTCTTTTACTATTTCTTTGATGCTTTTGGAGGCATAATCAGGGTTTCTTTTCTTGATAAAATAGGCGTTTTCGGCAAAGCGGGCGGAGTCGAACAAAACCGGTTTTCCGTATTTGTGAGAAAGCTCATAAACAGCCTTTAGATTCTCAATATCAACTGGTTGACCGCCGGCGGTGTTGTTGGTAACGGTGACAATCACAAAAGGGATTCTGTCTTTTTCTTTCTTCAAAACATCCTCCAATTTGTTCAGGTCAACATTGCCCTTAAAAGGATGGAAAGCGGTGGTATCGAAAGCCTCTTCGATGGTGCAATCGACGGCGGTGGCTTTACGAAATTCGATGTGTCCTTTGGTGGTGTCGAAATGTGAGTTTCCGGGAATTATGTCGCCTTCTTTCACAAGCACCGAAAAAAGTACATTTTCGGCGGCGCGCCCCTGATGCGTGGGGAGAAAATAATCGAAACCTAGAATTTCTTTAATGGCATCTTTCATCTTAAAATATGAGGAAGCTCCCGCATAACTCTCGTCGCCCAACATCAACTCGCTCCACTGCTTGTCGCTCATGGCCCCTGTGCCGGAGTCGGTCAGCAAATCAACAAAAACCTGATCGCTTTTCAGATTAAACAAATTATATCCGGCTTCTTTTATCCAATGAAGTCTTTCTTCTTTGGTGCTCTTTCTGATGGGCTCCACCATTTTTATCCTGAATGATTCTGCAAATGGCAATTCCATAATTTCTTGTATTATAGTGATTTATAACTTACTCTTACATTAAATAACAACAAACTGAAAAGGTGATAGAGGTCATGACCCCTTGAAGAGATAATATTCAAAATCTGTCGCGCTCCTTGATGTTAAGGAAAACCTGTTTGATCGTAAAAAATTGATTCTTACTCATCTGAAAATAGGTTAAATTGCGTGGCTAAGATATTAAAAAATACAACAAATGACTTATTTTTTTAATCATTAATAACAAATCTAACAAACCGGAGTAAGATTGAGATTTTTATAACAATGCTCGGCTCCGAAAAAAAGGTCTGTTAAAAAAATCACTTCAAAACTTGGCTTAAAATAGTGTTCAAAGAATCGGCGGAAATATCTTTGGCGGATATAAGCCCCTGAGGGTCGATAAGGAATAGACGGGGTTTGTCGTTAAGATTGTAAATTTTGTAAGTATTTTCGTCGGCGATAACCTGCTTCCAAGTCAAACGGTCAAGCGCTATAGTATTGACCCACACCAACTTATCTTTCTCCATGGAAACCGATAAGATGTCAAAGTTTTTGTTTTTATATTTCTTGTAAATACTTTTCAATTCCTCGTTGGTATCCCAGCAGTCTTTGTCTTTTGATATCCAAAAATAAAGGGCAAGGTATTTCCCTTTGAATGCCGAAAGTTCAAGGCGTTTCCCTTCGGGAGTGGGCAATATCAGGTCGGGAGCCTTGTTGCCTGCCTCGAGGGTTTTTTCAATTTCACGCAAGTGGTTCTTTTTCTCAATTATTTCATTTACCCTGCCGGAAAGGTCGGCGGCATGTTCGTTGTCGGGATATCTCCTCGAAACTCCGCCGGCCACAGTTTTAAAAACGTCGAAATCTTTATCGAAGTCGAGCACGCGTTCGGTTCCGAACTTGCTGTAAAGCCCCACGACACCGGCAAGATTATCGCTGTTTTCCAAGCAAAAACTTTTAACAAAATCGTGAGCTCCGGCATAAATATTCATCAAAAGCGAATCGGTATGCGCCGCCCTTTCTTTCACGTGAGCCGTATCTTTGGAAGCTCTGAAAGCAAGGTAAACAGAGTCGGCCTTATCCATCATATTATTCAGAGTATGAGCAAGTTGACGTAAAGCAACAGAGCCTTTGGCACCGCTGACGCGATATGTTTTATTCAAGGCCGTGGCATCGCCCTCAATGTTGACCTTCTCCCCTGCCGACATCAGCAAAGTGATGCGCTGAGGATAATTTTTCACCGAAAGCAAAAGCAGCTCCACGGAGTCGGGGGCGCTAAATTCCATTTCGAAAGAGCCTGCAGCGTCGAGTTGCGCCGAATCGAGCTTTACAACGGATAGAGGCGACAACTTGTAAATCATCACCCACTCGTTGTTTGAGTTGGAAAGCTGACCTTCAACAGTATAATGATGTTGTTTTGAGGTTTTATGACAAGAAACAAGCGACAAAAAAATCAAAACCGTAAACACAAAACCGTAAGTAACTCTCTTGGAATTTTTCATTTCTCAATATTTTAATAA
>CAZPGC010000046.1:0-8661 GCA_964585875.1 uncultured Prolixibacteraceae bacterium | reverse complement strand
GGATTGTAGGGGCCGTTTTTTACCTCGTAAGCCACGCTGCCTTTTTCCAAGGAAACAATGGTGTGCCAAGTGCGCGGTGCTATCTCGGCGCCATAGTTTCCCTCGCTTGCATCAAGCACGATTTTGTCGGTAATATTTCCTGCGTTGTCAAACTCCACAACGAGAATTCTTCCTCGCAAAACCATAAACACCTCCGTTTTGTCGGGGTCTTCGTGCTTATGAGGCCTGATATAAGTGCCGGGCTCCACGGCGTTGAGCATGCGCTGCAAAGGGTCTTCGAGCACGGGGTGGAAATTATGATTCATTCTCCGCCGTTTTGCCTCAAGAGCTTTCTTGGAGGTCGCTTCAACTATCTCATTATCAATTCTTATCATAACATTTATTCTTTTGTTAATCTCCCAAAGCCGTTCCGCAATATTTGCAAAATTTGGCGTCATCGTCATGGTTATCGGCGTTGCAATTGCTGCAAACCTGAGTGTTGGTCCTCGGTTTTCTTTTGCCGCTAACAAACTCTGAAGTGATTATTCCCGTGGGGACGGCAATAATGGCATAACCGATAAGCATTATCAGCGCGGCAATAAATTGACCCACCGGCGTCGAAGGAGCTATATCGCCGTAACCCACTGTGGTAATGGTAACTATAGCCCAATAAATGCTGCGCGGTATGGAAGTAAAACCCCTTTGAGGACCTTCCACAAGATACATCACCGAGCCGAGAATGGTCACCATTATTATCACCGTCAGGAAGAATACGCTTATTTTGTAGCGGCTGCGTTTCAATGACTCGATAAGCGTTTTGGATGCCCCGAGAAACTGAACCAATTTCAAGACCCTGAAAACCCGTAAGAGCCTGAGCATACGTATTATAGCCAAGACATGGCTGCCCGTTAAGAAGATGCTCAAATAGGTTGGCAAAACGCTAAGCAAATCGATGATACCGTAAAAACTGATGATATATTTTAACGGCTTCCGGGTGGTGTAAACCCTTAATACATACTCAATTGTAAACATTAAAGTGAAAAACCATTCGGCATAGAAATAAAGCTCTTTTTCGGATTTAGTGTTGCCGGGCAAGCTTTCCAACAAGACCACCAAGACCGACAGCAAAATAAAAATCAACAATACCACATCGAAAGCCTTGCCCGCCTTCGTGTCGGCCTCGAAAATTATTTGATGAAGTTTGTTTCTTGTTTGCTTGCGGCTCATAATGAAATTGCTAATATCCAACAAATTTACGTAAAAGCTCTTTGCGAATTTTAGAAAATTTTCAAACCATTTCTGTTTTTCGCGCAAGTTTTTTTTATTTCTTTTGTCTATTAAAACGTTTTAAAATGTTCACACACAATAATTATTGTAATTAAAAGATTTTCAAATGATTAAACACTTATTAAGTGCCGCACTTTTGTTGTTGTCGCTTTCCTTGTTTGCACAATACGGCAATTACAAGCAAGGCATGCCTTCGGGAAGCATTAGCGGAAAAGTCTTGAACAAAGCCGGCAAAGAAGCCGTGCCCTATGCGGCGGTGGCCATTTACGGAGTGCGAGATTCTTCATTGCTGACGGGAGCCATGACAAATGATGCCGGTATATTTATCATTAACGATTTAAAACCGGGAAGATATTACCTTGTTATAAAATTCGTCGGATTTCGGAAAGATACCGTAAGTAACATAATGCTGCGACCTCCGAAAATGCATATAAATATCGGTGAAATACTTTTAAATCCGGCCTCCGAAAATTTGAAAAGCGTGGAGATAACCGCCGAAAAAACCTATGTGGAATACAAGATAGACAAGAAGGTGGTGAATGTGGGTAAAGACCTCAGCGCCACGGGTGGTACGGCGGTGGAAGCCTTGGAAAACGTGCCCTCCGTCACAGTTGACATCGACGGCAACGTGCAGTTGCGCGGCAGCAGCAGTTTTACGGTTTTTGTGAACGGACGACCCACGCCGCTTAAAGGCACCGACGCCTTGGAGCAGATTCCCGTTAGCACCATTAAAAACATTGAAATCATCACAAACCCTTCGGCAAAATACGACCCCGACGGCATGACGGGCATTATCAACGTGGTGTTGAAAGATAATATAATTCAAGGAGTTAACGGCCTGATAGACCTCAGTTACTCCTCACACAATCAATACGGGTTCAACGGAATTTTTTCGTATAAAGCCGGAAAATTCAATTTTTTCCTCGGAGGAAATTACAAGCACCGCAACTCTCCGGGCTCCGGTTTTTCGGAGTTGAAAACCTTTTACGGCGATACCGTTGACTACCGCACCACCAAGCTAATCAGAAACCGCGCCCGAACAAACTACGGCATAAGAGGAGGTTTCGACTTCATTCCAAACAAAAGAAATACCTTTACCTTTGAAGGTTCGTGGGGAGGCTTCGGAAGAGAAAAAAACTACAGCAGCAATATTTACGAGTACAATTCGCCGTTGTCGTATCAAGATTACAGCATCAGCAATAATCCGGGCACCAACAAGGGTAACTTTTACAAAATTTCGGGAAATTGGGAGCTGAAACTCGATAAAAAAGGCAGCAACATTCAAAGTTACGCCTATATCACCAACGAAAACGAGGAGGCATACGATAAAAGCGAAGAGTATTACAGCGACGCCGATTTTACTCCCGACGACAGCCTTATCAGCGGTAACACATCGAAAGAAGTAGAAAAAGCCCCCGATTACCGCTTTAAAGTGGATTATACCAAGATTCTTAAAAAAGACAAGCGTTTTGAATCGGGCGTTCAGGCAAGGTTCCGTCCCGAATATCATGTGCTTGATTATCAAGGTTTCAGCCCTGACAAAGGTTGGCAAGAATTGCCGGAGTACGGCAGTAGGCTAAACTTCATACGCAATATTTTCTCGGCCTACGCTCTGTATGCCGGCACATATAAAACCTTCGGCTATCAATTGGGACTCAGAGGCGAAGAAACATACCGAAACGTTTTCGACAACAGCAAAGACTACAGCTTTGTCATTAAGCGCTTCGACCTTTTTCCAAGCGTTCATCTGTCGAAGAAATTTCCGGGGAAAAATCAAATTCTCTTGAGCTACAGCCGTCGCATCGACAGACCCGGCGGTTGGGAGTTGGAGCCCTCGGTGCGTTATATTTCTTCCAATTTCATGCGCAGAGGCAATCCCGAACTTCAACCCGAATACATGGATAACATAGAGCTGTCGTATCAGAAAACCATAAAAATGTCCTTTATTTCCGTAGAGGCTTATTATCATAACACCACGAACAAAATATCTCATATTCAGAGCGTTGACTCGTCGGGCTTAGTGATGATGACCTTTGAAAATCTCGACCGCGATAAATCGGCAGGAGTTGAGGTGATGTTAAATGCCCGCTTTGTAAAATGGCTCAATTTCAATATCAGCGGCAACTATTATTATTACCAATTGATTAGCAAGGGCAGCAGTCTCGGCGATATCAACAACAGCTCAACCAATTTCGACATGCGCGGAAATCTGACCTTCAGAATTGCAAAAAACAGCAAGCTGCAAGTCACGCTTTTCTATCGCGGCGAGTCGGTTACGGCGCAGGGCAAAAGGTCGCCGTTTTTTATGACATCGGCGGCTTTCCGTCAAGATTTGTTTAAAAGAAAACTCGCTGTCACCCTGCGTGTAAGAGACATATTCCAAACCATGAAATATGAATTTGTTTCATACGGCGAAAACTTCGAGAGTTACAACTCCTTCAGCAGACAAACACCCGTTTTCTCCATAAATCTATCGTACCGCATAAACAACTACAAAGAGAAAAAACGAGCTAATGATGCTTTTGAACGAAGTGAAGGCGAAGGGGAAATTTAGCGGCGGTAAAATGAAAAACGCCACAAAAGGAACCTCTTCCTTATGTGGCGTATAATCAACTTAGTACCAACCGCAGCCTAACAATAGTATCTATCGTGGCTAAAAAGTAATATCTTGGAATTCAGCTCTATAACATAATTTTCTTTGGAATGAAACAAGGCGGTAATCCTGACATTGGAATTATCCGCCGTTACGGAAATCTTTTTGACTTCCTTTTTCTTGTCACTCGATACACTAAATTTATCCGCCATAATAATATCTTATGAAAAAGCCTGAAGCGATAATTATGCCATTTGAACATTCTTTTGCAACTCGCTGATAATATGAATGTTATTATTTAGCATAGAAAAAAGAATTCTAAAAAAAGGAAACAAATTACCCTAATTTGGAAAATTTCGCGGGTATGTTTCATAACCTCAAGTAAAGAAAAATTGCATCCGGCGGAGATTTATCATACCTTTGCTTATCCGAAATTCAAGACTTGTTTATCAAGATAAAACAGGAATAAGTTTAAAGATATTAACTATAAAACCAATTACAAATCTCTAAATATCAACTTATTATGGCAACAAACAGACTAATGGACCCCATAGGCAGGCTTATGGGTTTGAGATACAAATCGCATCCGTGGCATGGTGTTGACATTGGAAAAAACGCCCCCGAAACCATAACATGCTACGTGGAAATGGTGCCCACCGACACCGTTAAATATGAAGTTGACAAAGAGTCGGGCTATTTGATAATCGACAGGCCGCAGAAATATTCCAACGTGATTCCCGCACTTTACGGCTTTATCCCGCAGACATTCAGCGGCAGGAAAGTGGCGGAATATTGTATGGAAAAATCAGGCAAAAAAGGCATAAAAGGCGACGGCGACCCGGTGGATATTTGTATCCTTACGGAGAAAAATATTTCACACGGCGACATCCTTGTCAAAGCCAAGCCCATAGGCGGTTTCAGGATGATTGACGGAAAGGAATCCGACGACAAGATAGTGGCGGTGCTCAACAATGACGCCATGTATTCCTCCTATACCGACATCTCGGAATTGCCCGAATCGGTGGTTAACAGATTGAAACATTACTTTCTGACATACAAAGACTTACCCGGCAACGAAAAGGATGTGGAAATAACCGATATTTTTTCGAGAGACGAAGCTTTGGAAATTATCAGACGTTCCATGTTCGATTATCACGCAAAATTCGAGAAACTCGGGTCACTATTAGCTAACGTTTAAAACAGGAAATATGTCAAAATCGAATAAACGCGGAGGCCTCTCTTTTGTGCTTTTTATTATCATCTTGGTAATAGCCTATGCCACAAATCCCTCGGAAGAAAAGTTTAGGGAATATTTGCACCACAAGATTAACGAATACGCTGAGACTCAGCAAGATGACCTGACGGGCGGCTTAATAAAGATATTCTCGGGAACGGCTGCGGATTTAATCCCCGTGGAAAAAAAAGACTTTTACATTTTCTCGGTTTATCGGGAGAAACTGACTGAGGACGAAAGTACTTTTATAGGGGCTTTTAACCACTTTTTCATGCTACCGCAAAGCGAAAAGCCGGAGAGAAACAACTAATGATTTATCGCAAGCCGGAGAGAAAGTCCCCTGCCAATACTTTATAGTCGTGATGAGCCAAAACAAATGCGCGACCGTTTTTCCCCATTTTCTCCAATTCGGCGGCGGGAGTCTTCATTAATCGTTTTACGGCATCGACAAGCGCGCCGGGATTTTCCGGCTCGACGGCTATGCCGCAAGAGGCCTCTTCCACCATGTTGTTTCCCGCTTCAACGGCCTGAATAACAGGCTTGCCGGCCATCATGTAATCTATTAATTTATTGGGACTTATGCCGAAGCGGAAAAGCGATTGCCGCTGCAAACCGATGTAAAGAAAGTCGAATTTTTGCAACAACGCAGGCATTTGCTTTTTGGGAACGGCAGAGATAAAAAACACGTTGTCGAGGGCTTTTTCACGCTTTATTTTCCGGAGATTTTCCAACTCCGGTCCTCCCCCCGCCAAGATAACAGCCACACCTTCGTCGCGCAGTGCTTCTGCAGCATCGAGCAGAGACCACAAGGCATTGGCAATGCCGAAACTACCTGTGTATGCTACAGTTGTTTTATATCGTCTTTTTATGTCGGAGAGTGTTTCGGCGGTGTTTTTATTCAAAGGCTCAATTTTTTCCCATTCTTCGGTATTGATTCCGTTGGGGACATACATCCACTTTTCGGGGGAAAGGCCGTGCGACTTCATGTATTCCAAAGTGGCGGGCAACATAGAAACCACCTTATCGGCATGGCGATATGCAAAATTTTCCGCCTTTTGCATCCACACGATAAAAGGATGATAAGACGGCATGCCTCCCAACTCCTTGGGAGACAGCGGCCACAAATCGTGAACCTCGTAAAAATATTTTGCTCCCGAAAGCTGTGCTATTTTCCTTGCAGGGTAGTTGTCCAAAGGATATGTTGAAGAGGCTATCACCAAATCGGGTTTGTATTTTTTTGCCAAAAAATAAGCTTTCTTTTTCAGCTTGCGCGTGAAAACATACATATTTTTAACACGGGCAAAACCATTGCCTTGGTATTTAGGAGTAGTCACCCATAAATATTTTACATCGTGGATTATATCTTCCTGAAAATCAGACGAAACCACAGGCTGATGTGTGCGTATGTGGGCAAAAGAAGCGGCCACGATTACAACCGTATGCCCCATGGCTTGCCATTGTTTTGCAAGATAAAAAGGACGGTATTCCATGCCCATTTCCGGACTTCCCGCATAGTGGTTTATCAGCATTATATTCATAGGGCAAAGATAGATTTTTTAGCGTAGTTCGCAGTTTTACATTTTTTTATATCCGCCTGTTGCGTTTTACCTCCAGCACTTTCAAGTTTGATATATTGTCGCCGTCAATGTCGAATTTCAGAGCTGTTTTTACCTTGTGAAAGCCGCTGTTGCCCGCCGCTCCCGGATTGATATGCAGCAAGTTATAAACGGGGTCGTTGATAACCTTGAGGATGTGGCTGTGGCCGCTGATTTGAATTTTCGGTCGATGACGTCGTATGAGACTCTTGGCCAAAGGGCTGTAACGTCCCGGGTAGCCGCCGATGTGAATCATAAGAAAACGAACTTTTTCCACCTCAAAAACCAAGTATTCGGGAAACTCTATTCTGATGTCGTTGCCGTCGATGTTGCCGTAAACGCCTTTGACGGGAGCTATTTTCCGCATTTTATCGAGGACCGAGCGGTCACCCCAATCGCCGCAGTGCAAAAGCAAATCGCAACCCGAGAAAAAAGCGGCGAACTCTTTATCGAAGCTGCCGTGAGTATCGGAAATAACGCCCACCCTCGTCATCAGCTTTGTTTTTGAGGTTTCAGTCCCATCTCCTTTCCTTTGCGGAGCATAAAATCGAAAGCGGCGTTGAAATCGTTTTCAAGCTCGCCGTCAAGAATGGCTTCCCTGATGGCATTTTTGATAAGGCCCACTTCTCTCGAGGGCTGTATGCCGAAAGTTTTCATTATCACCTCACCCGAGACGGGAGGCTGCCAATTGCGCAGCCGGTCGTGCTCTTCAATTTCCACCAACTTTTGCTTTACAATCTCGAAATTGCGGTGAAAACGCTTGACCTTTTTCTCGTTTTTTGAAGTGATATCGGCATGGCAGAGTGTCATCAAATCGTCTATGTCGTCGCCGGCTTCAAAGAGCAAACGCCTTATGGCAGAGTCGGTTACCTTATCTTCCACCAAGGCAATGGGGCGAAGATGCAGCCGCACCAACTTTTGCACGTAACGCAAGGGTTCGTGGGTGGGCAGCTTAAGACGGCGAAAAATTCCGGGCAGCATTTTGGCACCCACAACTTCGTGGCCGTGAAAGGTCCAGCCGGTGCCTTTGACAAATTTTTTGACGGGGGCTTTGCCGATATCGTGAAAGAGAGCACCGTAGCGCAGCCACAAATCACCGGTATGGGGCGCAATATTGTCCAACACCTGCAAGGTATGGTAAAAATTGTCTTTATGCGCAACATTATCAATTACTTCCACGCCTTTTAGGTCGAGAAGTTCGGGTAAAATCATAGCGAGCAGCCCTGTTTGCTCCATCAGCAGGAAACCTTTGGAGGGCTTTGGCGAGAGCATGATTTTATTGAGCTCGTCGGTGATGCGCTCCTTGCTTACAATCTCGAGGCGCTTGTGCCGGGCGGCAATGGCTTCGAGGGTCTTTTCTTCGATGTCAAAGTCGAGTTGACAGGCAAAGCGCACGGCACGCATCATACGCAAAGGGTCGTCGGAAAAGGTAATGCCCGGCTCGAGAGGCGTCTTGATGATTTTCATCTTAATGTGCTCTAAACCTCCAAAGGGGTCGAGCAGCTCACCGTAATTGTTTTTGTTGAGAGCTATGGCCAAGGCATTGATAGTGAAGTCTCTGCGATTCTGGTCGTCGGCAATGGTGCCGTTCTCGACGATGGGCTTGCGCGAGTTGCGGCGGTAAGATTCCTTGCGTGCGCCCACAAACTCGAGCCGATATTTCTTACCGTCGATTTGTGCGGAAACCATGGCCGTGCCGAAGTTTTTAAAGTAGGTGTATTTAGAGTTTTTAAAGTATTTCGAAACGGCAGCAGCCAACTCGATGCCGGAGCCGTGCACCACAAAGTCGATGTCGTCGCTGTTACGCTTCATTATCAGATCGCGCACCCACCCTCCTATCACATAAACCTCAAGCCCCTGCTCATCAGCAATTTGCCCGACGGTTTTGAATATCTTATGCTGTATTTTATCTTTAAAATTCATAGTTTGATTAAGCGCAGCAAAAGTAAAATAAATAGAGGTGCGGGGGAATT
>CAZPGC010000045.1:9241-18371 GCA_964585875.1 uncultured Prolixibacteraceae bacterium | reverse complement strand
TTCTTTCAAAGAAAATCTGTTTCTAAAAAACCTTTTTTAGACAATGATATTTTTTTAAGGTTTATTCCTTTTTGCGATTTTTTACAGCTACTAAGAGGTGACTGTCAATAAAGTCTTGAGTATGAGATATATTGTTCGGTGCAAAAATTTTCCTTCTGCTAATGCAATTTTGAACTTTTATCACTCGCAAAGCGTCACCTTTTCTATCAATTCGAAAGTGTCGGGATTTACTACTTCTATTTCCACTTTCTTGCCCTCAATATTAAAGAGCACAACGGCGTAGAGCGCCGAAAATTTGTTCACCGATGGTGTCCACGGCAAGCTCTCTTGTCCATAATAGGGAGCTCCCGCAGAGCCGTCAATTATCTGAACGAAAGGTCGTTGCAGCTTGATTTTCTCGCCATTGTAGTTCTTGGGATATATCTGCGTGCTGTTTGTAACCGTTATGCGGCTGTAGTTGTGTTCGTCGCCGCAGAGCAGCACCCTGAACTTGCTGCTTTTGTTTACCAGCAAATCCAAAAACTCGTCGCGGCGCTCGATAATGCCTTTGGAAACCGGCTTTCCCGCTACGTATGGCCTGACGCTGTTATCGCCGCCATACCACATATCGTTATCGGAGTGGCCGCCGTTGGGAAATGCCGGAGTGTGAATCGTGACAAACACGTGGTCGATGTTGTCGTCTTTTTCAAATTTATCAAGTTGGCCGGCAAGCCATTTCAGTTGCATATCCATAATATAACCGTGGGCATTGCCTCCTATCTTGCTGATAATATCTTCTCTCGGCGTATATAAATAATTAGAGTTCAGCACTATAACCGCAACATTATCGTAAGTGTAACTGTAAACGTTTTCTTTGTAAGGCGGAAAGTCCATGCTTGTGGTATCGGGGTCGTAAGCGGCGCCGTCTTCGCTGACAGGACCGTTTTCGGGGTTGCTGTTCATTTCGGCAAAAAGAGCCTCTGCCGAGTGGCTTTCAAAAGGAAATTTATCGACGGAAATAAAAGACTTGAAGTCGAAAACGTCGAGATGAGCCTCGTGATTTCCCATTCCCACATTTAGAGGAATATCGTACAGATAAGAGGAAAGCGTGCGAAACCAGTTGGTGTATTCCAACTTTTGTCGGGCGTCGTTTTCTTTGTAGCCGCTAATCATATCGCCCGTAAACTGCCAGAAACTGATATTGCGTGTGGTCAGAAAGGCTGCAAGTTTTGACATAATGTACGAATTGGTGCCGTAGGTGTTTGTTTCGCCAACGTCGAGGCCGCCGCGGCTGTCGCTGGCAAAAGCAAAGGTGAAAGCCGTGCGCGAGCCCGGTGCCGGCGCGGTCGTAAAGCTGTGTGTTTCACTGAATTCCTCCAACTCTATGGTGTATTTATATTCGGTGCCGGCTTTCAGTCCGCCGATTTTTATTTCGTGATGTTTGCCTTTGACTCCGTCGCTGAAGTCTTTACCTTCAACTTTTATCGACAATTTCGAAGCCATGTTCAAATCGCAGTTGATTACAATCGACGTGTCGGTAAGACGGGTGAGAATGGGCCCTGTGACAACTGTGGGTGCCGGCTCGAAAGGCCCTTTGCCTCTGAAATTCACTTTCTTATTGGTAATCACACGGTTGTCGGCTGTTAAAACCCTGTATGCCAGTCGGCCGTAGCCTTTGTCTTCCCACTTGGCAATGTCGTATTTGCCGTGCAAGCGGGCGATGTCGAGCAGGGCTTTGCCGTCTTTTATCACGGCGTATTTTTTAAAGAAAATGGCTTTGGGATATTTGCTTTTTTCGTCGGGGAAAAGTCCGTACAAAACCTTGCCCTCAAAAGGTTTTTTGAAGGTGAGAAGTATCCCTTTTTCATTACCCGATTCTATGCCGTCGAAATCGTCGAATACAAACTCGGGCTTGGATTTTTGCGAGTAATATTTTTTATCGCCGTCGGCAAAATATATTTTTCCATTGCCGTCTTTGTGAATATTCGAATAAACTTTGGGAATATCGGGACTTTCCCGTTTCTCCTCTTTGCTATTGTTGTTTTGTATTTTTTGATTGGTGCAAGCTGCTGAAAAATAGGCCATTATCGTGAAAAATAATGCGGCTGCCAAGATTTTGCTCAATTTCATAATTAAAAGTTTATTGTGTTTAAGAACGGCAAAAGTAGTAAATACTGTTTCTTGAAAAACTGTCAATTTTCAGCAAGTCTGTAGATTTCGGATAAAATATTTATTTGCGGATATAAGGTTTTGTTTTTTATGAAATGTTAACCCCCGGTGAAAACCCATTTATTATATTTTTGCCACTGCAAAACACACCCTTATGGAAACAAGCAAAATAAAACACATTAACATGCCCGATTTCGACGAGCTTACAGGCTCGGGCAAGCTTGTACTTGTGGATTTTTGGGCGCAATGGTGTCAGCCTTGCAAGGTGCAAGACCCTTATCTTGAGCAGATTGCCCTGGAAATAGGCGACGATGTGATTATTGCCAAGCTTAATGTTGACGACAACCGGTATATCGCCGGTAGGGAAGGTGTGAGGAATATTCCGACCATGATTTTGTATAAAAACGGCAAGGTTGTAGAGCGCCTGGACGGCCTTCAATCCAAAGCCATGATTATAAATGCGATAGAGAAACATAAGTAAATGAGAATATTAAACAGAATTATACTGCCGGTTTTCCTTTTTGCGCTTTTGTCTTTCGCCCCAAACTACGAGGGCGCGGCAGTATCAAGCAGCAAGGGCTCGTTGGTGATAAATCTCAGCGACGCTTCTTTCGACAGTGTGGTTTCAAAGGGCTTGGTGGTGGTCGATTTTTGGGCTACTTGGTGCCACCCTTGTATTAAGCAAGGCCCTGTAATTGAGGCGCTTGCAAATGATTTTAAAGAGAAAGTCGTTTTTGGTAAGCTCGATATCGACAGAAACAGAGCTACTGCGCGTCGCTTTGTTGTAAGGAGCATACCCACCCTTATTTTGTTTAAAGACGGAAAGGCCGTGGAGCGAATAATAGGCTTGACAAAAAAGAAAGAGTTGAAAAAAATTATCAAGAAATATTTGTGATATGTCGAAAAAAGAACCAAGCGTACGGTGGAATAAAAAATATTTGAAAGTTTTTACTTTGAAATCCATCGTGGGGACGGTTTTGGGACTTGTCGGAGGCTATATTTATTACATGGAAGTTGGCTGTAAATCAGGCTCTTGTCCCATTACCTCAAATCCGTGGTTGACGCTCTTGTGGGGCGGAGTAATAGGCTACCTCGCCGGTGGCATTTTTGAAAAAGAATTGTGATTCTCAACGGAAATCAAGCTGCACGGCCATAGAGTCCGTATCAACAATCAATCGTTGAAAAATTTAATAAAACATTGCAGGGCGATGTTGCGGAACATATATTTTTGCCCGAAATTAAGGAGGTAATATGTCGGTACAATACAATGAAGACAGCATTAAATCACTTGAATGGAACGACCATATAAGGCTTCGTCCGGGGATGTATATCGGAAAACTCGGCGATGGTGTTTCCCCCGACGACGGGATTTATGTGCTTATTAAGGAGGTGATAGACAACTCAATAGACGAGTTTGTGATGGGCTATGGAAAGAAGATAGAAGTTTCTATCAACGGCAAGGAGGTCACCGTGCGCGATTACGGTCGCGGGATTCCTTTGGGAAAATTAGTGGAATGCGTCTCCAAAATTAATACCGGAGCAAAATACGATTCCAAGGTTTTTAAGAAGTCGGTGGGCTTAAATGGTGTGGGTACCAAAGCCGTTAATGCGCTATCGTCAAAGTTTATTGCTCAGACCTTCCGCGAGGGCAAATCCAAAAAGGTCGTCTATGAGTACGGAAAGCTGATTAGCGAAGAGGAATTGGATACTCCATCGGAAAAAAACGGCACACTGATACATTTTATTCCCGACGAAAGCCTCTTTATCAACTATCGTTTTCGTACCGAATACGTCGAAAAGCTCTTGTGGAATTACGCTTTTCTCAACAGAGGTCTCTCTTTGTATTTTAACAATCAACGAATTTACTCCAAAAACGGACTTCTCGACCTTTTGGAACAAAAAATAGATAACGGCATCATTTATCCCATCGTGCATCTTGAAGAAGGCGATTTGGAATTTGCTTTTACACACGCCGCCAAGCAATACGGCGAGGAGTATTATTCTTTTGTAAACGGGCAGCATACCACGCAGGGAGGCACCCATCAGTCGGCTTTTAGAGAGGCTATCGTTAAGACTGTCAGGGAGTTTTATAAAAAAGATTATGATGCCGGCGATATCAGACAGTCTATTGTGGCTGCCATTTCCATAAAAATTCAAGAGCCTGTTTTCGAGTCGCAAACGAAGACAAAATTAGGCTCCCTTTACGTTGAGCCCAACGGCCAAACGGTGCGAAATTACGTTAACGACATTGTGCGAAGGAATTTCGACAATTTTTTGCATAAAAATCCCGAAACGGCGGAGGCCTTGCAGCAAAAAATATTGCAAGCCGAAAAGGAACGTAAAGAGATGGCGGGCATAAAAAAGATTGCTCGTGAGGCTGCCAAAAAAGCCAGCTTGCATAATAAAAAGCTGAGAGACTGTAGGATACATTACAATACCAACAAGGAAAGACGCCTTGAGTCAACCTTGTTTATTACCGAGGGCGACTCGGCGAGCGGCTCCATAACAAAGTCGCGCGATGTTAACACCCAAGCAGTATTCAGTCTGAAAGGAAAACCTTTGAACGCCTTTGGTGCAAGCAAAAAAGACGTTTACAAAAACGACGAGTTGAACCTTTTGCAAACGGCTCTGAATATTGAAGAAGACCTTGAAAATCTGCGATATAACAACGTGGTGATAGCCACCGATGCCGACGTTGACGGTATGCACATCAGATTGCTTTTGATGACTTTTTTCTTGCAATTCTATCCCGAGTTGGTCAAGTCGGGGCATCTGTATATTTTGCAAACGCCTTTGTTCAGGGTCAGAAACAAAAAGAAAACCATCTATTGCTACTCCGACGAGGAGCGTATTGCTGCCATAGAGGAGCTGAAGCCCTCGCCCGAGATAACGCGTTTCAAAGGTCTTGGCGAAATATCTCCCGAAGAGTTCAAGCATTTTATCGGCGAGAGCATGCGCCTGGAGCCGGTTATTCTTCGCAAAGAGTCGCGAATACAAGATATTTTGGCCTTTTATATGGGTAAAAATACTCCCGACAGACAAAAGTTTATCATTGAAAATCTGAGAGTTATAGAGGACACGGAAGAAGATTTGAAAAAAACCGCCTCTTAGAAATCTCCGCTTTCCGGCCGGTAACTTATTTTCCCAAAGCAAAAATCTCCGTAAGACAACTTGTGAAAATTCACTACGGATTATCCCGCCTGTTTTATTATCTTTGGATGATTTTCTTAAACATTCCAACGCAAATGATATGAGTGAAAAACGCCATAAATTCGACGCTGTAGTTTTCGACCTCGACGGGGTGATAACAAATACCGCCAAAGTGCATGCCTCGGCATGGAAAGAAATGTTCGACGCTTATCTGAAAGAGCGTGAGCAAAAATACAAAGAGCCTTTCCGTGAGTTTACCAACGACGATTACCTTAATTATGTTGACGGCAAGCCTCGTTACGAGGGCGTGAAATCTTTTTTGGAATCACGGGGTATCGACTTGCCTTACGGTCAGGCTTCCGACTCGCCGGAAACGGAAAGCATTTGCGGAATAGGAAATCGTAAAAATTTGGCATTCAACGAGATAATAGAGACAAAAGGTGTGGAGGTTTTTCCTTCAACGGTAAAATTAATACACAGGTTGAAGAAAGAAGGAATTGCCGTGGGCGTGGCTTCATCGTCCAAAAATTGCGAGGCTGTCCTAAAAGCTGCGGGGCTTTTGTCGCTCGTCGAAACGCGTGTTGACGGAGTGGTGTCGGCCGAATTGGGGCTGAAAGGGAAACCTGCTCCCGATATCTTCACAACTGCCGCTGATAACCTCGGCGTTTCTTATTTTAGGACGGTGGTTGTAGAAGATGCTATCTCGGGAGTGCAAGCCGGCAGAAACGGCAACTTCGGTTTGGTGTTGGGAATTGCACGTCACGGAAACAAGCGGGAATTGTTGGCGGCAGGTGCCGATATCGTTGTTGACGACATCGAGGATATTTGTTTTGAGGGGATTGCGGATTGGTTTGAAAATCAACAGGAAGAAGATTCGTGGCAGCTTTCCTATTTCGATTACGACAAGGAAAAAGAATTGTCGCGTGAGGCTTTGCTGTCGGTGGGAAACGGCAACTTCGGCACCCGCGGGGCAATGGAAGAGGCCTCTTTCACAAAGTTCAATTATCCGGGCACATATATGGCCGGCGTTTATAACAGGCTGGTATCCAAGGTGGCAGGTAGAGAAGTGGAAAACGAAGATTTTGTAAACGGCGTCAATTGGCTGCCGGTCAACTTTAAGATTAACGGCGATGATTGGGTAAATATCAATGAGGTTAAGATACTGGATATAGCTCGTAAACTGAATTTTAAAACCGGTGTTCTGGAGAAAACCATGACCATTGAAGATGCCCGAGGGCGACGCACCCGCATTTATTCATATCGTTTTGCCTCTATGGCCAATCCCGAGTTGGCGGGGTTGTCGTATTCCGTGCAGCCGCTCAACTATTCGGCGACCATAACCCTTAGGTCTTCGCTGCGTGTAAATCACTTGAACTCGGGAGTGAAAAGATATTCCGACCTGAATCAAAAGCATCTTTCGCCGGTTTTGGAATTTTCGTTCAAAAACTTGCAACATGTGGTGGCGAAAACAACACGGTCAAAGATTTATCTCTCGGCAACGGCAAGGTTGGAAGCGCTGACGGACCAGGCTCCGGTAAAAGCCGATTTCGAGCATGAATATTTCTGCGGAATTGTTAACTCCCGGATTAATAAAAAGTTAGAAAAGGGACAGCGCCTAACTATCAGAAAGACCGTGCTTCTGAAAAAGGAAAAAAGAGAGACTCCCAAGCGTCATATCAAGGGCTTTTTCGACGGTATTTCTTCTTTTGACGAAGAATTGGAAATGTCGGGAAAGGAGTGGGAAAAAATATGGCAAAAAGCCGATATAAAAATTGACGGAGACCGCCAAGCGCAAAAACTTATCAGGTTGCATATTTATCATTTGATGTCGTGCACTTCCCCCTTGAATGTAAATTTTGATGCCGGCATTCCGGCTCGCGGCCTCACCGGCGAAGCTTATCGCGGACATATTTTCTGGGATGAGCTTTATATTCTTCCTTTCTATTTTATTCATTTTCCGGAGGTTGCCAAATCGGTTTTGATGTATCGCTACCGTCGTTTGGAGGAGGCGAAAAAATATGCCCGTCAAAACGGGTATCGCGGGGCCATGTTTCCTTGGCAGAGCGGCAGCAGTGGGAGGGAGGAGACTCAGCTGTTTCACTACAATCCCGTTTCGGGCAAGTGGGGCGACGACCGCAGCTCCTTGCAAAGGCATATCTCGCTCGCCGTGGCATATAACATAATAAGGTATTTTCAAATCACCGGCGATGCGGAATTTATGAGAGACTATGGAATGGAAATGCTGTTGGAGATAGGTCTTTTTTGGGAAAGTAAATGTAAAAAAGACGCCGTGAGCGGCAGATATTCCATCGATATGGTAATGGGCCCCGACGAATTTCATGAAGGCTATCCTGATGCGCAAGAAGGTGGTTTACAGGATAATGCCTATACCAACATCATGACTGCATGGCTGTTTAAAAAGGTGGCGGAGCTGATAAAAGAGCTTGGCGACAACAATACGGAAGCGGCATTTAAACGCACGGGAATTTGGAAAGAAAAGGTAGAGGATTGGTTGAAAATTTCGAGCAATATCAATTTGGAAATATCCGGTGAGGGCATCATCGCTCAGCACAAAGGATATTTCGAATTAAAAGAACTCGATTGGGATTTTTATATGAAAAAATACGGCGATATACATCGAATGGACAGGCTGTTGAAAGCCGAGGGAGAGTCGCCCGACGATTACAAAGTGGCCAAACAAGCCGATTTGCTGATGACTTTCTATAACATATCTCAAAAGGAAGTGTCGGAAATTTTAAAGGAAAACAGGTATGCCGTCCCCGACGATTATCTTCAACGAAATTTTGAATACTATCTTAAAAGAACATCTCACGGCTCGACATTGAGTCGTGTGGTGCATTCCTACCTTGCTTTACATATTGGAGATTATGATTTGGGCCGGAAAATGTTTGAGGAGGCTCTTGTGTCAGACTACATTGATATTCAAGGCGGTACAACGGCGGAAGGAATACATACCGGGGTGATGGCCGGCACTGTTATGCTGATTATTTCCGCTTTTGCCGGTGTGGATTTCGGTGAAAAACATTTGGCTGTTAATCCCAAAATACCTGATGCTTGGGAGTCAGTATCCTTTGGCTTTACTTATCGCGGCGTTGATGTTTTTTTGAAAATTCATCACGATAAAATAGAGATAAAAACTTCGCAAGCAATGGAATTGATGTTGAGGGGAAGACTTATTGAAAGCTCCGAAAACACCCTGTCGGTTTTTGCTTTGTAATACGACCCGTGATTTCCCGTTTTGGTAAATAAGTATTTTGTTGCTAATTGAATAACATTAGCGATTTTCTTTGTTTGGATAAAAATTTATAGGTAAAGTACCTGATTTTCCGTTATATAATTTGTTTTCCGGAAAATGTCAATATTGTTTACAGGTAATATTACCCGAAAAATTCTCAATAATTTAATAAAAACAAAGCTGATTTTTCATCAAAGAAAAAATATTCCCGAATTTGGAAAAAATTTATAAAGTATTATTTTGTATAATCAAGAAAATCAGTTAGTTAAACATTTTTAATGTTTGGAATAATATTTGACAACAGAAAAAACGGTTAACGAATTTTTTAAAATAAATAGGAGGAATTGCTATGAAAACAACTATTAAAATACTTACGGTTTTTCTTTTACTGTCTGCAAATTTAAGAGCTGCAACCTATCAAACAGTGACGAACGGAAACTGGAACAGCTCAAGTACATGGACTCCCTCAAAACCTTCTTTTTCATATGGTTCAACCGATACGGTCATTGTCAGTCATAATATAAATATGAATAAAAACCTCACTGCTTACGGTGTTTTTATAATTGCCTCCGGCGG
>CAZPGC010000045.1:0-9141 GCA_964585875.1 uncultured Prolixibacteraceae bacterium | reverse complement strand
TGAACGACTGGAGCTGTACGTTTACAAATACGGGAAGTATTTCCGCAACAGACGATGTCACTAACAGAGGAACTATGTCCAGTTCGGGTTCAATATCGGCCGGTGATGATTTTACAAACGACTGGAGTTCAACATTTACCAATACGGGAAACATTACCACTACCGATGATTTTACCAACAAAGGTTCCATGACAAATTCGGGCACCGTGACGGCCGGCGATTATTTCAAAAATCAGGGCAGCATCACCAACAGCAATACAATTAACGTCGGAGGCGATTTCTATAACGATTGGTCAACGACAATTAACAATACCGGTGATATTACCGTGACATACGATATGAATAACAACGGTACAATCCACAACGACGGCTCGCTTATCGTTGACGGAAGTTACAGCGGTTCGGGCGATGTTGACGGCACGGGTACCCTTTGTAATTCAGATGGTTCAACTGATCCCACGGGTGGTTCTAAAAATGTTTCTTGCCCCATCTGCGGTACCGATGCCACTTCCTTACCTGTGGAGTTAGTGCAATTTTCCGCAAATGCAAATGGCAATGTTGTAACTCTGCATTGGATAACCGCAAGCGAGATTAACAACAACTATTTTGAGGTGCTTAAGTCCGCTGATAATCAACATTTTGAGTCTGTAGGAAAAGTAAACGGAGCCGGTAATTCAAACGTAATGCGCAATTACAGCTTTGAAGATGATGAACCGGAGAAAGGCGTTATTTATTACAAATTAACTCAGGTTGATTTTGACGGCAAAACCACTTTATCCAAGACTGTCATGGTTGAGACGAGTGGCAAAACCACCTCCTTGAAAGTATATCCCAATCCCGTATCTTCCGGCGAGGAAATTATCTTGGAAACGGGTGAAGGTATGAAACGGGTAGAGATTTATGATATCAGCGGCTCTCTTGTAAAAAGTCTCGAAAGCAACGATAAAAGAATTGAGATAAACAGCTCGGGACTCGCCGAGGGTGTATATTTTATAAAACTAACGCTAAATCAGACTGTTATAACCAAGAGAATTGTTATACGATAAGCTTTTGATAAATAAATTAATGGTCCCCGCAAGTTGCTTGCGGGGATTTTTTATCCTTTCGACACAAACTTATATCCCACTCCTTTTACCGTTTTTATAATGTCGTTACCCAGTCGGGCCCTTATTTTTCTGATATGTACGTCGATGGTGCGGTCGCTTATAAATGTGTCATAGCCCCAAATATTTTTGAAAATTTCTTCTCTGGTGAATATTTTATCGGGCTTTGATGCCAAAAACACAAGCAATTCAAATTCTTTTCTCGGCAAATCGATTTCACGATTATCCTTGACAACTACATACTTTTCCCTGTCGATATAGATATTTTTGTTGTTTCCCTGCTTTAACTTAATCTTCTCGGAGATTTTGTCGTCCTCGGTTTTCTTTCTTTTTAAAAGCGCTTTTATCTTTAAAATCAGCAATTTAGGTTTTATGGGTTTTGTGATGTAATCGTCGGCTCCGGCGGTATAGCCTGCAATTTTTGAATAATCCTCGTTTCTTGCCGTCAAAAATACTATTAAGGTATCCTTTAGTTTTTCATTGCTGCGTATCATCTCGCAAGCCTCAATGCCGTCCATTTCGGGCATCATAATATCCATTATTATCAAATCGGGTTTAAAAATAGCGGCTTTTTTTACGGCATCAGTTCCGTTTTGCGATTCCTCGATTATAAATCCTTCATTCTCAAGATTATATCTTAAAAACTCTAGAATGTCTTTGTCATCGTCAACCAATAAAATTTTGTCATTTGCCATAATTGTCTTGTATTAAGAAAGGCGCAACACGCACTTTGCTTTATGATTTCCGCAAATGTAGATAACCGATGTTAACGAAATATTAACTGCATATTATCTTAAATGAAATTCCGCTTCTCATATTTAATAATTATTTAACCATTCTTTTATGCAGTGGTCAAAGTAAGTTTGGTCTTTTGCCGGTGAAATTTTGATAATTATTTTTAACCAATCAATTAATTAACTATGAAAACTTATTCAATCATCTTTCTCTTGGCACTCTTGGGAGTTGCAGTCGGAGCTTCCTCTTGCAAAAAAGACAGCGGAAACGACAATAACGATGACAATACCGGCAAAAGCAAAACGGTTGTTATCAGTGATAACGGTTCCGGAATCGGTACGCAAACATGGACTGCCGACAAGGTTTATGTTCTCGACGGCTTTTGCTTTGTTAACGACGGGCAAACGCTGACCATTGAGCCCGGCACCGTGGTAAAAGGCAAACCCGGACAGGGAGCCGAGGCCTCTGCTTTGATAGTAGCTCGCGGAGGCAAAATAATTGCTCAGGGCACCGCTGCCAAACCCATTATCTTCACGGCCGAGGCCGATGACTTGAAAGGCAGTGTGCCCGATAACGTTCGCGGCCTCTGGGGTGGTGTGATTTTGCTTGGTAAGGCCAAACTTAACACCGTTCCTGCAGAGCAGCAGATAGAGGGTATTCCCACAACAGAACCGAGAGGTACCTACGGTGGCAGTGACGATGCCGATAATTCGGGAATCCTTACCTACGTTTCCATACGCCACGGCGGTACCGATATTGGCGCCGGTAATGAGATTAACGGCTTGACACTCGGTGCAGTAGGTTCGGGAACAACAATAGATTATATCGAGATTTTATCCAATTCCGACGACGGCATCGAGTGCTTCGGAGGCAAACCGAACCTCAAACATATCCTGATTGCAAATTGCGCCGATGACGGTTTGGATTACGACCAAGGTTTTAGAGGTAATGTGCAGTTTTACTGTGTGTTGGGTGCTCCCGACGGAAACAGATGTGGCGAACACGACGGCGGCACAAATCCCGAAGACGGTACTCCCTACGCCATTCCCACAATATTTAATGTAACTTATATCGGCTCTGTTGGAAACGACAATTGCCATGTGATTACCTTCCGCGATAATGCCGGAGGTAAATACTACAACTCTATTTTCGTTGACTGCAAGAAAGGTATTGATGTTGAGAAGCTTACCTCCGGTGAAGATTCTTACAACAGATTTGTTCAGGGTGATTTGAAAGTTGAAAACAACGTTTTCTACAACATCAATGGAGAAAAAACCGATGCCAACCCCAATACCTTCCTCAAATCGGGAAAAGACGGTACCGCAACGGAAGACGCTGCCTTAGCCGCTTACTTTACAAGCGCAAATAATATTGTTGTCGATCCGGGCGTCTCACTGACAAATCCGGTTCCCACCCACCCGCAAACCACCGGTTTGGCATCATACCCCGCCGGTTTTGAAGCAGTGAATTATAAAGGAGCATTCGGCTCTACAAACTGGGCTGAAGGTTGGACAGCTACATTTAAATCCAAGTGATTTCTTTTGTAGTGATTGAGTGTGTTTGTTTGTTATGGAAAAGGGGGGTCTCCACAGGCCTTCCCTTTTGCGTGTTAAATCAAGTTGTTAACATAAGTTATTGATTGATAAAATATAACGAAAGATGAAAAAGATTTATTTGTTTATACCCCTGCTTTTATTGCTTGGTTTAAAATCCTTTGCGCAAGATGCAGCCATCAGAGGCCAAGTCACCGATGCGGCGACAGGTGAAGAAATTCCGGGAGTGAATATTCGTATCGAAGGCACAATGTCGGGAAGCACCACCGATTTCGACGGTAAATATTCCATAAATAAATTGAAACCGGGAGTTTATAACCTGATTTTTTCCTTTATTTCTTATCAGGCGGAAAAAATAAAAGATGTAGTAATTGACAAAAATCAGGTGTTGGTGATAGACGTAAAATTGCGTGAACAAGCCGTGAATCTAAAGGAAGTTCAGGTTGTGGCAAAAAGCGTAAAACATACCGAAGCCGCATTGTTGACAATGCAAAGAAAATCGGCCTCGGTAGTGAGCGGTATTTCCTCTCAGGAGATGAGCAAAATAGGCGCTTCAAATGCGGCCGGTGCTTTGCAGAAAGTAACGGGAGTAACCGTGCAGGATGGCAAATATGTTTACGTAAGAGGTCTTTCCGACCGCTATGGCAAAACCACGCTCAACGGTGCCGATATTCCCGGCCTCGACCCTGAACGGAATACCGTGCAAATGGATATCTTTCCCGCAAATATCATCGATAATATATTGGTTTACAAATCATTCCGTCCCGACTTGCCGAGTGATTTTACGGGTGGTCTTGTGGATATCAGGACCAAGGATATCCCCGATAAATACACTTTCAATTTTTCCATGAAAACGGGTTTTAACCCTCAATCGAACTTTAAAAGGGATTTTCCGGAATACAAAGGCGGTAAATTCGATTTTCTCGGTTTTGACGACGGCACAAGGGCTATTCCGTCCATAGCTCAGGGTGCCATCCCCGCAAGGTTTGAAAACAATGACAAACTAAACGATATAACGAAATCTTTCAATAAAACCTGGATTCCGCAATCCGGTTTCTCGGGCCTAAATCAAAAATACACTCTCGGAATCGGCAATCAGAAAGTGGTGGCGGGAAAAGACCTGGGCTTTTTTGTGGGAGGCAGCTACTCGCACAGCTATAAATCTTTTGACGACGGAGCTTACGGGCGCTATAAACTTACCGACAAGGATGCGAGCGAGTTGAGTACCGAATACCAATCGACCATATGGAAAACGGGAAGTAAAAATACAGTTTGGTCCTTGCTTGGGGGCTTGGGACTGAGGCTCAACAGCTCAAATAATCTTTCCTTCAACACCTTGGTAACCACAAGCAGTCGCGATTTCGCATCCTATGCGGGATTCGTGCAATACAGCGACGACGACAAGCCGAGAGAAAAACGCGTTTTGTCGTTTAACTCACGCCATTTCATTGCCAATCAATTGAGGGGCAAGCATATGATTGAGAAGGTAAAGGGTTTGAAATTGGAATGGTTGGCTTCTTATGTTTTAACGATTCAAAATGAGCCGGATGTGCGTTATTTGATAAATGATGTGAATGTAAACGGCAGTGATACAACGTATTACGTAGATAATTCCTCATATAGTTTGCCGCGTCGTTTTTATCGTGATTTGCATGAACAAAACGCCTTTGCACGAATGGATTTCACTTACGATTTCGGTCAAGGTACATCCAAAAGAAAAACGAAGATAAAATTCGGTATGGCTTATTCGAATAAGTACAGAGAGTATTTCCAAAAGACAATAAGTTTCGGTGAGGCAACATCCAAACAATACATAAATATTTCCGATTATTTCAACGACGGCAACATCGATGCCGTTAGCGGTGTTTATGCTCAAAATTCCAAAAGAGACGATGAAAACAACAGCTACACGGGTTCGCAGATTGTCTCGTCGGCATATCTTATGTGCGATGTTTATCCTTTCAAAAAGTCGAAAGTGGTGATTGGTGTGCGTGTGGAAAATACTTTTATGCAAACACAAAGTTTGTGGCAAAAAAATAATAGTCAGGTGTTTACGGATGGTGATGTCGATGGCTATCCGGTGGCAATCAAGACTCTGAATGTGTTGCCTTCTTTGAATTTTACCTATTCGCCGCGTGAGAAGACCAACCTTCGTTTTGCCTACAACAGAACGGTGGCGCGCCCCTCTTTTAGGGAAAAATCCACAGTTCAGATGGAAAACAAAACGGGAGATATCATAATCGGTAATCCGGCTTTGCAACAAACTTTGATAGATAACATAGATTTGCGTTGGGAAAAATATTTCAAAGCACGGGAACTCGTAACTTTCGGTGCATTTTATAAAAGGTTTATCAACCCCATAGAAAAAACTTTCAATACCAAAGCGCAGAATCCCGAGATAACATGGAGAAATGTGGACAAGGCCTTTGTTTACGGCTTGGAAACCGACTTCGGGAAAAACCTGAATTTCATGCTCCCTGTGAACAACTTTTTCTTCAGAACAAACATAAGCTACATCTTGTCAAGGGTTTCCATTGACAGTCAGGAACTTGGCAGTAAACGTTACTTCGACCCGGAGTTTCCCGAAACAAGAACAATGTTTGAGCAGTCTCCGTGGATTGTTAATGCCGTTATGTCATATGCATCCGACAGCTCAGGACTTTCGGCAAACCTGTCGTTTACTTACAATGCGGGTCGATTGTCAATAGTTAATCCCAACGGCATCCCCGATGTATATCAAAAAGCATTCTACGACCTCTACTTCAACATAAGCAAAAAAGCGGGCAAGCACTTTCTGCTGTCTTTTGAAGTGAAGAATATTCTAAACAGCAGATACACAAAAACTTATACTTACAAAGGGAAAGAATATATTTATGATGATTTCGCTTGGGGAAGAGAGTTTGCCTTTAAAATTGCCTATGCCTTGTAAGAGCTTGGGATAAAGATTCCCGTTAGGAAAAACCGGCGAGGCACAGCTTTTCCAATTGTGTCATAGCCGCCGATGCTTTTTCTTGGATAAAAATATCCGTGATTTTATCGGTGAAATTGGATTTTTCGATATTTATTTCTATGATTTTGGCTCCGTTTTCTTTTGCCTGCAAAGGGATATAGGAAGCGGGCATTATTTCGCCTGTGGTGCCTATCACCAAGAAGCAATCGGCAATATTGGCGGCACGAACGGAGGCTTCGTAAGCTTTTTGGGGAATGCCCTCGCCGAAGAAGATGAAGTCGGGTTTTAGCAGTCCGCCGCAGGAGGGCAGGGGACAACGCGGCGGCTCTTCGCTGAGTTTCAGCTTGTTGCGAGGTGTTATTTTGCCGCAGCGGGTGCAAACAAACTGCACCGAGTTTCCGTGAAATTCATGCACGGTTTTACTGCCTGCCTCCTGATGTAAGTTGTCGATATTTTGAGTGATGATTTCTTTGATAATGCCTTTTTCTTCGAGCCTTGCCAGTGCATAATGGGCTTCGTTGGGTCTGCTGTGGCCGAAGAAATCGAAAAACAATTCTTTTATTACCGGCCACGACTGCTCGGGTTTCGATAGATAAAAATTCAAGTCGAGAATCATAGGGTCGTATTTAGCCCACAGTCCGCTTGGTCCGCGAAAGGGAGGGATGCCGCTTTCCACCGAGATGCCCGCTCCGGTGAATGCCACACAATGTTTTGAGTTTTTCATCACTTGTGCGGCTTCTGCAAGTTGTTGATTCGTGTCGTTCATATTTAAAAAATAATCCCCGCAAAACTAATGCTTTACGGGGATTATTAAAAGAGAATTTAAAAAATGCTTACGGCAGTTGCGGTGCTGCTGCTACATCGTCGGGAAGAGGAGCCGTCAATGTTTTCAGAAAATCGACAACTGCTTTGCTTTGCTCATCGCTGAAGTCTTTGTTGAGTTCCGTTTTAGCCATTATTTTTACGGCTTCTTCCAATGACTTGACGCTGCCGTCATGGAAGTAGGGATAAGTGCCTTCAACATTCCTCAACATCGGCACTTTAAAAACAAACATGTCCGCATCTTTATGCGTAACCATGTACCTTCCGCTATCGATAACGGCACTGTGGGTGTAGTCCCAATAATTGCCGAAGAGGCCGAACTTTTGAAACATGCTTCCCCCCAGCAAAACGCCGCTGTGACAAGTGGCACAACCTTCGTCAAGGAAGGTCTTGAGGCCTTTTAACTCGTTGTCGGCCAGTGCTGTAGAGTCGCCTCCAAGATAATTGTCGAATTTGGAAGGTGTCTGAAGTGTCCTTTCGAAAGCTCCAATGGCTTTTTTGATATTGTCGTAGGTTATTGGCGACTCTTCTTCGGGGAAGGCAGCCTTGAACATATCGACGTAGCCGTTGATTTTTGAAAGTCTGTCAATCAAAAACTCCTCGGAGGGGATAGCCATCTCCACGGGGTTGAGTATGGGTCCGCCGGCTTGGTCTTCCACGTCGGGGGAGCGACCGTCCCAAAACTGAACGAAATTCAATCCCGAATTAAGGGTTGTGGGACTGTTACGTGTACCGTTGCCGCCTGCATCGCCCATGGAAACGGGCTTGTTGTCAACGCCGAAGGTGGCGAGGTTGTGGCAGGTGTTACAGCTTTCGGTTTGGTCTTTCGACAGGCGATTGTCGAAATAGAGCGCCTTGCCGAGTTTTACAAGGGCCTCGTTCTCAGGTGTGTCCGCTTTGTGTAAAACGGCAAAAACCGCCGTGGCTTTTTTTTGCAGACCTGCGTAAGGATTCTCGCTTACCTTGGTCTCTTTGCTTTGATTGTTGCAAGCCGCAAACAGTGCAGCAATGGCAATCATTAAAGTTAATCTTCTCATAATCAATAATTTTTGTTGTTTAATAAATTATCACAAATCAACACTATTTCTGTTTTTTATAGTATTTCATAGCTTCAGGTAAAAACTCTTTCAAGTCTTTAATTCTTGTTTCGTCGGCCGGGTGCGTTGACAAAAGCTCCGGCGGTTTTTGGCCTCCGGCTTTGGCCATGCGTTCCCAGAAAGTAATGGCTGAATGCGGGTCGTAGCCTGCCATTGCCATAAAAACAAGACCCAATTTGTCGGCTTCGCTTTCTTGCAAACGGGAGTAGGGGAGCAGGGCGCCCACCTGTGTGCCAACTCCGTAGGCCTTCATAAAGAGGGCTTGCGTTTCTTTGGGTTTTTCTTTCAGAGCAGTGCTTAAGGCCATGCCCCCGTATTGAACAACCAAGCCTTGGCTCATTCTTTCGTTGCCGTGGCGTGCCACTGCGTGGGCTATTTCGTGGCCAAGCACAACGGCAAGACCGCTTTCGTCCTTGGTAAAAGGCAGTATTCCTGTGTAAACCACCACTTTACCGCCCGGCATACACCATGCGTTGGGCTCGTTTTCTTCCACGAGATTAAATTCCCATTTGTAATCTTTCACAAGTTTTTCTTTCCCTTTGGATTTTAAAAACGACTCGACTGCCGCAGCTATTTCCGATCCTACTTTTTTTACCATAGCCGTGGCTTTGGCGTCACTCGACAGTTTGTGGCTTTTCAGAAAATCGGAGTAATTGGTAAGCGACATAGAAACCATTTGCGATTCGGGCAAAAGGTTTACCTGTTTTCTCCCTGTCAGCGGAACCGTGCTGCAAGAGTCTGTAAATAAAAGAAATAGCAATGCTAAAACCGTTAGGATTTTAGAATAAAGCTTGTTCATGTTTGTTTAAATTTAGGATTTGTTAACGGCGCAAAAATAAGGATTAAATGCTAAAATTTGTGATAAAAGAATTTTTGAATTC
>CAZPGC010000044.1:0-18876 GCA_964585875.1 uncultured Prolixibacteraceae bacterium | reverse complement strand
CATAAGGAACAGTTTAGAGGAAATATCATGCTGCTGAGGTAGGCTGTGGGTTTTTCCACGACGACAAAGTGTTGGAATATGCGTTTTACCTCAATTTGGTGTTTGCAATCCCGGCAGAGAATCGTCGGGATTGCAAACATAAATTCCAAACATCGGTTTTATTTGAATAACTTTCTTTTTCAACAATTGGCTTAGCGTTCCACAACGATTTTTTTGGTGTAAATCTTATTTCCTATTTGCAAATGCAACAGGTAAATTCCATTACTCAGCCTTGAAGTTTCTATAATGCGGTTTTTCATTCCGCGCCCCACGGAGCCTTCGTCAGACGAATAAACTTTTTTGCCTGTAATGTTGTACATACTCAGTTGAACATTAGCCTGATTTACAACGTAATAAGAAATGTTAATATAGTCGGAGGCGGGATTCGGGAAGGTATTTACAAAACCTTCGAACTGCCCGTTGTCTTCAATGCCGGTATTTATTTGCGCAAAGGCGCTCTGATAAATTTCACCCGTAGAATCGTTTTGAATAAAAATTACGGCACCGAGATTGTCGATATTTTCCACTTCGCCGGGGTTAAATGTGTAGCTGCGCGAAATATTAACATATAATCCGGGGGTGAAAGAAGGTTGATTTATTCCTGAGACAGAGGGCAGGAATTTCCTCAGCACATTATAGAATTTTGTCTCTCCGTTTGTTCCTGCATTGCCTGTGGTCGAGAGCTCAACGATGGCCACGCGTATTTTCATTCCGTTGGGCGGGTTAGTCCAATCAGGGAAGGGCAATATGGCGGCTTTTGCCGTGACGGTGTTTCCGTTGCGCTCCAACTTTGGCGTAATACTCAGATATGCGGGAGCCTGAAAATCATTGTAATATATTTCGGAATAAAAGCGCGGGTCTATTCTGTGCAGTCCGTTTACCATCATGTCGGGCAGTGAATCCACGTTGTAAAAAGCGGCACGTGAAGCTCCGTCAGTGGTGGCATAGGGGTCGGTGCCCATTTGGTAACCAATCAGGGTATATGCCCCCGGATGGTTGAGAAATACCGAGCGCAGAGTGTCCATTGCTCCTTTGCAATCGGCACTGTTGGAGCTGTTGAAATACTCGTGGATAGTCATTTTCGGCACAAAAACACCCATAACTTCAATGGTTTTGTAGAGGGTGTCGTTCCAAGGATTTTGGTCGGTGTTGTTTCCGTTAATATGGTCGGCCCAAACTTTCAGTTGATGAGGTCCCAGCCCCGAGGCCGTCCATATGCTTTCGTGAAAATACCACATATCGCCACCCAAGGCAATGTTGGCACCGGTGACGTGCTCGGTTTTTACAGGGCCGTTGTCGAGGGTGTAATTTATGTCGTAGGAAGTAACGGTCTGCAGTCCGAAGTTCTTGACTATTCCTCTGACTTCCACAGGGGTAGAGCTTGTCTGATAGTGGTTTGTTTGGATGTAATCCACAGCCATGTCGTAGTTTGGACGCTGTCCGGGGATAAACTCGTAGTAGTGGTTGTCAACAGGAGTTGAAGAGGTGGAAGCCATGGGATGAATGTTGGGCGAGCCGGTCACCATAAGAGCCGAGGTGCTGTTGTACTGCAGGCCTATGGTCAGCAGCGGGTCGCAACTCGATTTTGATGAGGACCTTTGGTCAACGATGTATATTTTGTTTGAGGTTTCTTCCAGCACCACGCTCCAATATGTCCAGCATTTGCTTCCGAGAGCTTCATTGTTGTATGAATCGTAAAAAATCCAAAACTGCCTGTTGGGAGCAGTGCCGAATGTTTTGGTGACTATTTTATCATTCTTGTTGGAGCCAGAATAACCCAGACCCCAGACACAAATTGTGTTGTCGGGCACCATCGAACTGGGCAAAACGTTGTGAGTGGCGCCGGGCATACCCGGATTAGATGTAAAAGTGACGAGCCCCGTAGTCGAAGCCCGTATTTGGGTGTAGTTTTGTCCGTTAAAAGTGAAAGTAAAAGGAAGAGTTTGGGGTGCCGACCAACCCGGATGAGTCGAAGGCTGTATCACCGTCCATCCCGAAGGCAAGCCGTTGCCGTATGGCTTCTCGGCGTCGGTGTTTAGGTTGCCCGGATTTCCGGGAGGGGTGATGCCCGGTGCGTTGTAATAATACTGCGCATTAGCCGTTACGGCCATAACAAAAACGGCAATTAATAAGTACAATTTTTTCATAATCATAGTGTTTGTGTGTGAATAATCAAATTATGGCAGTAAAGATATAAAAAAATTCATATTCCGACTAAAAGGTTTTATTTTTTTTGGGATTGGGTAAGAGGTAAACCGGTGTTATTGGTTTTTAAGATAACTCTTTTGGGTGAACTTGTCTGTAAACCTAATATATATCGCAATTCAACGATTGACCCGGCCATAATTTATATTTTCGCAAAATCGTTTATTTGCGATAAACGAAATAAAGTTTTTTAAGTTAAAATACTAAATATAAATAAGATATGAATATGTTGGATAATACTTGCGTAATGCAGGTGAATGTGAGAGTAAACGGGGAAAGTGAAAGTGCAACAAAGTTGAATTTGCAATCGGGGAAATTCAGAATGATTATTGACGAGCCGGCCGATATGGGAGGCACAGACGAGGGTCCTTCACCCGTTCAGGTTTTGCTGATGGCGCTTGCCGGATGTCTTAATGTAACGGGGCATTATGTTGCAAAGGAAAGAGGCTTGGAACTTTTGAAAATGGGAATTCAAATCGACGGCATGATGAATCCCTGCAATTTCATGGGTTGCTCTTTTGAAGAGAGAGCCGGTTTTCAGAAAATCAGAGTTAACATTAAACCGCAGTTTGCAAATGATGTTAGCAAGAAACAAATAGATGCTTGGATAGAAGAAACCGAAGCTCGCTGTCCGGTAACCGATAACATAAAAAAAGATACCGAAATAGTTATAGTTCAGTAGTTTATAAAAGTTTTGCCGCGTAGGCTGAAAGTGATTAGCTCGCTTGCGGGCAGGATAAAAGTTTTTAAAAGCGTTTTGAAATAAATCGCTGACGGCCGGTTTTATTTCTTATTTTTTCCAATGCAATTGGGGGAAAAGTAAACGGATTTAAGGACATTTAACAAACAGCCCGTATGATTTTTTTTAATTTTACGTTCGCTAAAACGTGAGTAAGCAAAAATTTACCTTTTCAAGGATTTTTAAATTGAACAAGTAAAGGTAAATAGCGTATAATCAATAAAATAGATAGAATATGAAACAGACGGCAAAACTTTTATTAATAGCACTTTTCGCATCGGCATCAACGCTTTTTGCTTATCGCTATTTTATCGATAAAGAAAATAAAACCATAGTTATCGAGCGTCACGGCAAGGCTCTCGACGCATTGCAGACATCATATCTGCCACCGAGTCAGCAGCTTTCGATGGACTTTCACGCATCGGCCGAAAATGCTCTGCACGCTGTGGTGCATATCAAAACGGAATTTACTCAGAAAAGCTCGGTTTATGACGATTATTTTTCCATCGAGGATTTCTTTTTTCATGGGAATGCACGCGTTTATAAAGCCAGCGGCTCGGGTGTTATCATCTCTTCCGACGGTTATATTGTCACCAATAATCATGTGGTGCAACAGGCTGATAAAGTGACGGTTATCTTAAATGACAAGCGAAGTTTCAAGGCTCGCATCATTGGTTTGGACCCCAATACAGACTTGGCTTTGCTGAAAATCGACGCCAAAGATTTGCCCTTCCTTACCTTCGGTAACTCCGATAAATTAAAGGTTGGAGAGTGGGTGCTCGCCGTTGGTAACCCTTTCAATTTGACATCCACGGTAACGGCCGGAATTGTGTCGGCTAAAGCCAGAAATATCAACATCTTAGGCTCTAACACAGCCATCGAATCCTTTATTCAAACCGATGCCGCCGTGAATCCCGGCAACTCGGGAGGCGCCTTGGTGAATATTGAAGGTAAACTCGTTGGTATTAACGCCGCAATAGCCTCACGCACAGGGGCATATATCGGCTATAGTTTCGCCATTCCTTCCTCCATCGTCAAAAAGGTAGTGAAAGACCTTAAAGAATACGGACGCGTCCAGCGGGCTATCCTCGGAGTGTCGATTGATGAGGTGGATGCCGATGTGGCTGAAAAACTCGGTCTTGACAAAATACGAGGGGTGCTTGTGGAGGGTATCATTACCGGACTTCCGGCAGACAAAGCAGGCATAAAACCCGGCGATGTGATTTTGGAAATCGACGGCACCAAAGTTAACAGCAGGTCGGAGCTGCTTGAGAAAATTGGAATGTATCGCCCGGGCGATAAAATCAATGTGAAATATCTTCACAACGGCGAGGAGAAAAGTGCAGGAATTTTGCTTACGGATATGAACGGCCAAACCAGGCTGAAAAGTCAGGCCGATATCGTTTCCAATAATCTCGGTGCCGATTTGCAAAGCGTATCATCGAGGCAGATGAAAGCCCTGCAGCTGACTCACGGCGTTCAGGTTGTGCGTCTCGGCAAGGGTTTGTTATCGGCGGCGGGAATCAAAAAAGATTTCATTATTACGCAAATCGACCGACAACCGGTTTCGCGTCCCGAGGATGTGAACAACATCTTAAAGAACAAAAAAGGCGGCGTTTTGATAGAGGGGATATACCCAAACGGTATTAAGGCCTACTATGGGATAGGACTGTAGCGTCTTTGTAAGCGGCTGCAATTCAGCATATTGCAGGGCTAATGTTAAAAAACGGGCGGGAGATTTGCTTTCGATAAAATAATTTATTACTTTTGCAGGCTATTTTGCCCGCCCGGGATAAACCACGAATCGAGCAAACTACGGAGACAATTTTATGAGACAATTAAAGATAACAAAATCAATCACAAACAGGCAAACAGCCTCTTTGGATAAGTATTTACAAGATATCGGCAAAGAAGACCTTATAACCGCCGACGAGGAAGTTTTGCTTGCCCAACGCATCAAGCAGGGCGACCAAACGGCTTTGGAGAAACTCACCAAAGCTAACCTCAGGTTTGTGGTCTCTGTTGCCAAACAATATCAAAATCAGGGTCTTAGCTTGCCGGACTTGATAAACGAAGGCAATTTGGGTTTGATAAAAGCCGCCAAAAGATTCGATGAAACAAGAGGTTTTAAGTTTATCTCTTATGCCGTTTGGTGGATTCGTCAATCCATACTTCAAGCCTTGGCCGAGCAGTCGCGAATTGTCCGCTTACCCCTGAATCAGGTAGGCTCTCTCAACCGTATTAATAAGGAGACCGCCAAGTTGGAGCAAAAATACGAAAGGCCGCCCACGGCTACCGAGCTTGCCGACTCGCTCGAATTGCCGCATTACAAGATTAAAAACTCCTTGCGCATGCACTCCAAGCATGTTTCGCTCGATGCTCCTCTTGTGGAAGGCGAAACCTCGAGCATGATTGACGTGATGGCCAATGATGCCGAGCCTTCCACCGACGAAGAGCTTATGAAGGAATCTCTCGGCAAAGAGATTCAACGCTCGCTTTCAACGCTGTCGCAAAAGGAAAGAGACGTAATAAACCTTTACTATGGCATTGGACAAAATCACGCTTGGACCCTCGATGAAATAGGTGCCAAATTCGGACTTACACGCGAAAGGGTAAGGCAGATTAAGGAGAAGGCTATCAGGCGCTTAAAGCATAATTCCAGGTCAAAGTTGCTTAAATCTTATCTCGGACAGTAGTTGCCTGTCGCTTTTTGCAGAGTTTTTTCAGAGAGGTGTGGTGAATGTCCCGACGACAAAGTGTCGGGATCTCCGTTTCACTACGATTTGAACTTTGCATTTTGTCCTTTGAACTTTGTCCTTTGGCCTTTGAACTTTCCCCTTTGGCCTTTGCACTTTGAATGTTTGCGGTCATATAAAACTGTTGCAACAACCCGAAATCGAGGCCTTTTCTTGCGGATGCCATTTTTTGTAGTTAGCATTGAAAATCTCGACCTGAAATTGTTGTCGTCCCAAACCATATCCCTTTTTTTTTAATTTTGTGCTCTAATCAAAAACCGGCAATATGTTAAGTCGCGAGGAAATCATTAAAACGGGAGTAGAAACCGTAGAGCTTGAACTCAAAGAAATTACAGCCCTGAAAACACGCATAGGCGAACACTTTGCCGATGCCGTGGAGCTCATTGCCAACACAAAGGGCCGTGTGGTGGTAGCCGGCATAGGCAAAAGCGCCAACATAGGCACAAAGATAACGGCAACGCTGAATTCCACAGGCACGCCGGCCATTTTTATGCACGCCGCCGATGCCATCCATGGCGATTTGGGTATTATTCAGCCCGACGATGTGGTGATTATCATCTCCAAATCGGGAAATACTCCTGAAATAAAAATGCTTGCATCTTTGATTAAGTCACTCGGTAACAAGATAATAGCAATATCGGGTAAGGCCGACTCTTTCTTGTCGTCGCTTGCCGACATCAACCTCGATGCTTCAGTGGAGCGTGAAGCTTGCCCCAACAATTTGGCTCCCACTTCCTCAACGACGGTGCAGCTAATCGTAGGCGACGCCCTCGCTGTCAGCCTTTTGAAAAACAGAAATTTCACCAGCGAAGATTTCGCACGTTTTCATCCGGGCGGCACCCTCGGCAAGAAGCTGTATATGAGGGTAGAAGATTTGGCTAAAAACAATGAAAAGCCGGCCGTTCAACTCGACGACAAAATCAGAAAGATAATTTTGGAAATAAGCTCTAAAAGATTGGGCGCCACAGCCGTTTTGGACGAGGGTAAAATTGTGGGAGTGATTACCGACGGCGACCTGCGGCGCATGATGGAAAAATACGACGACGTGGACCCCTTGAGCGCCAAGGATATCATGAGCCTCAAACCCAAAACCATCTCCAAAGACAGCCTTGCCGTTGCGGCATTTAAAACAATGAAAGACAACAATATAACGCAACTTCTTGTGCTTGACGGCGAAGAATATTTCGGTGTTATTCATCTTCATGATATTTTAAAAGAAGGAATTTTGTAGGCATGAACGAGCTGCTGCGAAAAATAATTAATAGCGGATACCGCGGGCTGTTTTTTGCCGTGGCCATGCTTGTTTTGGTGCTTATGGTTGCCGTTCACAACGATTACGGCCTTACCAACGACGAGCCCATTCATCAAGCTCACGGCCAAGTTGTCCTCGACTACTTCCGCGGCACCGACAGCATTGCCGCCCTGTCGCCTATCGACAGCACAGGGAATATCGTATCTACCTTTTCAAAAGAAAGAAACGAAAATTTCCGGGGCATGAATTTCTTCGGCGGCTTTTTCGACCTGACGGTCAACTATCTGCACGGCTTCTTCCCCGCCACCGATCTCTACAACTTTCGACATCTGATAAATGCCCTTTTCGGTTTTTTGATGTTTTTGTTTATCGGGCTGACAGCCAAAGAGATAAATGGTTGGCGAACAGCCGTTCTCGCCTTTGCTTTTGCCGTTTTGTCGCCGCGACTCTTCGGACATTCCTTTGCAAATCCCAAGGACATACCTTTTGCCGCACTTTATATTATTGGCATCTACTTCATAGTTCGCATAGTGAAGACCCTGCCTAAAATACGTCTCTCGGACGCCGTTTTTATGACCCTGACAATCACCGTTGCAATAGATATAAGGGTTTCGGGACTGCTGCTTGCAGCCTACCTCTTGCTGTCCGTTTTCGCATGGTGGCTTCTCGATTTTTACCGCACACGAAGGATTAAAGCGGAAGAGAGTATTTTCATTGCAGTAGTCAGTATGGCCGTTGTGGTAGCCGGCTATTGGGGCGTGAGGTTTTTATGGCCTTGGGCGGCAAACGATTTTTGGGGACCTGTAAAAGTCCTGCGAGCCGTTTCTTCTTTTAAGGTTTTCAACGCTTACGAAGTATTCGGCGGCAATTGGTATAATGCGTGGGAAATTCCGTGGGCATACGCGCCGGTGTGGATAGTAATAGGCAGTCCGGTTTTTATCACCCTCGGGATGTTTTTTATAATTCCGGTATATCACAGGAAATTACGCGGGAATTTGAATTTGTTTCTGTATTCACTGTTGATTTTCTTCACACTTTTCCCCGTTTTGTATGTAATCATCAAACATTCAAATATTTACAACGGAATACGTCATCTGCTTTTCGTTTTCACCACACTTACGGTGCTATCGGCTCTTGCTTGGGAAAAAATTATTAACTACCTGAAACCCACGGCTTTTTATTTTACTTCCATACTTATTTTGGTAGCATCCTTACTTCAGCCTCTTTTTTGGAGCATCCAAGCGCACCCTTACGAGGCCATGTATTTCAACCCTTTGACGGGAGGCAATAAGGCTGTGTTCGGAAAATATGAAACCGACTACTGGGGTATTTCAACGAAAGAGGCTGTGGAATGGATTGCCCAAGAAACCGATTCCATAAGGCTGCTCAAACCGGTGAAAATAAAAATGTTTTACGGCGACCGCGAAAAAGTAGAAAATTACACGCGGAAATATAAAAATCTGCAATACATCGGCGGCAATCCCGATACCGGTTGGGATTACGAGATAGTTTATGCTTCCGCCGGCAAGTTCAATAAAAATCTAATCCGCTTTTGGCCTCCCGAAAATACGGTTTATCAAGTGAAAGCCGCCGGATTGCCCTTGTGTGCGGTGGTGAAAAGTAAATACAGTGGGCTGACTCTCAAAGAGATAGCCGAGCGATTCCCGAGTGAGCAAAATTATGTCAACCTTAGTTTGAAATATTACAACGAAGGCGATTATGTTAATGCGATAAAGGCATCAAAAAAGGTGCTGGAGATAAATCCACGGAATATTTATGCTTTGAATAACATTGGTGCCGCCGCCAACGCACTGAAGCTCTACGACATTGCTTATGAATACCTAACCAAAGCGCTGGAGATTTCTCCCGGATTTACCCTTGCATCAAACAACCTTACGGTTTCCGTTAACAACATAGAAATAAAAAACAGCGGTAGAGACAGACTTTTGAATATGAGCTTAAATGCTTATGCCATAGGCGAATACGGATACTGTGTCAAATATTCGAAGATACTGACAAAGCGTAATCCCAAAGACGCCGTGGCTTGGAATAACCTGTGCTCGGGTTATAATGCTTTGCAAAAATTCAAAGAAGCGGAAAAAGCGTGTAGAAAAGCTCTTTCAATTGCTCCCGGTTTCAACTTGGCGCAAAATAATCTGAGATATGCCCTCGGGCACGGGAAGAGGTAAAGTTCAAAGGGCAAAGTTCAAAGGGAAAAGTGCAAAATATTAAGTCTAAAATCTCTTATGGTTGATTTTGCTATGCAAAAATTGTTAGCATAACAAAATTTGGTTCTCAACCCATAACGATTTGTTATTCACCAAAATACCTTGGACACCGAATAAATTTGTAGCTGAAAAAAGTTACGGTATCATTAAAAGCCGGAATCTTCAAAGTTCCAATGTTAAGTTTATGTTACCAAATTATTTCCCTATTGTCAAGATAAAATCTACTGCTATTTTTGCATCCCGACAAATTGTTATTAACAAGACCCTATCACTTATGAAAACCTATGTTACCCCTTTGATTTTGATTGCTTTATCAATCGTAAGCACAAATCTTTTTTCACAAAAACAAGAAAACACCAAGGGAAAAGTATTCGGAAAACTCTACTTCGACTACTACACGGAGACGGGTGCCGGAAACAATGCTTCGGCTATGGAAGTAAAGCGAATTTACTTCGGTTACAAACGCAATATTAACGAGCATCTGCAGGCTATTATCAAGCTCGACATAGGAAACCCTTTGGAATTGCCAACAAAAGACCACATAAAAAGATACGCTTATTTTAAAAATGCTAAAATAAAATATCAAAAGGATAAACTAACTGTAAATGTGGGCATTACCGATGTTTTAATGATTCCCGTTCCGGAAAAATATTGGGGTCATCGCTACATCAACAAGGCCTATACCGACCGTTTTAAATTCAGTCCCAAAGCCGATATAGGAGCCAATGCCACCTATAAATTCAACGACTTTTTTTCCATGGATTTGGGAATATACAACGGCGAGGGCTATTCCAAATTGCAAGGCGACAACACCTTTCGCGGAGGGTTGGGACTGTCTTTTATGCCTTTAAAAGGACTCCTGCTGCGCAGCTACTTCGACTACGCCGGAAAAGATACCGCGCGCTCGACCCTCGCCCTGTTTTTGGGATATAAATACAAGGATAAAGGAGTCTTTGGCGTGGAATATAACTACCAGAAAAACAACTCATTTCTCGACAAACACGATATCTTCGGTTATTCGCTTTACGGCACGTGGAATTTCACGGAAAAATGGCAATTTTTTGCCCGCTTCGACCAATTTAATTCAAATAAACTGACGGGCGAGACCACACCTTGGGATATTTTGGGGAACGGCAAGGCTATTACCACAGGTATTCAATATGCTGTTATACAAGGAGTTAAAACATCGCTTAATTTTCAAAATTGGATGCCCGAAGATGCCTCACAATCCGTTCGTAATTTTATTTATCTAAATTTGGAGGTTAAGTTCTAAGAACCACTACGAAAAAAGATGCCATTCTAAGAGACGCTAAGTATAAATCCTCCTTTATACCGTATAACAATACAAACCCGAGGCTTTGACAAAATCTTTGAGTACCGCGGGACGGTGTCGGTGTTTCGATGAACTTATTCGTTAAAAAATTTATAATCAGTGTTTTAGGCAGGTTTTTCGTAAATACGTCTCAATATGTTTCTTTAACTTATTATTTCCCAAAACCATAGCTGTTTTTTCGTACTTTTGCCGATTAAACATCAATAAATGAGTAAAAGTTACAACACCGATTCACAACTTGTTAAAGCCGCAGTTGATGGCATTTTGGAGAAAAAAGGCAAAGATGTCAAGGTTCTAAATATGAGAGCTTTGGAACAGGCTGTTGCCGATTATTTTGTTATTTGCACCGGAAATTCTCCGGCTCAAATAGACGCCATTGTGGATAGCGTTGACGAATTTGTAAAAAAAAATACGGGTGAAAATCCGATCAATATCGAAGGCAGGCAAAATATGGAATGGGTGCTTTTGGATTACGGCGATGTTGTGGTTCATGTTTTTCTGCCCGAAACACGCGACTTTTACAAGTTGGAAGAACTTTGGTCGGATGCCGAAATTCAAACAATTGAAGAAAACAATCAATAAATAGATATGAACGAAAAAAAGAACAATAAAAAACCGTCTTCGGGACCTCCGCGACCCCCGCTGCGTAACAAAGGCGGAGGAAATAGCAACGGAGGAAAAAAAGGATATGGATTTTATTGGATTTACGGTATTATAGCCGTGGCCTTTATTCTTATGCAAATATTTGCCGGCAGCGGTGCCGGCCCCGATACAACTATCCAATGGGGAAAGCTCAGCGAAATCATTAAGGCCAACGATGCCTCCAAAATCGTGGTTATCAACAAAGACGAATATGCAGAGGTTTATATCAAAAAAGACCGTGTGGCCAAATATCCCGAATTTAAGAAAGACAAGGGCTTCGGCTTGAGCGCAACAGAACCCTTTTTTACCTATAATGGCGATTTGGAAAATTTCGGCGAGAGGATACAAAAGCTTCAGGAGGAGGCAGATATACCTACCAAAGATCGGGTTTATGTTTCTCGCGAAACGCGCATCGACTATACAAGCCAGATATTGGGGTGGCTTTTGCCGATAGGTCTTCTCGTGCTCTTTTACATTTTCATAATGCGCCGTATGGCAGGAGGCGGAGGTCCGGGTGGCGGACAGATTTTCAACATTGGTAAATCGCGCGCCCAGCTTTTCGACGGAAACAAAGTGAGTGTTACTTTCGAAGATGTGGCGGGACTCGAAGAGGCTAAGGTGGAAATTATGGAAATTGTGGATTTTCTGAAAAACCCGAAGAAATATACCAACCTCGGAGGCAAAATTCCCAAAGGCGCTTTACTTGTTGGCCCTCCGGGCACAGGTAAAACCTTGCTTGCCAAAGCTGTGGCCGGCGAAGCCAAGGTGCCTTTCTTTTCACTCTCGGGATCGGATTTTGTGGAAATGTTTGTGGGTGTGGGAGCTTCGCGTGTGCGCGACCTCTTTAAGCAAGCCAAAGAAAAAGCTCCTTGTATTATTTTCATAGACGAGATTGACGCCATTGGACGCGCTCGCGGGAAAAACCAGTTCACGGGAGCCAACGATGAGCGAGAAAATACTCTAAATCAGTTGCTTACCGAGATGGACGGTTTTCAAGGTAACCAAGGAGTCATTATTTTGGCTGCTACCAACCGCGCCGATGTCCTCGACCGCGCCCTGCTGCGCGCCGGTCGTTTCGACAGGCAAATTCACGTGGAGCTGCCCGACTTGAACGAGAGGGAAGCTATCTTCCGTGTGCATACCAAGCCTCTGAAAATGTCTAAGGACATCGATTTGAGCCTTTTGGCAAAACAAACACCCGGCTTCTCGGGGGCCGACATTGCCAATGTTTGTAACGAAGCCGCTTTGATAGCGGCACGTCGTGATGCTAAAACTATTGAGAAACAGGATTTTATGGACGCCATAGACAGAATTATCGGCGGCCTTGAAAAACGAAATAAGATAATCACCAAACACGAAAAGAGCGTAATAGCCCACCACGAAGCAGGGCATGCCTCGGTGAGCTGGCTCCTAGAGCATGCAAGCCCGCTGGTGAAAGTAACCATAATACCGCGCGGTAAGGCCCTCGGTGCCGCTTGGTATCTGCCCGAAGAACGGCAGATTACTACCTTTGAACAGATGTTCGACGAAATGACGGCAACAATGGGAGGACGCGCTGCCGAGCAGATTATCTTCGGAAAAATCTCTACCGGAGCCCTCAACGACCTAGAGAAAGTAACAAAGCAAGCCTATGCAATAATTACTTATTTCGGACTCAATGAAAAAATAGGTAACCTGAGCTATTACGATTCAACGGGGCAGTCGGAATATTCTTTCACCAAGCCATACAGCGAAAAAACCGCTGAAGTTATTGACGAAGAAGCCCATAAACTAGTGGAAAAAGCATATCAAAGAGCTTTGGAAATTCTCCGTAATAACAAAGATAAGCTTAAGCAATTGGCCGAGAAACTACTTGCCGATGAGGTGATTTTCTACGAAGACGTGGAAGCAATTTTCGGCAAACGGGAGTTTGATAACGGCAGGGATAAGGAGCTTAAAGATATGAAAATCAAGGAAATTTCTTCAAAAAAGAAGAAGCTTCATTCCAAAGATTCCGCCGGCGAGGAGAAAAAAGAAAAAAGCGTTGAGGATGATGCCGTAGCTGAAATCGGGAGCGAAAAAGAGGAAAAGACACCCGAAGATGATTCGCAAACCAAAGAATAAAGATTCTTTAAGATGAACGAGACAACGACAAGAGAAAGGATTTTTAAGAGAATACGAAGTGCAAGCCCTGTGCATGCGGATAATATCTACGAAAATGTCAATCAGGAAGATAATATCTACAATTCTGTTGACGACGATGATTTGCTTGTTGTTTTCGCCCGTGAATTGAACAATATCGGAGGCTCCTTTGTTTACTGTGAAAACAAAACGGAGTTTATAAACAATTTGGCGATTTTAATGAAATCGAGGGAAATCGACAATATTTTTTCCTTTGATAAAAAAATTGCCGAGATACTTAAAGGAACAGATATTAAAGTATTTAACGACGAAAATGCCCTTACGAAAGCGCCTTATGTGCTTACAACTTGTGAGGCATTGGTGGCACGTACGGGCAGCGTTGTGATATCGTCGGCACAGTCGGCGGGGCGAGCGGCAAATTTCCTCCCCGCGACACACATTGTAGTGGCCTCGGCTTCACAAGCCGTTGAAACGGTGAAAGATGCCATGGAGTTAATTTCTGAAAAATACGAAAGCACTCCTTCGATGGTAAGTTTCATTACAGGCCCAAGCCGCACCGCCGACATAGAAAAAACACTTGTGATGGGTGCACACGGGCCGCGCGAGCTTATTGTTTTTGTTGTGGAAGACTTTTAAAAATTATGAGCAAAGACAAAGGAGATTGGGAACTTGTTTACACTTCGGCGGAAGAATACAAGATATTGATTGTCAAGGAGCTGCTCGAAGAAGAAAACATAAAATCCTATGAAATAAACAAAAGGGATTCGAGTTATCTTTTCGGCACATTCGAGCTTTATGTTTTGGGCGCCGATGTCATAAGAGCAAAGCTAATAATTCAAAAATCGGGATTGTGAAAAATCTGTTGACACGAAGCCTTACGGGTGCTCTCTTTGTGGGAGTGATAATAGGTGCCGTCTTTTTCGGCGTATCTGTCTTTATTGGACTTTTCAGCGTTTTCACCGTGGTGGGTGTTTGGGAATTTTACCGCATTGCCGGATTTAAAGACTCTCACAACGGAAGTGTGAAAACGGGTATTTACCTGTCGGCTTTTGTTTTCTTGCTGACTTCGCTCGTTGCCGCTAAGTTGTTGCCTGCCAAAATTTTATTGTCAATACCTGCCTTTATGTTTCCGGCCGTTTTCTCCGAGTTATACCGCAAAAAGGACTCACCCGTTCACAATGTTGCACTGATACTTTTTCCTTCTTTTTATATCGCCCTTCCCTTTGCATTATTGAATTATCTTTTTCTTACTGCTACGGCAAGTGAATCGCCGGTGCTTATTATCTCATTTTTTGTTTTTATTTGGACAAACGACAGCTTCGCCTATCTGACGGGTGTCAGCATTGGTAAGCACCGTCTTTTTGAACGCATCTCACCTAAAAAATCGTGGGAAGGACTCTTTGGCGGAATACTTTTTACCGCATTAGCCGCCTTTCTGATATCAACAAAATATGATATTTTAAACCCTTGGCAGTGGATTGTAATGGGTGTAATAGTCTCATTGGCAGGCACTTTCGGCGACCTTTTGGAGTCGATGTTCAAGCGCAGTGCAGGTATTAAGGATTCGGGAAAAATTCTCCCGGGTCACGGAGGAGTCCTCGACCGCTTCGACGGCGTGCTGGCCGCCTCGCCTTTCGTGGTGTTTTATTTATTCGTGTTGGGAATTATCGGCTGATAGGAGAAGGGCGGAATGCAAGCGGGGTTTCGTAGGTGTGTATGAATGCCGCAGGCATCCCGACAAGCTTGCTTCGTCGGTGGTGAATGATTGAATGATTGGATGAATGATGTGCCATCCACCTTAGCATTTGAGGTTTCTCCCTTCCCTTATTTCAAAATATTCAACAAATAGTCGCCATAGCCGCTGTTGAGCAGGGGTTCGGCAAGCATTCTCAGCTGCTTTTTGTCAATAAAGCCCTGATTATAAGCTATTTCCTCAATACATCCTATCTTCAAACCTTGACGCATTTCCAGCACTTCCACAAATTGTCCGGCCTGCAACAAGGAGCTGAAGGTGCCTGTGTCGAGCCAAGCAGTGCCGCGGGTCAGCACGCCGACTTTTAATTTCTTGCGTCGCAGATATTCTTTGTTTACATCGGTTATTTCGTATTCTCCACGGGCACTCGGTTTAAGGTTTTTGGCAATTTCCACCACCGAATTGTCGTAAAAATACAAACCCGGAACGGCATAGTTCGACTTGGGAAACTGCGGTTTTTCTTCTATGGAGATAACGTTGAAATCTTCGTCAAACTCCACCACTCCGTATCTCTCGGGGTCGTTCACGTGGTAGGCAAAAACCACTCCGCCGTCGGGGTCTTTATTGTCGTTCAACAGTTTTTGCAATCCCGCGGCATAGAAAATATTATCGCCCAAAACCAAAGCTACTTTATCGTCGCCGATGAAATCTTCACCAAGCACAAAGGCCTGTGCCAAACCGTTGGGTATCACCTGTTCCACATACTCGAACCGGCATCCCAGTTGACTGCCGTCGCCGAGCAGTTTCTTGAAATTGGGCAAGTCGTGCGGTGTGGAAATAATCAAAATTTCTCTAATACCTGTCATCATCAAAACCGACAGGGGATAGTAAATCATGGGTTTGTCGTAAACGGGCATCAGCTGTTTTGATACGGCCAAGGTGAGAGGGCGCAATCTTGTTCCGGAGCCTCCGGCGAGTATTATTCCTTTCATGTGAGTGATTTTTAATACGAGAATTTTAATTTTAAAAGCGTGTCAAAAATAGACATATTTTTCATCCTTTGTCAAGAATCCGTGCGGTTTTCTTCGTTTTCATTTTCCAATCGTATCGATTCTATATCCACGTCGTCTTCTTCGTCGAAAATCTCCAAAAAGGGTTCGTTCAGCTGCTTTTTGGTAATCCTTTTATCCAAAGTCAAAAGCAGAGAGGGGAGGAGTATCAGGTTCGAAAGCATGGCAATCAGCAGTGTGAACGAGATTAGTTTGCCGAGGGATTGGGTGCCGCCGAAAGAGGAAAACATAAACACCGAGAAGCCCAAAAACAGCACGATGGAGCTGTAAATCATCGACTGCACGGTTTCTTCCAAAGCATACATCACCGAATATTTTATCTTCCAATCGGAGGCCTTGAGTGCCAGACGGTAACGCGAAAGAAAATGAATGGTGTTGTCAACGGAGATGCCCAAGGCAATGCTGAAAATGATAATGGTTGAGGGCTTGATATTTATTTTCAAAAAGCCCATCAGCGCCGCCGTGAGTATCAGGGGCAGCAGGTTGGGGAGTATGGCGATGGTTGCCATTTTAAAGGATTTGAAGAGGATAACCATCAGCCCAGCTATTATCAAAATAGCAAGTAAGAGGCTGTAAAGCAGGTTTTTAACTAAATATTCCGTGCCTTTTAAAAACACCACGGAAGTGCCTGTGAGAACGACTTGATAACGCTTGGGTTTGAATATGGAATCTATCTTAGGACGCAAGTCTTTCAGCAAGACATCAATTTCGTGCGAGCCGATATTTTTCATTTGCACCGACACGCGAGTGTATCTTATATTGCTGTCCACAAAGCTTTTAATAATCTTGGTGTTTCCCGAATATTCCTTAGGTAAATATCTTAGAATGAAAGCTTTCTCGCTCGAGGTGGGCAGACTGTATTTTTCGGGATTGCCGTTGAAATAGGCCATTTTGGCTATTTTCACAAGGTCGGCAATGGAAAGCGACTTGGAAAATTCGTCGTAAGTAGCCAAAGTGTCTTGCAGTTTGCTTATCCGTTTCAAAACCGACATCTTCATAGCTCCCTTTTTCTTCTTTGTATCTATCTGAATTTCAAAAGGAAGAACGCCTTTAAACTCGTGTTCGAAAAAGGCCAAGTCGGTGTTTATTTTGTTGCCTTGCGGTATGTCGTCAACCACATTTCCGGTGGTTTTCAACATCGTCATTCCCCATATTCCCAAAGCTACAACGGCAACGGTAGCCCAATAAACAAGGGTGCGGTATTTCGATACTACAATCTTAACAAATTCGATGATTTTCGACAGGCTCTTGCGGTCGAGGTAACGCATATGGCGGAAGCGCGGGTTGGGCAAGAGGCTGAAAAATACCGGCACCAGCACCAACGACAAAAGGAATACCAACACTATGGAAATGGAAGTGATGATGCCGAATTGCACCAAAAGATGATTGTTGGTAATGATAAAGGCACCGAAACCAACGGCTGTGGTCAGGTTGGTGAGTATCATGGGCGTGCCTACGGTCTGTATCATGCGCGCCAAAGCCTTCATCTTATTGGCGTGGATTTTATACTCCTGATAATATTTGTTGAGTAGGAAGATGTTGTTTTCGACGGCAATAATGGTTACCAACGGCGGCAATATTCCCGTTAGAATTGTGATTTTGTATCCCAAAAGCACCAATACTCCCAATGACCAAATCACCGATACGGCAACGATAATCATGGGGAAAACCACCGCCTTCATGGAGCGGAAAAACAAATACAGCATTATGGAGGCTATCAGCAGCGTAAGAAAGGAAAACAGCAGCAGCTCGTTTTTAATAATCTTCGACATCATGATTCTGATGTAGGGCAGCCCCGAATAGTAAACCTTTATCCCCGTGCTTTGGCTGAAAGCCTCGATTTTGTCCGTTATCTGCCGCATCAATTCAAAGCGGCTGTTGCTGCCGATGTAGGCCTTGTCGAGTGTTACGGCCAATATGGTGGCGTGGTTGTCGTTAAAGAGTATTCCTTTATAGAAAGGGTTGGTTTTTACAATTTTGCAAAGCGAATCAAGTTCCTTTTGTGTCTTCGGTTTATGATTGAAAACCGGTGCTATCACAAATTTACGCAAGGAGTCGTTTTTTACCAGCTTAAAGGATTTGGCCATGGAAAGTGTGGTTTCAACGCCCTTTATCTTTCGCAACTCGTCGGTCAGGTCAAACCACATGTTAAAATATTTCAGTTTCTCCAACTTGGGGTCTTTTACCCCCACAAACATCACGCTGCCGTCTTGCCCGAAACGCTCCTTAAATTCCTTGTAATGAACAAAAACCGAATCGGTTTCGGGTAACATTTGGGCCATCTCGTAGCTCATTTTTATATGCGCTCCTTCGTATCCCAAAAACAGCGTAATGAGGAAAACAAGTGCCAAATTAGTCCACCTGTATCTTAAAATCCCTCTGATTATATATTTCCACATTGTATTGTTGTCATTTGCACATCTTGTAAAAAGGAGTGCAAAAGTAATAAAATATGCCGCAATAATACCTCTTGTATTTTTAAATCCGATATTCGGATGTTAAAATCCGGAGATTTTACCTGTGGATAAACAATATCCGGTCTTATGTGAGAAACTTGAAGAAAAAACCAACAAACTAAAAAATAAGCTTTTTTAACACTGTTAAATGAATACAATTTTTATCTTTGAACTCCGTTCCTTATTTTTAACCACATCTTTAATTTTGTAAAAAGTTGATGTTTTTTTGGTGAAGGCTTTTTGCAAGTTTAAGATTTAAAAAACGCACATGAAAAAAATTATTTTGCTTTTATTCGTCCTTTTTCTCGCTTTTTATACAAAAGCGCAAACTTCCGACACCCT
>CAZPGC010000043.1:18082-19347 GCA_964585875.1 uncultured Prolixibacteraceae bacterium | reverse complement strand
AGAGACACTAATTATCCACAAAATCCCCGTCGCCGAAAACAGCCAAACCGCCTTCTGCTGTTTCGCGATAGATGCTCGGCATGTCTTTGCCTGTTTGTTTCATCACTTTGGTAACCACGTCGAAACCTATAAAATGTTTTCCGTCGGAGAGCAGGGCGTAACGTGCTGCATCTATGGCTCTGACGGCGGCGTGCACATTACGCTCGATGCATGGTATTTGCACAAGCCCGTTAATTGGGTCGCAAGTGAGCCCCAAATGGTGCTCGAGACCCATTTCGGCGGCATATTCAATTTGTGCGGGGGTGCCGCCTGCCAGCTGTGTTGCCGCTGCCGCAGCCATGGCGCAAGCCGTGCCCACTTCACCTTGACAGCCTACCTCCGCTCCCGAAATCGATGCGTTATGCTTGACTATGTTGCCTACCAAACCGGCTGTGGCTAAGGCTTTTATAATCTTGTCTTCATTAATTTGATGTTCTTCCGAAGCAAATTTAAGCACTGCGGGCAAGATACCCGAAGAGCCGCAGGTGGGCGCCGTTACAACATCACCTCCGGAGGCGTTTTCTTCGGATACTGCCAAGGCATAAGAAAATATTTTGCTCTGCACTGCAGCGTAGCCTTTCAACGACAGCGACTTGATGTAGTAAGCAGGAGCCTTGCGTTGCAATTTCAGACCTCCCGGTATGAGCCCCTCGTTTTTAAGCCCTCTGTCTATGGCGTTTTTCATCACATGCCATACCTTTTTCAAATAGCCTTCTATCTCCGGCCCTTCGGTGTCGAAAACAAGCTCCCACATCACTTTGCCCGTTTCTTTGTAGTGCTCGAGCACATCTTGCATGCTCTTTTGTTTGTATATCATTACGGGCTCATCGTTTTTATGAGCATCATCAACAATTTTTCCTCCTCCCACGCTGTAAACCAACCATTTGTCTGCAAATTCTCCGTTCTTTTTCACTTCAAATTCCAGTGCGTTGGGATGAAATTCTTTAAATTCGTCTTTTTTCCATACTATCTCCGTTTGGGCAGGCTTCATCTCGTCTTTTACGGCCTTGTCGGTGAGGTGGCCTTTACCCGTGAGGGCAAGGCTGCCGTAAAGCGTCACTCTGAAGGCCTTGGCTTCGGGGTGCTTTTTGCGATATTGTTTTGCCGCCAAAACAGGCCCCATGGTGTGGCTGCTCGAAGGGCCTTTGCCTATCCTGAATATTTCTTTTATCGATTCCATGATTTTTTTATTCAATAAAAAATTCTATTTCCGTTTTAATGACTGT
>CAZPGC010000043.1:11491-17982 GCA_964585875.1 uncultured Prolixibacteraceae bacterium | reverse complement strand
CCGGCTTCATATTTTTTCGCTATTCCGCTTAATACAGCACGTTTGGACGCTTTGTTTATGTTCGCTCCCGAATTGTATTCCGTGATTTGAATTCTGCGTTCCAAAGCGGCGGCCTTGCTGTAAACCGAGTTGCGCTTGTCGTTGGGATTGTCGCTAACGTACGGCGCCGCATTTTTGTCACCGCGCGGGTCTTGATAAATCGTCAGACGTCCGCCGTTTTGGCTTTTGCCTTGAAAATAAGGAACGAAATAACCGTTATCGACACTGTACAGATAATTAACAAGGCTGGCAATACGTCTTTTCGACAGGTGATAGTTGTATTCGGCAGTATTTAGCGGACTGGCATAGCCCGTAACCTTTATCCTTACGTTTTTCCCCGAATCCAGCTCGCTTTTAAGCAGTTGGACGAGCAGGTTTAGTTTTCTGAATCCCGCACCCACGGCATTGTCGAAAAAGTCGTCGATGGTGTCAACGGCTTCTCTTTTGGCTTTGCCCTTCAAACCGCGCGAGTAATTTTTCTCATAGTTTTTCCTTTGTTTGAAATAGGTGTCCAGCAAGGTTTTATAGTCGCTGAGTGTGGTGTCGGAGGTGCTTTTCGGGTCGGGGATGTCGTTGTCGAAGTATAGCGTTATCGGCAGCAGTTTCTTTATTTTTCTTTCCACACTCGGCGGAGTGGGGGTGCTGTCGGCAGGCAGGGTGTCTTTTTTGTGCCTGTTTATCATTTGCACGTAGTAAATATCGCTGCAACAGTATGTTGTACCTTCATCAACAAAGGAGCCCAAACGGTTGCTGCTGAGGTAGGCTTCTTGGCCTTCTCCGAAGGGGCGGTAATAAAGGTCGTTGTTTTGCGAGTTGACGGGTAGCCCCATGTTAAGGGGCTTTTCCCACTGATTCATAGAGCCTTGCGAGCGGAAAATGTCGAAGCCCCCAAAGCCCTCGTGCCAATCGGAGCTGAAATACAATGTCTGGGTTTCCGTGTCGTAATACGGTGTCATCTCGTTGCCCTCGGTGTTGATTGCATTACCGAGGTTCGATGGCGTGTGATATTCGCCGTCTTTGACAACGGAATACCAAATATCGGTTTTTCCGTATCCTCCTTTGCGGTCCGATACGAAAAACAAGAGGTCGTAATCCTGTCCTTCGGCGTAAAAAGGCTGTGTTGACGACGAGCCCTCGGCGTTGATGACTTCCGGCAGCTTTTGTGCCTTCGTCCACTTGCCTTTTTTCTTTTCACTCAAATAAATACTACACCGGCCAACTCTTCCTTGCGAGTCGTAACACTTTGTAAAATAAGCTTTTCTGTAAGTTTTATCGAAGCAAATATTTGCTGTAAAACGGCGGCTGTCGTTTATTTTGCCGTCAAAATCTTTGGGCACGCTCCAGCCCGCTTGCGACTGCGAGCTCACTTTTATCTTCGACACATAAGCTTGCGAAAAAATATAGTTGAAACTGTCGGTAAAAACAGGTTGATATGCCGAAAAAACCAACTTGCTGCCCGGCATAGCCACGGGGTTAAACTCGGAATATGGGCTGTTTACCGGCGCCGGCAAATGCTCCACCGTGTAGCTCACCGTGTCGTTTTTATGTTTTATGGCGAAGCGCGTATATTTTATCTCGTGGCTCGTTTCATTTCTTATTTCATATAGCTGCGCTATTTTCGTTTCATATTTTCTCACCAGCATAAAGTCTCTCATTGCCCCCGCGTAGTCGCCGCAGTTTTTTCGCGCCACGGCAAGTTCGAAGAGGCAAAGAGGACGGGCAAAAGTATCTGCTTTCAAGGCTTTCTCATACCATTTTACAGCCTTGCAAAAATTCAAACTTTTGCTTAAAGCTTGGGCGTATTTGTATGATAACGAGGCGTTTGTGGTGTCGAAACTCAAGGCCTTCCAGTAGGTGTTTATGGCCGGATAGTATTTGCCCGCGGCGAAATATTTGTCGCCCTCCCTTTCGTATTCTTTGATTGTTTTTTGTGAAAATAATTCCACGCTTACAAAAAACAAAAGCCATACGGTCATCAAATATTTTCTCATAAGCTTAGAAAATTGGACAGGGTAAATCTTTTGGTTTTTTGTAGTGTTTTTCCGAAAGTTTCCAAGTGAAATATATTTCCAAACCACCGCGATAGTTGCTGGCGGGATGCAGGCTCGAAATATTGAAATCATACGACAGTCCCAGCTTCATGTTTTTGTATTCAAAACCTGTAAGCAAGGCAATTGCATCGCGGTTTCTGTAAAAAAGGCCGGTGATAAAGGCCGAATAGGCATAGCGATTTTTCTCAATTATGTATTTGAAACGCGAGCCTATCATAAGCTCGGAGAAGGTGCCTTGCCGCTGGAAAAATATTGCGGGCATAAGCCGGTAAGGTTTCGAGAGTGTTATTTCGGCCTCGGAATAAAAAACGCCTTTCGTGCTGAGTCTCACCGATTTATCATCCTTCAGGCTTTGTACGGGACGGTTCAAATGCCAAAGCGAAAAGCCCGTTTGCAAGCTGAAATCGTATGAAATATTTGTAAACCAGTTGATACCGGCCGACAAGTCGGGGTAGGAGTAGTTGCTCACCGCAAAGGTCTCGCCGGTGGGCCTGCTCGGGTCGAAAATGGAGCCGTTGTATTGGTTGTCGAAATAAAGGGCGTTATAGTCGAGAGAGCGTTGCACAAAGGAAGCCTGTATGCCGAAACCCAGTAAGTTTCTGTTGCTGTTGCCCAAAACGCTGACATAGCTCAACGACAAACTCGCCTGCTGTGTGCCGAATTTCGAATCGCCCGCTTTGTCGCTGAAAGCGCTGAGGCCAATGCCAATCATATCTCCTTTTTCTTTCCTCTTGATTATCTGTGCGTCAACGGAGGCCGCAAAGGTTTGAAAGGGCACCGATACCGCCGCCCACTGATTCCTGTGGTTTAGAAAAAAACGGAAACGCGAGTTGGAAAAGCCGGCCAGCGCAGGGTTTACCGTGGCCGGACTACTGAAAAACTGTGTGAAATGGATATCTTGGGAATACAGCGTGGATGAGACCAATATCATGAATATCAGTATTTTAAACCTTATCTCCTCCATCTTTCCCGCCATTGTTATCGTATTAAAGTTATGTTTCCTTTTTTTACAAACACCTCCTTGTTGTAGCACGTCAATCTCAAGTAATAGTCGAAAACCCCGGGCTCCAATTTTCTCCCTTTGAAGGTGCCGTCCCAGCCGTGTTTCACATCGGTGCTTTCAAAAACCAATTCGCCCCAGCGGTCGAAAATTTTAAAATCCATATCATAGCCCACTTCCGTCCTTACATACAAAATGTCGTTCATCCCGTCGCCGTCGGGGGTGAAAGCATTGGGTACAAAGATGTACGGCTCGTCACAAATAACATCTATCACGAAAATGTCAAGAGTGTCGTACCATGAGCAGCCCCATTTGTCGGTGATTGTCAGATAATAAGTGGTGCTTGAGCCGGGGGAGGCCGAGGGATTGTAGGTGTTGGGGTTGCTCAAACCCGTGGATGGTGTCCACGAATAGGTGTAGCCTGTGCCGAAATAGTTTGAATGCAGCAATACCGTTTGTCCTTCGTAAATGGTATCTTTGTCGGCATAAGCGTTCGGCACAATGTAAATGCTTGAGTCAATTAAGGTTAGAGTGTCATAGGTGATGCAGTTGTTGGCGTCGGTAACGGTAACGGTGTAGGTGCCGTCGCAGAGATTTACCGCAGGATTTGTAGTCTGGGCGTTGGGGTCGTCCCACTGCCACGAATAGGGGCTTGTGCCTCCGCTCGGGTTGCTGTATGCCTTGCCGATACACGCGGCCTTGCACGGTATGTTTTTAACGGCCGTGCTTGTCAGCAGTGGTGGCGGGTCTGTCAGCGTAATGTCTTTCACGGCAAAGCATCCGTCGTTGTCGGTGGCGGTAACGGTGTAGGTGCCCGCCGGCAAATTGTTAATCAAAGTGTCGGTTTTTCCGTTGTTCCAAAGGTAGAAATAAGGAGTGTTTCCGCCTGTGGCGTTAACGGAAATTATGCCGTTGCTGTCGCCGTGGCATTTGGGGTTTTGCAGTTGCGAAGGCGTCACCACAATTCGCGGCTCCACAAGCAGGCTGTCGTAATCGTAACAGGCATTTCCCCATGCAATTTTTACGTAAAAATAGGTCGGGCCCGTTATCGTCGTTGTCAAGGTGCTGTCGCTCAGCGAAGTGTTCAGGGTGTCGCTAAACTGATTGTTGCTCGACCATTGGTAGCTCAGCCCCGGGTAGTTGCTCGAAGCTTTAAGGGTTATGTTGCTGTAGCACAGCGTAGTATCGTTGCCGGCATCGGCATCGATATTATAAACTTTCACATATTGCAAAAGAGTATCGGTGCAAATGCCGTTGGAAAAAAGCAGGGTGTACCAGGTGGAAGTCAAGGGGTGAGCTATGGGATTGGCAATGGTGTCGCTTGACAAAGTGGTGCTGTTATTCCATTGATATGTCACATTCGGGTCGTTGATGGGCAAAAGACCGATTTGGGTAAAGTCGCCCACGCAAATTTCTTTTTGGGGCAGAGTGTCTCTATGGCCTTCTATCACAGCCACTTGCTTGGTGATGGTGTCGGCAAGGTTGCAACTTGCCGTGTCGCTCACTATCAGTGTTACGTTGTAAATGCCACCGTGGGTGTAGGTGTAGTTTGTGTTGCAGGTGTTGGCGGTGTCGCCGTTTCCGAAGTCCCAGTGGCAGGTGGCAGCCGTGGAAGTGACGTAGGAATTGCTAACGAAACTAACCTGATAGGGTGCACAACCTACGGCAGGCGGGATGAAATCGGCGATGACCACAGGCACGAGGAAATCGAATTTGATAACGGCATTGTTGCAGTTTGTGGAGTTGTTTGTGCTTGAATGACAACCTGTTGTGGTGGGGAAATCGCTATGGCCGCCACAACCTGCGCAAACCGATTGATAAAGTTTTCCGCGATTGTCGAAACGCGAAGTGCCTCCGTCAACATGCTCGTGTGACTGCGGGCCGCCGTAGAAGGTGGCATAATCCATGGCCGAGGCGTCGTCTTTAAGCACCAGAAAATAATAGTCGCTGCCGTCGGTGGTGCTTTGGAATGCATTTGAGGTAACGGGCAGCCCGTTGGTGGTGCCGAAATAGTTTACCTGACCGCCCCAAGCCGACATGTAAACACGGTTGCATAGGTCAACCATAAATGCCGAAGGCGACACGTCGGGGCCGGAAGAGCCCACTCCCCAGTTGGTGCTCCAGATAAGATGTGTCAGATTTTTATCCATCTTGCTCACAAACTGACCTCCCACGGGTGTTTTCCACAGTGCGTTGTAAAAAAAGGTGGTGCCCGTGTCGCCTGTCTGTCCGTAAAGATAAATATGGTCTTTGCGGTCGATATCAACAAAAAACGCTTGGTCGTATTGGTTTGTTCCGAAATAGCTAAGTGCTTGTAACTGAGAACCGTTTTTGTTTATCTTAGCCACAAAGCCATCTGCCGACCCTCCGTTGAAAGAGTTTTGAAAAACCCCGGTAGTAACGGCGAGATTACTTGAGTTGGTGCCCCCGCTTACAACAATGTCGTCGTTGCTTGTCAGTGCAACGGCATAAACGGCGTCGTCGGCATTACCACCCAAGTAGCTGCACCAAATCAAGTTTGTGAGGTTGTTATCGAATTTTGCAATCATCCCGTCTTGAAGTGCGCTTTTGGAAGGCTGAAAAACAGACGCGGCAGTGGGCAGGTTTGTCGAAGTAGTGCTTGATACCACGTAGCAATTATTGTTTTTATCGGTAAGAATTTCGCCTCGCAGCTTGTCGGCGTAGTTTTTATCCAACGACGGAGCCGCATTCATGCCGTCGTTACCGTTGCCGCCAAAATATGTGGAGGCAAGAAGCTGAGTGCCGTTTGAACTTAACCTGCTGATACACAGGTCTGTACCGTTAGGATATGAAATTATGTAAGTTAAAGTTATGTTTGACCCGCCGTTGAAAGAAACATCATAGGCATTGCTCAATACGGGATAATCGCTTGAGCCCGTGGTGCCCAGTATAAAAAGCTCGTCGGCGGAATTTACCACCAGACTGGAGGGCACTTCGGAGCCTGAGCCGCCAATGTAAGTTGAATAGATAAGGTTGGAGCTCGAAGGGTCGTACTTGGTGATGGCTATGTCGCAAACGCCGCCGTTGAATGTAGTATCGTAGGCTCCGGTTGTTACGGGATAGCCGTTGCCGAAGACGCTGCCACCGCCGAAAATGTAGCCGTAGCTGTCGTAAGTGGCCGTGTAGCCCCAATTGTCGGCGGTGGAGCCCGAGTAGGAGGCATATACCAAAGTGGGGTCGATTATCAGTTTTTTGCTTTTGTCGTAGGCCTCGGTTTCAAAACCTACCACAGAGCCGCGCACCACAAAGCGGCAAGCTATTTTTATTTTTCTTCCTTGGTTATCTGTCTGATATGCAAAAGGTTCCAACTCCACCACTTTACCGGCATTTGTTTTTATTATCAAATTTCCCTTGCTGAGGTATGGTTTGGCCACGCCTTC
>CAZPGC010000043.1:0-11391 GCA_964585875.1 uncultured Prolixibacteraceae bacterium | reverse complement strand
TCGGCATTTTGTATGTCGAAAGTGAGACAATTTTTTTCCAACCACAGATTTCCGTTGCTGATGCGGGCTCTGAAAAGCACCTTTTCATTCCATTGATTTTTGTTTTCGGCAAAGGCCGGATTCTTAAAAGTTAAAGTGTCTTTGTCGGCAGCTCGTCCCGAAAGCATTGCGCCCAAAACCAATATGAATGTCATTATTATTTTCAATGCCTTGAAATTTAATGTTTTACTAACAAATTCTCGCGTCATTTCATGTCGATTACCAAAATGTAAATATACAAAATATATCGCCTCCGGCTTTAATCTGTTTTATGACATCCGTTAAGGTTGAAAAGTTGCCGTGGATAAACATAGTTTTTTACTTGCCCACAAAAGCGGCAAAACCAATTCCTGATATTTGTTACAATCGGGGCTGTGTGGTTTTTAGAAAGTTTATTTTTGTTTCCACACAAACAATTTCTACGGACTTACGAAAAAATCAGATATGAATGTTTTTATTGTTAACGGCCACGAATATTGGGAAAAATCGCCGGGGAGGCTAAATAAAACCCTGACGGAATATGCTGCCGGTTTTTTTGAAAAACGCACTTATACCGTGCGGGTTAGTTATGCTTCGGATGCTTTCGACGCCGAGGAGGAAGTGCAAAAGATTCTTTGGGCTGATGTTATGTTTATCATCACTCCCGTGTTTTGGATGAATGTGCCCTCGACCTTGAAAGCATATTTGGACCGTGTTTATTCGGCAAACAAGGGCAGGTTTTACGCTGCCGGCGGTCGCGGCTCAAGCGGCGAATACGGCTCGGGCGGCTTTCTCACCGGTAAAAGTTATATGCTTATTACCACATGGAATGCGCGAAAAGAAGACTTTGGCAATCCCTCGCAATTTTTATTTCGCGGTAAAAGCGTTGACGATGTTTTTTTGAATATTCACCTGATGCAGAGGTATGTAGGCATGAAAAAACTGCCTACTTTTTCGGTGCACGATGTGATACACAATCCCGACATAAGAAAATATCTCGATGATTTTCAGAGGCATCTCGAAATGGTTTTTGCGGAAGAAAGGGATAAGCCCGCTGCAATTATTAATTAATTTTTCCGACTATGATTTATATAACGCGAAGAGAACGATTTAGTGCGGCTCACAAGCTGTTTAACCCCAAGCTGACGCAGGAAGAAAACTCGGCATTATACGGCAGGTGTGCCAACGAATTTTACCACGGGCACAATTATCAATTGTTTGTAACGGTTAAAGGAGAAGTAAATCCCGAAACGGGATATGTTATTGACATGAAAGAACTTAGCAGCTTAATAAAAGAAAAGATTATAGACAAAACAGACCATAAAAACCTGAACGTGGATGTGGATTTTTTAAAAGGAATTAACCCGAGTACCGAAAATTTGCTGAAACGTTTTTGGCAACTGCTTGCTCCCGCAATTGAGGAGAAGGGCTGTAAGCTTCACCGGCTTAAACTTATAGAAACCGAGAATAATTACGGGGAATATTATGGTGAATAACTAACCTAAAATCAGAATATTATGCAAAGCACACAAGAGGTTTTAAGACGTCTTCCCGAACATTTACATCAGTACGTCGTCGATCAAAAGTACGAGAATTACACGGCCGTTGACCATGCCGTGTGGCGTTACATTATGCGGGTTAATTTCCGCTATTTAAAGCAAAGTGCGCACCCTTCCTACGTTGAGGGCTTGATAAAAACGGGAATAGGCATCGAAAAGATTCCTAATATCAACGAAATGAATGAAATTTTGTCGAAGATAGGCTGGGGTGCGGTTTGCGTTGACGGTTTTATCCCGCCGGCCGCTTTTATGGAATTTCAGTCGTATAATGTTTTGGTGATAGCTGCCGACATGCGCAACATCAATCACATTGAATATACGCCGGCGCCCGACATTGTGCACGAGGCGGCGGGGCATGCACCTATTATCGTTGACCCCGAGTATGCCGAATATCTAAGGCTTTTCGGCGAGATAGGCTCCAAAGCCATTTCCTCCAAACGCGATAATGAGCTCTATGAGGCCATAAGAAAGCTTTCCATTCTAAAGGAAAACGCCTATAGCAAGGAAGAAGAAATAAAGAAAGCCGAGCGCGAACTTACTGTAATACAAAACGATATGGGGCAGCCCTCGGAAATGGCACGCATAAGGAATTTGCACTGGTGGACTGTAGAATACGGTCTTATCGGCGACCTCGACAGGCCTAAGATTTACGGTGCGGGCTTGCTGTCGTCCATAGGAGAAAGCCGCACTTGCCTCGGCCGGCAAGTAAAAAAGATTCCATACGATATCACGGCTGCCGACACGGGTTTCGATATTACCACCAAGCAGCCGCACCTCTTTGTAACGCCCGACTTTAGCCATCTTACGGCTGTTCTTAACGAGTTTGCCGACGGCATGGCATTGCGCAAAGGCGGTTATGAGAGCGTTTTGAAAGCCATTGATTCGGGAGCTTTGGCCACCTGCGAGTTAAGCTCCGGTTTGCAAATCAGCGGAGTGTTTACCGCCGCCGAGAAAGATGAGCGTGGCAATACCGCTTATGTGCAGACCACCGGCCCGACGATTTTGTGTGAGCGTGAGAAAATGTTGATAGGCCACGGTATCGACAAACATCCCAAGGGTTACGGCACCGCCGTCGGCAAAGTCAAAGGTTTTTCCTCGCCCCTTGAAGATATGACTTTAAAGCAGCTCGAAGAAGCGGGCATAAAAACAGGCAGTGAGGTTAAATTGGAATATGAAAGCGGCGTAAATATCAGTGGCAGATTGCATTACGTCAGAAAAAACAAGTACGGGAAAATACTGCTGATGACATTCGAAAACTGCACCGTGACTTATGGGGGCAAGCTGCTCTTCGAGCCCGAGTGGGGCGACTACGATTTGGGCGTGGGAGAAAAGGTTGTGTCGGTTTTTGCCGGAGCTGCCGATACTTCGGAATATCCGTCGGAGCCCTATGTGTCGCCGGTGAAGACAGTGCACAGGGAGCCGCTTTACGAAAAATATCAGGGTATCTTCCGCAGCCTGCGCCAAATACGGGAGTTTCGCACAGGCTTCGACACTCTGAAAGATATTTTTAGGGATGCACGTCAGAAATATCCCGACGAGTGGCTTATTTTTCTTGAATTGTATGAGTTGGCTTTGTCGAGAAAAAAATATGAAGCTTTGGCAAGCGAGCTTAAAACTTATTTGCTGACGATAATCGAACGGCGTCCGGAATTTAAGACGCTGATTAAAGACGGCTTGGAAATTTGTGAAGAAGAAATGTAAGCTTAAATATTTGATTATGAATATAATAGTAACAGGATGCAGCAGCGGTATAGGTTACCAAACGGTTTTGGCCTTAGCACGCAAAGGGGCCCGGCTCATTTACGGGCTGTCGAGAAATGAAGAGGGTTTGAAAAAGCTCGAAGAGGAAGTAAAGGCTACAGGGACCGGTGCGGTTTTGGTGCCCATAGTTTTCGATTTGGCTTCCGGAGATTTTGCAGAGCTTTTAACGCTATTGGATTTGGGAGAGCATAATCGGGTTGATATTCTGATAAACAATGCGGGGGTGCTTGTCAATAAGCCCTTTACGGACTTGAGTGACTATGACTGGCAAAGGACTTTTGAGGTAAATTTTTTTGCCGCCGTTCGTTTGATAAGACTTATTTATCCTTATTTCAACAGGCGGGAGGGAGCCCATATTGTGAACATTGGTTCCATGGGCGGAGTGCAGGGCAGGGAGAAATTCCCCGGCTTGTCGGCCTACAGCGCCTCGAAGGCCGCTTTGAATGTGCTTGGCGAATCGCTTAGTGTGGAGTTTGAGAAAGAGGGAATAGCAGTGAATGTTTTAAATCCGGGAGCGGTGGAGACTAAGATGTTCAGAGAGGCTTTCCCTGGCAGCATCGCGCCGGTGAGCGATAGCGCAATGGGTGAGTTTGTGGCGCATTTTGCCTTGAATAACAGCAAGATAATGAACGGAAGACTGGTAGAGGTCAGTTTGCGGGGATGAGGCTTTTTCTGATGTAGAAAATAAAAAAAACGGTAGATAGAGCCGTTTTTGGTTATTGTAAACCCGGAGTTAGATTCCGAATTCCCGACTTCTTGAAATAAGAATAAGCTTTTAATATCGCGCCTCTTTTTATAAGGCCTTGAATATTAAAAATATAAGAGTGGTTGTGTGAGTTGTTTCGGCAATCCGGATATTCGTATGTTGTTTTTTATCAGGCGTTTATAAAATACCAACGGCAAGCATATTGACTTCCGAAAAACAACAAAAAAAATATTTTACGTTATATCAAACATTTAATTAGCTTTGCAGCCATGTTTAAAAACTTGTTATACATTTGGGTTTTCGCTGGTATTCTGGTAGTTACGTCATGTAGCCGCTTTAATCAATTGGTGAAAAAGGGCACGCCGGAAGAGAAATATGAGGCTGCGCAGAAGTATTTTGATAAAGGTGACTATTATCATGCCTTGCAGTTGTATGATGAGTTGATTGTTATTTACCGCGGCAACACCAAGATTAAGCACCTTTATTACAACTACGCTTGGGCACATTATTACGAAAAAGATTATGTGTTGGCGAGCTATCATTTTAAATATTTTGCCAAGACTTTTCCGCGCGATACGGCAGCTCAGGAGGCACTTTATATGAGTGCTTATTGCAAATATAAATTGTCGCCGCCCTACAATCTTGATCAGGAGTCCACAAAAAAGGCCATTCAGGAGATGCAGAATTTTATCAATATCTATCCTAACAGTCCCAAGGTGGAGACGGCTAATAAAATTATTGATGAGCTACGGGCCAAGTTGATAAAGAAAGATTACGAGATAGCGAGATTGTATTACAAAACGGAGTACTACCGTGCGGCGGTTACCGCTTTAAATCAGCATATGAAGGATTATCCTTCTTCGCCTTACAAGGAGGAGTGTATGTATCTGATAATCAAGGCTAACTACGACTACGCCACCAAGAGCATTCTGCGAAAACAAGCTGAAAGATACAGAAATGCAATAATTGCTTACAACGATTATATCGAGAAGTTTCCGCATGGCGAGCATGTGAAAGATGCTCGTCGGATTTATAAACTTACGCAACAGAAACTCAACAAATTGAATTATCACAAAAATTAAATCATAAATCTATGGACTACAAAAAGATAGATGCCGACACTATGGCGGTTAGTCGCGATACGCGAAAGCTTGAAAAAGGAACAAACAACATTTACGAGACCACTGCTATTTTGTCCATCAGAGCCGAGCAGATTGCTTCCGCCCTGAAAGAGGAGTTCGAAGAGAAAGTATCGGAATTTCAGAATGTTAACGACTCCTTGGAAGAGATTTACGAAAACCGTGAGCAGATTGAGGTGGCACGTTACTACGAGCGTCTTCCCAAGCCCACTCTTTTGGCAACTTGGGAATATCTCAACGACAAGATTTATTTCAGAAATCCCGTAAAAGAAGAGTCGGAAGACCAATTTTAAAAGCATGTTGAAGGGGAAGAAGATACTAATCGGCATCTCGGCAGGCATTGCCGCCTACAAGATACCTTATCTTGTCAGGCTTTTTAAAAAAGCCGGTGCCGAGGTAAAGATTGTCATCACCCCGACGGCGAAAAATTTTGTTACCCCGCTGACACTCAGCACTCTATCGGAGAATCCCGTTTTGTCGGAGCCTTTCGAGGCCGCCACAGGCGAATGGACTTCGCATGTGGATTTGGCGCTGTGGGCAGACCTTATGATAATTGCTCCTGCCACCGCCAACACCATGGCAAAGATGGTTACGGGCATTACCGATAACCTGCTCACGGCTGTGGTACTCTCGGCACGCTCTCCCGTTATGACGGCTCCAACCATGGATTTGGACATGTACAAACATCCTGTTACTCAAAGAAATATTGAAGCCTTGCGGCAACAGGGACACATCATCCTCGAACCCAATACCGGCGAGCTCGCCAGCGGACTGAAAGGGGAGGGGCGTATGCAGGAGCCGGAGGAGATATACGAGGCGGTGTTGAGCTTTTTCAAAAAAAAAACTCCCTTAAAAGGTAAAACGGTCCTCGTTACGGCAGGACCTACTTATGAAGCCATTGACCCTGTGCGTTTTATAGGAAATCGCTCTTCGGGAAAGATGGGACTTGAGATAGCGAAAAAGGCTGCCGCCGCCGGTGCGCGGGTGGTTTTGGTATCAGGGCCCGGTGTTAAGAATATACAAAGTGCTCAAATTGAACAAATTGAGGTCGAGTCGGCAAGGCAGATGTTCGAGGCTTGTATGAATCGCTTTCCTTCTGCCGATGTGGGAATTATGGCCGCAGCCATAGCCGATTTCACTCCCAAAACGAAAGCGGGTAAAAAAATAAAAAAAGGCAATAAAGCTCCTCAAATAGAGTTAGTACCAACCGAAGATGTTCTTTTGAATATGGGCAAGATAAAGAAGCCCTCGCAAATGTTGGTGGGTTTTGCTCTCGAAACGGATAATGAAATCGAAAATGCAAAGGCTAAGCTTGAGCGTAAAAATCTGGATTTCATTGTTTTAAATTCTCTAAACGATAAGGGAGCCGGCTTTGGAACCGACACCAACAAGGTTGCTTTTATCGACAGGGATAAAACGGTAAGGACCTTTGCCTTGAAAGACAAAAGCCTTGTGGCCGAAGATATTATTGCCCATATCGTAGAACTTATCAATGGAAAAGTTTGATTATGAAAACGTTTTTTTTAACGGCGGTTCTATTGTTTGCCTTGGCTACGGGAGTCAGCGGCCAGGAGCTTAATTGTCAGGTGTCCATTAACCATTCGCAGGTGCAGTCGCAAGATGTGCGCATTTATCAAACGCTGCAAAAGGATATTTACGAGTTTATGAACAACAGGCGCTGGACCGACCGTGTTTTCAAAACGGAAGAGAGAATAGAGTGCAGCATCTTTATAAACATAAAAAGTCGTGACGGCGATGTTTTCACCGCCACCATACAGGTACAGTCGCGGCGCCCGGTATTCAATTCTTCGTACAACTCAGTGCTAATCAACCATTTGGACAAGAATTTTAACTTCGAATATGTCGAATATACCCCCTTGGATTTTCAAACCACCTCTTATACTTCCAACCTTACATCGGTGCTGGCTTTCTATGCCTATATCTTCATCGGTCTCGACTTCGACAGCTTCGGCGACCATGGCGGCACACCTTATTTTAATATAGCTCAACAGATTGTAAACAACGCACAAAACGCAAGGGAGAAAGGCTGGAAGTCTTTTGAGAGCCAGAAAAACCGCTATTGGCTGATAGAGAATATTCTCAACGGCTCGTATGACGATTTCCGCACTTTTATGTATCGTTATCACCGCTTGGGACTCGATTTGATGTACGATAAGCAAGGAAAGGCTCGCGAAGAAATACTCAACGATTTGCAGCTTTTGACAAAGGTACACCGCGCGCGACCCGGACTTTTTATACTAAACCTTTTGATGGAAGCCAAACGCGATGAGTTTATAGGTATTTTCAGCGAAGCTCTGCCCAATGAGAAAGCACGTGCCAAAAATTATCTCGTCGAGATAGACCCTGCCCATGCCGGTGATTATCAGAAGATTATGAAGGGAGGGTGATTGCGTTCTTGAGCCCGTATGCCGGTTTGTGATATGCGGTTTCCGGAAGGATGGTTTATAGCCGAGGCTTATTGACAGGTTTGTAATAAAGAAAAGTAAATCAGCTTGTAAATCAAAACTTGGAAAACCCGGATTAAATTGATTTCACAATATAATAAAGAGTGAGCTATTCCGCGCCAAAAGAATCTTGCGTTTTGTTCAATCATCGACGAACCCCGACGAAACAACGCTTGTCGGGATCTTCAGCCCCAACGAACCAAGCTTATCGGCATGCCTCCGGCATCCAAATCATCCATCCATTCATACATCCAAATCATCCATTCAATCAATCATTCATCCACCCATTCAATTCATTCAAAATCACGCCCCCTGCCGCAACCACAAGCACACAGCCGGCCGGCAAACACCCGTAAAAAAAATTATTGGCTGCTCGGCTGCAAACTTTTTTATATCTTTGTGGACAACGCTAACAATTTTTTATTATGCTGAAAAGAGGTGATACGGTCAGGGTGCATTACACGGGTAAGTATGAGGACGGGCAGGTTTTCGACTCGACGGCTGCCGACGAGCCGGTGATGTTTACCATTGGCGACGAGATGATGCTCGAGGCCTTTGAAAGAGCGGTGATGTCTATGGTGCCCGGTGAGAAAAAGACCATTCACCTGAAGGCGCGCGAAGCTTACGGCGACTACGACCCGGAGTTGATTTACACCGTGAAAAAGGATGAAGTCTTCGGTGACCGCGAGATTGCCGTGGGCAGCGAGATTCAGATTCCTTACGAAGATTCGGTGGTGAGCCTTACCGTGGTGGCGGTGGACGGCAACGAGGTAAAACTCGACGGTAATTCCGAAATGGCCGGCAAGGATGTAGTTTTCGACATCGAACTTATTGAGGTGTTGCCCGGTGCCGGTGATGGTGACGTGTCGGACGATTTGGATGAGTTTGACGAATTTGACAGTTTCGACGAGTTTGCCGGCGGCTACGACGATAACTTATTGTGATTTAATGGTTTGGCCTTCCTTTATAAATTATAGACAGCCACTAATTAGTATTTCTAAGAGGCACTAATTAGTGCCTCTTAGAAAACTATATATTTTTCGTAGTGGCTTATAAAAAACGGCAAGTACGAGGCTTGCGAAATGCTGAATATCAATAAGTTTACTTTTGTAAATGTTTGATTTCAGCATGAGCGTAACGAAGTAATTGGCGTTTTCTTATATCCACTAATTACCATTTCAAAACCATATTTTGTCTGCTGAAAGCAGGGTTTATAAAAGCTATCCCCATTGAAAATAAGTCGAGTGTAAGGCTTGTTTTAGGGTGGTTTTCAATTTCTTTCCATGCTTGCAACATTTCTTCCGACCAGCGTATGTCGTCGAAAACAAAGATGCTTTGTTCCCGGCTGTATTCCCTTGCTTCGGCAAAATAGCGCATTGTTGCTTCGTAGCGATGATTGCCGTCGAAGAGGAATAAGTCCACCGCTCCGGTTTGCCTTAGCACTTGAGGTAGTTTTTCTTCAAAAGAGCCTTCCACAGCTTCTATGTTTTTCAAGCCTGTTTTGTCGAAAAGTGCTTTGGCCTTGTGCGCTATGGCAGGGGAGCCTTCTATGGTATAAATCTTTGCTCGGGGATTGTGTAGGGCCATGAGCATTGTCGTGGTGCCCAAGGAGGTGCCCAGCTCCACAACGGTTTGTGCCTTCGAAAATTCCGCAAGCAGGGCGAGCATTGCAGCTTCTTTCAGACCTTTCAGCGAGGTTTTGGCGATATGCCTCGTTCGTTTGGCACCTTTGTTTTTAAGCACCCGTGAGCCCGCACCCAAATCGTGATGGTCGATAAGCGAGCTGTCGTTCAACAGCTCCCTCCGGGCTTCTTTGAAAATTTTTATTTCCTCGGCGGGCAGTCTCCCTTTCAGGCATTTGTTGTAAAGCTCAAAAACAAAAGGCGAGTGGATACCGTGCGCATTTTTTGCTTTACGCGCATATCTCATCCACTCGCCTATCAGCTTCGAGGTCTTCACCGGTGAGGCTTAGTATGACTGCAAGTTTATGGCTTCCACCGATTTTATTTCCGGAATAGCCTTTCTTACAGCCTGTTCCACACCTTGCTTCAGCGTCATAATGCTCATGGAGCAGCTGGCGCAGGCGCCGTGTAACTCCACGTTGACCTGATTGTCGTCGGTGATATTCACATAAGAGATATCGCCGCCGTCGGCGATGAGGTAAGGACGTATTTGGTCGATTACGTTTTTCACCTTCTCTTCTAGTCTGTTTTTGTCTTCCATAACGATTAAATATTTGACAAACGGCATTCTAAGTCGAACAACCTGCGCCGTCTTTGATTTCTACTTTCTTGGTCGGGTCAAGCTCGCGGTTACGCCATTCAATGCGTTCTATGGCTGCCGCTGCCAATTCCGAAAAAGCCTTGCCCATGGGGTCGTTCTCGTCCAAGGCAATGGGATGACCTTGGTCGCCGGCATCCATAATGCCTTTAACCAAAGGAATTTCGGCCAGCAAAGGCACATTCAGTTCATTTGCCAGATTCTTGCATCCGTCTTTGCCGAAGAGGTAATATTTGTTTTCGGGACACTCGGCAGGAGAAAAGTAAGCCATGTTTTCCACCAAGCCCAAAATAGGCACGTTGATATCCTTCTGCTGATACATGGAAACGCCTTTGCGTGCGTCGCCGAGAGCCACTTTTTGCGGAGTGCTGACGATAATCACGCCTGTAACGGCAAGTGTCTGAACCAGAGTCAGATGTATGTCGCCCGTGCCGGGAGGCATATCCAAAATTACGTAGTCGAGATTGCCCCAAGCACCGTCGTTTATCAGCTGTCCCAAGGCGTTGGAAGCCATGGAGCCGCGCCATATCAGAGCCTTGTTGGGGTCAACAAAAAAGCCCACCGAAAGAATCTTAATGCCGAATCTTTCAACGGGGTGAATCAGCGTTTTGCCGCCCTCTTGCGTAGCCACCGGCTTGGCATCCTCAATGCCGAACATGGTGGGAATCGACGGCCCCCAAATGTCGGCGTCAAGCAGTCCTACTTTGGCACCCGTGCGCGCTATGGCCACGGCAAGGTTAGCAGCCACCGTGGATTTGCCCACGCCGCCTTTGCCGCTTGAAACGGCTATAATGTTCTTCACGCCGCTCAAAGGACGCGACGGCGCCTTAAACTTGGCAGTCTCAAAATGCTTCACTTTCTCCTTCACCTCCACGACCAAATTGTCGTCGTTAAGGTAAAATTTCAAAGTCTTGTCGGCAGCCTTAATCAGCGACTTGGTAAAAGGGTCTTTGCCGCTCTTTGCAACCAAATCGAAGGAAATCTTATTGCCTTCCAAAACCAGATTTTCCACCATCCCGAGCTCCACAATACCCTTGCCCGACTCCGGATGCTTCACCAAATTCAAAGTCTCTAAAACTTTATCAGTTGTGTATTTCATATCTAACTATCTGAATTATAATATTTTAATAATAAAAACCAAATAAACTCTTTATTCTTATTTAGAATGCGTAAAGATAAGCTAAATTTTAATATGCGGGAAAAATATTTTTTTAGGGCGGCACCTGCCGTGTTTATTTCCAAATGTTTTTTATAATTCCGTCTGCTTCCGTATCACCGTCGATTTACCACCTGAAGGCTGCTTACGACACGGCACTTACCGGGCTGTCCACTATATCTCCTTTGCCCGAAGCCGTGTTTCGTAGGCGCTGCAAGGAGCTCCCAAGGTCGCTCTTGCCGACGCCACTACACATCGGCTCCGGCTGCAGGAGGATGCCGTTCCCATCCCTGCCGCACGCGCTCTC
>CAZPGC010000042.1:14291-19772 GCA_964585875.1 uncultured Prolixibacteraceae bacterium | reverse complement strand
AAAAAATCAATCCCTACTGACGACCTGCGGTGTCAGCATCTGCGACCCTACCCCCTTTCCGCCGGCTGTCGGACACAGCTCCAAGGGGGACTCAGCAAATTTTCAGAAAATGTGGTTATAAATCGGAAAATAATCACAGGTTTTTCGAATTTGTGCTGTTTTTTGTTTCTTGGTTGAAATCCCCCTTTGAACTTTTCTTCTTTGAACTTTAAACTTTACCTCTTTAAACTTTCACCTTCCTTACGGCATCAATCACGGTACCGTCAACCCATTTGATAATGGCTATTATTTCATCATCGAACTCGGGTTTTTCCGGCACACCGCAAATACGCTCGGCTTCTTCTTTCAGCTCTTCTATGGTTTTAATGGGCAGCTTGGAATTCTTAAGTTTGTCGAGCAAGTCGGTGCGTCGCGGGTTCACGGCTATGCCGCGTTCGGTAACAATCACATCAATAAGTTCACCGGGGCCGCAAAGCGTTGTAACTTCGTCTTTTATAACGGGAATCCTATCGCGAAACAGGGGAATGGGCAGGATTACCGTTTTACCGAAAAGGCAGTTTTGCCATCCTCCAATGCCGTGCAACAGATAACCGTCGGAATGTGTTACCACATTGGCGTTGAAATTCACGTCCACTTCGGTAGCTCCGAGGATAACAACATCAATCATTGAGGCGAAGTTGCCTTTACCGTGATAGTTGTATGAAGTAAACGGACTGGTATTCACATGGTTAGGATTTTCACGCATGGAGCGTACACCTTCGAGGTCGAAAGTTTGTCCGTCGAGGATATAGTCCACCCTACCCTCTTCGAGCATCTTTACAGGGTATTTGTTGCTGCCCGCCCTTACAAAACGAGCCTTCCAATTGTTGCGCTTCAAAATTTCATCGAAATAGATGCCGATGGATAAAGAAGTGCCGCCGGCACCTGCCTGATAGCTGAATCCGTCGTAAATAATGCCGGTCTCTTCGCAAAACTTGGCTGTCAGCTCGGCAATCAAAAGGCGGTCGGGACTTTTTGTGACGTTGGTAGTTCCCGAAATAATTTTCTCGGGGTCGCCCACTTTGTCCACCTTAACGGTGTAATCCACATAGTTACCGTGAATTTGCCACGGTATGCAAGGAAAAGGCACAAGGTTGTCGGTAACGACGATAACCTTATCGGCATATTGCGAGTCGGCCAAGGCAAAGCCGAGGAGACCGCAAGCAGCAGGACCGTCCACGCCGTTTGCATTACCGAAAGCGTCGGCTGTGGGAGCCGCTATCACGGCAATATCGATATGCACTTCGCCGTCTTGAACAGCCTGATAACGCCCTCCGTGAGAACGTAATACGCCCACCCCTTTCATTTTGCCCTCGCTGGCAAATCTGCCGAGCGGCCCGTTCATAGAACCCTCTATCCTGTTGATTGTGCCGTCTTCAAGATATTTTATCAGATGCGAATGGCAAGGAAAAGAAGCCGAAGGATACCAACGCAAGTCCTTAACACCCAGTTCTTTGGCTATGTCGAAAATTTGATTGGCGATAAGGTCGCCGTTACGAAAATGGTGATGAGTGGAAATTGTCATGCCGTCGCGCAAGCCGGCTTTTATAAGAGCATCTTTGAGGCTCGGCTGCAATTTGTTGCCGTCGGCCGGGTAGTTGGCACAGGAGGCAATAGGCGGACCGTAACGCCTGCCGTCGGGGATATGTTTTCCCACTCCTTTATATGGTATTTGCTTTTCACCGTTCACTTCCACGGGCACGAGACGGCCTGCGGCATTCTTTACGAGTTTTCCGGTTTTATTATTCATGGTTTCAAAATTTTAATCAGGATTTCTCAATAAAATCATCTCTCCAGTTTTCGTCGATAAGACCGAGGCCAAGGGCCAAATCTATTGTGGTTTGAGCACGCTTAACAACAGGCGCATCAATCATTTTGGAGCCGAGCGACACGACACCCAAGCCCTTTTCTTTGGCTTTGATAAAAGCATCGACAATACGCTGTGCCTTTAAGATATCAGTTTTATCGGGAGCGAAATTCTCGTGAATGACTTTTATTTGCCGCGGATGAATGCAGCCCATGCCGTCGAAGCCCAAGGCTTTGCTTTTGCGGACGTTTTCGGCAAGGGCTTCCATATTGGAGATGTCGGAAAAAACCGAGTCGATGGGCTGTATTCCCGCTGCACGACAGGCATTTACGACCATGGAACGGGCAAAGAAAGATTCGGTGCCTTCGTCGGTTCGTTTGGTACCCAAATCGGCCGTGTAGTCCTCCAACCCGATGGCCATAGCCACAACATTAGGAGCCGAAGAGGCTATCTCATAGGCTTTTATAACGCCGAGGGCGGATTCGACAATGGGCATAAGCCAGATGTTGTAATCAACACCTCTATCCTTTTTCAGTTCATCAATACGCTGATTAACGCTGTGAATTTGTTCGGCGGATTCGCACTTGGGCACGAGAATAAGGTTTACCCCGTGACCCACGGCAAAAGGCAAGTCGTCGAGGCCGGCGGGAATTTGATTTATTCGAACCATACGCTCGGCACCGTAAAAATCGATCTGCCTTAAAGCATTACGAACCAAGAATTTGGCTTCATATTTTTTCTCGGGTGCCACAGCATCTTCAAGGTCGAGAATTACTCCGTTGGGCTTGTGAATACCGGCATTTATCATCAAAGAAGGCTTGTTACCGGGTAAATAGAGGCGTGAAAATCTGAAGATATCACGCTCTGTGGCATATTTATTTTGCGGAAGTTGCCCGGGCAACCACTCGCGTTTGTCGTCAACGAGCATTTTGACAGCTGCCTCGATACGAGCTGCCAAGACAAAGGGCAAGGCTCCGGAATCTTCCATATAAACACGGGCATTGCTGACGGAATAGAAGTCCATCATATTGGCAATCAATTCCTTAATAGACTTCCCAAACATTGAAGCTACCTTGGATTTCAAGTCGATGACAAGACCACCGCTGTCGGTTTTTTCAATCTCAACGTAACAATCGGAACGCACTTTCGGTCCTCTGTTACCGGCATATCCTGTTTTATTTTTATCCATAATCAGAATTTTCAAAATTAGAGGCGACAAAGTTAAAATTTTAACATTAGTAAGTAGGGGGAAATTTGGGAAAATCGAACAATGAGGAGGAGTGAAGAAGGATGATTTGATTGGATGGATGGTTGAATGGTTGGATGACGGTTATAGAGGATTTGTTTGCGGTCCCGACGAAGCACAGCTTGTCGGGATCTCCGGCAAGCCTCGATTTGCGGTTTTTGTGTTTGCGGTCCCGACGAAGCACAGCTTGTCGGGATCTCGGGCAAGCCTCGATTTTGGGTTGTTGCTGTTTAGAACGTTTTGTTAACACTTTGAATATCTGCTTGTTGTTTAGGAAAAGGATGATTTGATTGGTTGATTGGATGGATGAAACTTTAAGGCAATGAACTTCGGCTTTTTTGACCAAGCCGGGAGAGCGCGTGCGGTAGGGATGGCAGCGGTAGCTTGTGGCGGCGGCCTGCCATGTGGAGTGCGGCGGCGGAGGCGACCAACGGAAGCCCCCGCACGCCGCTACGTAACAGGCAGGGCGCAACACAACTAAAAGCGGACAGCCCGGCTACCGCCCAAATATAAAAGATAGTGAAAATTTAACTTTTCGCACTTCAATAAGGTAATAATTCTATCTTTGCCGTATGAAGAATGCAATATTGATTTTGGATTTCGGCTCCCAATATACTCAGCTGATAGCCAGGCGTGTACGGGAGCTTAATGTTTATTGTGAGATACATCCTTTCAACAAAATTCCGGAAAATATCGAGGATTTTAAGGGTGTGATTTTGTCGGGGAGTCCGTATTCGGTGCGTGACGAAGGGGCGCCGGTGCCACGGCTGGAAAATATCAGGGGCGCCAAGCCGCTTTTGGGCGTGTGCTACGGGGCGCAGTTTTTGGCACAGGCCGACGGCGGAAATGTAATGCCCTCAAAGACAAGGGAATACGGCAGGGCAAATCTTGCTTATATCGACAAGGCGAACAGGCTTGTTTGGGATATGAGCCGTGGTTCGCAGGTGTGGATGTCGCACGGGGATACTATCACGGCTTTGCCGAAAAAGTTTAGGGTGATAGCTTCGACTGCCGATGTGGATGTGGCGGGATTTAAGGTGGATGGCGAGGAGACTTACGGCATTCAGTTTCACCCCGAGGTTTACCATAGCGAAGAGGGCAAAAAGTTGCTAAAGAACTATGTAATAGATATTTGCGGATGCGAGCCCGACTGGACTCCTGCGTCTTTTGTAAACACCACAATAGAAGAATTGAAAGAAAAACTGGGCGACGACAAGGTGGTTTTGGGACTTTCGGGCGGGGTGGATTCATCGGTGGCAGCCGTGTTGCTTCATCGTACCATAGGAAAAAATCTTTACTGCATCTTTGTGGATAACGGACTTTTGCGAAAAAATGAATTTGCCGACGTGCTGCATTCCTATAAAGATATGGGGCTGAATGTGAGAGGTGTGGATGCCTCGCGGCAGTTTTATTCCGCCCTGGAAGGAATAAGCGACCCCGAGGGTAAACGGAAAGCCATAGGCAAGACCTTTATTGATGTTTTTAATGCCGAGGCCCACAAAATAGAGAATGTGAAATGGCTGGCGCAGGGCACCATCTATCCCGATGTGATTGAGTCGGTTTCGGTTAAAGGACCGTCGGCAACCATAAAATCGCATCATAACGTGGGCGGTCTTCCCGAGATAATGCATCTGCAAGTGGTGGAGCCTCTGAAAACACTTTTTAAAGACGAGGTGAGACGTGTGGGAAAAGAACTCGGTGTTAAGCCCGAGATTTTAAACCGCCATCCCTTCCCCGGGCCGGGCTTGGGAATACGCATACTCGGTGACATCACTCCCGAAAAGGTGGCTACCTTGCAGGAGGTTGACCATATATTCATCAAAGCACTAAAAGACAGTGGATTATATGATGAAGTATGGCAGGCCGGCGCCATATTGCTACCCATTCAATCGGTAGGTGTGATGGGCGACGAACGCACCTACGAACGTGTGGTGGCACTGCGTGCCGTGGGCTCCACCGACGGCATGACGGCAGATTGGATACACCTGCCCTACGACTTTTTGGCCAAGGTTTCCAACGACATTATTAATAAGGTGAAAGGTGTGAACCGGGTGGTTTACGATATCAGCTCGAAACCACCGGCCACAATCGAGTGGGAATAGCGGGATTTTTTACCAAATTTCGATAGCACACCCGCTTGTCTAAAGCCCCTTATTGGAGTTCTCTTTTTAAAATATCTTCCAAATCGGGTATGCAAGAGCCGCAGCCGGTGCCGGCATCGGTGATGTCCATAATGTCCTGAACGGTTTTTGCGCCTTTGTTTTTAATGGCATCAACTATCTCGTGCTCAGAAACATCCATACAGTTACAAATTATATTTTCTTCTTGTGAATTCATAGTTATATCGTTTAAAAAATTTATTGCGCAAAAGTAAAACCTTATTTTTTAT
>CAZPGC010000042.1:0-14191 GCA_964585875.1 uncultured Prolixibacteraceae bacterium | reverse complement strand
TAAGGGTCTTTTGTTTTATCTTCGCGGGCTCGGGATAATAAGCGCGAAAGTTATGGAAGAGAAAATTAATTTGAAAAAAGAGTTGATTGATGCCTGTATTGAAAAGCAGAGCCAAGCTGTTGAATCACTGAAAGTTGCTGTTGATGAGGCACAGAACAGCGCCAATGAATACGGAGCGCCTAAAGACCGCTACGACAGTTACCGCACGCAGTTGCTGCGCAAAAGAGATATGTTTGCCAAACAGTTGCAACAGGCACTTACACAATTAGAAGCTTTGCATAAAATTTCAGTTGATAAAGAGCTCGAAAGGGTGGAATTCGGTGCAGTCGTCATCACCTCCATGCAAAAAATATTTGTTTCGGTAAGCCTTGGAAAGGTAGAATTACAGGGTGATGAGTTTTACGCCGTTTCGCCACATGTGCCTATTGTTCAGGCTTTAAACGGAAAGAAAGCGGGCGAAAATGTTTTATTCAACGGCAGAAATATCGAAATAAAGGAGGTGTTTTGAGTCAGTGATAGACTTTCCTCTTTCTTGAAAATTGTTTGTCTCGGTATTCAAAAAAAATTAATGTATATTTGATTTTTCACAAACAGCATAAAATATGAAATTAATAGCGATTGTTTACGGTTTTTTCTTACGACTGCGTTACAAGCTGATAATAAAAGGGATAGACGAGATAAAAGGGAAGAAATCGAACCTGTTTTTGCCCAATCATCAGGCTGAAGTTGACCCGCAATTGGTGATGAGCATCATACTGCGCTACGGAAAAGTGGCACCGATGATAAGCGAAACGTATTACAACCTGCCTGTTTTAAAGTCGTTTTTTAAACTGATGGGAGCCGTGAGTGTCAGCGACCTCGACAAAGGCTCGCGCGACGTAAATATATTGAAACGCTTGGAAGAAGCTGCCCTCAGTGCCTTGGAAGCCGACCGCGGCATACTCCTTTACCCCTCCGGACAACTCGCCGGCCAAGGCTTTGAGCGCATTTACAACAAGCAATCGGCCTATGAAATAACTAAAATAATTCCCGAAAAAAGTCATATAATCGGCGTGAGAATAAACGGATTATGGGGGTCGATTTGGTCGCGGGCATGGACGGGAAAGTCTCCCGATTTTTTCCCTACCTACCTCAAATCGGTGTGGTATGTGCTGGCAAACCTGATATTTTTCCTGCCGCGCCGTAAGGTTACCATAGAGTTTAAGGATTTGACGGCAGAAGCCAAAAAAGCCGCCGCCACCCTCGACCGCCGCGGATTCAACAGGTTTCTGGAAGATTTTTACAATATTCACGGCGAGGAAAAACCCCTGTTTCTAAAACATTATTTCTATGCCCCTACCCTACGGCGCAGTCTGCCCGACAAAGTGGCCGGCGCCGTCAGCACGGAGAGCAACTTGAAACAGAAAATCACAAAAAAAATCCCCGACAAAGTTTTTAATACCGTGGCTCAAGCATTGTCGCACCAACTGAAAACAGACCCTAAGTCCATAAAAATCAGCGACAACCTGGTAATGGACCTCAACTTAGACAGCCTTGGTCTGGTAGCGGTAATGACGGACATTGAGAAAGAATTTCCCGAAACCAAAACACCCGATATCGACTCCATAAAAACCGTTTACGACCTCTGTCTTATGGCCATGGGAGAAAGCATAGAAGAGAAGCAAGAGCTGAAAACCTCCTCGCTACACCTAAGCAATGAGGAAGATTACAACATAATGCCCGACCCTGAGAAAAACATCCTTGAAAACTTTATCGAAGAGTTCAACAAAAACAAAGGGGAATTTTTTGCGTGGGACAATGTCAGCGGCACCTCGCAACGCGGCGGATTTTTTCTGAAAACAGCCGTAGTTTCGCAACTGATACGCAGAAAGGTCAAGGGCAAATATGTTGGAATAATGTTGCCTGCATTGCAATCCACAACCCTGCTTATAGCCGCTTCTTATATGGCGGGAAAAATACCGGTAATGCTCAACTGGACCGTCGGGCATAAGATTCTGAGCTACTGTGCCGATTTGACGGGAATAGAGGTAATAATCACTGCCGGAAGCTTTTACGAGAAAGTAAAAGAGCAAATTCCGCAAGATGTGGCCGACAAGTTGATGTTTTTGGAAAAAGAGGTGGAGAAGCTCAGCCTCGGCATTAAACTAAGGGGATTGCTGAAAGCCAAATTTCCCAAATTGCTGATAAACACAAAACTCGACGATACCGCCGTTATACTTTTCACATCGGGTAGCGAGACAAACCCCAAGGCCGTCCCGCTGACACACAAAAACCTCATCAGCGACCTTTGGGGAGCCTTGCACATATTCAACATAAGGCACAACAGCATCTTTCTCAGCTTCTTGCCGCCGTTTCACAGTTTCGGTTTCACGGTGCTGTCGGTATTGCCGCTGATTACTTCCTTCAAAATAGCTTACACTCCAAACCCTACGGATGTAGCCGAAGTGGTGCGCGTCATAAGGCATACGAGAGCTACCCACATCATGGTAACGCCCACTTTTCTGAAGATGATAATGGCCAACGCCAACAAATACGACCTGCGCTCCATAGAGTTAGTGATATCGGGTGCGGAAAGTCTCCCCAAAGCTACCAAGGAGCATTTTGAAATGATGACGCAAGGAAAAGCCTTGATAATAGAAGGTTACGGCATCACCGAATGCTCGCCCATTGTATCCCTCAACCCTATGGACAAACAAAAAACAGGCTCGGTGGGCACTTTTATCAAAGGACTTGACTACCGTTTTATACATCCCGAAACCCTTGAACAGCTTGAAAATGGAAGCGAGGGCATGATTGTCGTCAGCGGCGACTCCGTGTTCGAGGGCTACCTCGATAAAAACATCGAATCACCCTTTATGGAAATCGACGGCAAGCGTTTTTACAAAACCGGCGACTTGGGATATATCGATGATGAGGGATATATTTTCTTGACAGGCAGACTCAAACGCTTCTTGAAAATCGGGGGCGAGATGATTTCCATGCCCATGCTCGAAAAAATATTACTTAATAAATTCGGCGAAAGCGAAAGACTTGTGCTTGCGGTAGAAGGCACCGAAAACGAAGGAGAGCCCGTATTGGGGGTTATCACCGTTAAAGATTTGAGCTTAGATGAAATAAATAATGAACTGAAAGACAATGGAATAAGCGGACTTGCCAGAATATCTATGCTTATTAAAACCGATGAAATTCCTCTCTTGGGAAGTGGCAAAACAGACTATAAAATTTTGCGCAAAATGATAATCGACAGATTGAAATCAAAGGATTAGTGTATCTTGCAAAAACGGAATCATCCGAGGCTTAATTTTTTGAAATCAACATTCGGCTACCGGCAATATCTCAACTGATTGTCAAGATTTTTCACCCCGTATTTTTTCGCGAGTTTGAAATTTTCACAACTTCTTTTTTTATCGCCCTTCATAAAATAAATCTGAGCCTTTGTTCTATAAGCCTCCCCATATTCGGGGCTGAATTTCAGTGCTTTATCAACAAGTTCCATGGCTCTTGAATAGTCGAGTTGGTTTAATTTCAAACGAGCAAGGCCAAGAAAAGCCTCGGGATTCGACGGGTCTAAGCTCAGAGCTTCCCGGTAGTGCAACCGTGCCGCGGCGGTATCGGATTCATAAAGAGCCTTATGCGCCGCATTCAACTCTTTGGCAGCTTGCTCTTTATGATTGCCACAAGCAAACATCACGAAAGCAAGCAATGAGAAGATAAGAATTTTCCCTTTCATAATTTTTGAATTAAAGGGGCAAATATACTCAACTTTTTATGCTCCGCTCCGCTAAAAGGAGCTAATTTTGCCCGCGCTATGAAAGTATTGATAATAGACAACTACGATTCTTTTACCTACAACCTTTTTCACTACGTAGAGCCACTTGTGAAAGAGCTTAAAGTGCTGCGCAACAATGCTTTCCCGCTTGAGAAAGTCAATGATTACGACGGCATAATTCTGTCACCCGGTCCCGGCTTGCCCGATGAGGCGGGGCTCACCAAGGAGGTAATCGATACCTTCAAAAGCAAAAAACGCATACTCGGCATTTGTTTAGGGCATCAGGCAATAGTGGAGTCGGAAGGCGGCAAGCTGAAAAACCTCGACGAAGTGTTGCACGGCATTGCGGTTGAAACCTATCTTTTAAAGGATAACAATTATATTTTCAACAACATACCGGAAAACATTCTCACAGGACGCTATCATTCCTATGTGGCTTGCAAAAAAAACCTACCCGATTCTTTGCAAATTATAGCCACGGATGTTTATGGAGAGATACAAGCCGTGAAACACATAACTTATGATGTGACGGGGCTTCAATTTCACCCCGAATCGGTTTTGACTCCTTATGGAAAAAAAATTATTGAAAACTGGGTTTCAGGATTTTAGCCCTTCACGCCATTGAGACCTTAAGGCTTCAAACAATTCACTTTTGCTTTGAGGTTTTTTATTAGTTTTGCAACTCATTTAAAAGTAAAGGAGAATGATGAAAAATATTTTTCTGTTTACAATGTTCACAGGGCTTTTGACTTTATTCGTCGCCTGCAACAACGGTGGCGAAAAAAAGAATCTTTCGCCCGATTTAATAGAAAATCCCAATAGTGCGGAGGGTAATACCTCAAAGAGCAAATTGCCTGTGTTTCAGTTTAAAACCACCGAGCACGATTTCGGTAAGATTATCGACGGCGTAAAAGTTTCCTATACTTTTAAATTTAAAAATGTTGGAGGCAGCGACTTGATAATCAGTCAGGTAAAGACATCATGCGGCTGTACAGTCTCAAAATTTACCACCTCTCCCGTAGCCCCCGGCAAAGAAGGGAGGGTGGAGTTGACCTTTGACAGCACACACCGCCGCGGCTTTAACAACAAAGTGGCAACGGTTGTAGCAAACACTCAGCCTTCGACGCAAATACTCAGAATAAAAGCCATGGTGCTTGCTCCTGAAGAATTATAAACAATTATAAACTAATAAATTACAACAATGAACTTATTGAATATTTTACTTATGGCCGGCGGACAGCAGGGCGGACAACAACAAAGCCCGTATTCGGGACTCATTATGATGGTCCTCATTATCGCCGTTTTTTACTTCTTTTTCATAAGGCCGCAACAAAAGAAAAACAAGGAAATCCAAAATTTCCGCAAATCGCTGCAAAAAGGCGATAAAGTTGTTACCATCGGCGGCATCCACGGTAAGGTCTTGGAAGTTAAAGACACAACCGTAATAATTGAAGTTGAAGGCCAAAACCGCCTGAAAGTCAACAAAGACGCCATCACCAAGGACGGCGCGGGCGGAATGCAACAACGTTAATAGTCAAAAACAACAAGGTATCGGCGGCGTGCCGGCTCCGTGTGCTTCTTGCCGTCTGACGACGCACCGGGCTATATCCTTTAAGCCCTCAGCCGGACTGACAAGCCCGCGTGCTGCTCTCCGCCGCCACCTTTTTTGCCGGCAGGCTTTATAAAACTAATTTGCGATTATGATTTGGAAATGGTTATTGCAAAATCTGGCAAGGATGAACTTGAAAACATACCTGTTTTTCCTTGTGCTAACCTCAGCAATTTGGTTTTTAATGCAGCTTTCCGACGAATACAGCAGAAAAATTGATATCCCGCTGAAATTTAAGGCCCCCGAAGGATATATCATCACCCGGCAAAGCAGCGATAAAATCAGGGTTTCCATTTCGGCAAAGGGTTATAAAATGATTAGCCTTTCCGACGAATATAAAAAAGCACTTGTAAGCCCCCTTGCGGGATTACGTGTTACAAAAAATGGAGACGGCTTGTATCATATTGCTTTGCCTGCCTCAAAACTTGTCTCGCAAGTGGCCGCACAACTCGATATGAGAATTTCGAGAAGAGACATAAGCCCCGACACAATATATTTTACTCTCGACAAAAAAAGTAGCGCAAAAATCCCCGTAAGGCTGGGTGCCAAAATGGATATTGTTCAAGGCTTTAGAATTTACGGCACACCGCTTATCAGCCCTGCGAAGATAGAAGTCACGGGTCCTAAGCATATACTTGATACACTGAGCTTTATAAGCACAAAAAAGATACAACTCAAAAACCTGAACTCCTCTTTCGAGAAAGAAGTAGCCCTGTCGAATCCGTCGCCTTTGCTTGATTTGAGCCGTGAAAAAGTAAAGGTAAAGGTTGAAATCGTGGAATTTATCGAGGCGGAAACACAGGTGCCTGTTTCCGTAAACACCGACATTCCCGGGCTGAAGGTGAAAGTTTTTCCGCCCGCGGTAAAGGTGAAATATCAAATAGCAATGCCCGATTATAAAAAAATCAGCGACACGCTCTTCACCGTAAGTGTGAAGATAGATTCGTTGGCTGCCTTGCGAAATCGCAGCCTTATCCCCGTGTTAAAACGTTTTCCGCCTTATGTGGAGAATCCGCGCTTAAGCACCGACAAAGTGGATTTTATAATTATTAAAAAATGATAAAGATAGGACTGACGGGAGGCATAGGAAGCGGCAAATCCACTGTGGCAAAGGTATTTGCGGAGTTGGGAGCTCCCGTATATTATGCCGACGCTGAAGCCAAGAAGTTCTTAAAAGACAATGATGTTAAGGCAATGCTGGTAAAATATTTCGGCGAAAATATATTGTCGGACGGAGAGGTGGATAAAGCCTATCTTGCATCCCTTATCTTTAACGACAAAAGTGCCTTGAGAAAGGTAAATCACTTGATTCATCCCCTTGTGCGACAGGATTTTCTGCATTGGGCAGAAGCACACTCGCAACACGACTACATTATTTTTGAAGTGGCCATACTTTTTGAAAACGGATTCGAGCTTCTTACCGACAAAACCATAGCGGTAACAGCTCCTTTGGAAGAGCGTTTGCAAAGAACGCTAAAGAGAGACGGCGCCAAAATTGAAGATGTGAAAGCACGTATGAACAACCAATGGCCACAGGAAAAAGTGGCTACCCTTGCCGATTTTGTAATCGACAATGCCGAAAGCTCGGCAATATTACCTCAAATCATAAAAATCCATAACATATTCAGTCGCCTGCAATAGCCTTTGCCTCGGCTTTTACTTTGGCGATTTTCCGGCTGTCAACACCGGCCTTTTCAAGCACCTCGGGTCTTTCAACCAACTCACGGCAAAGCACAACCCCCTCTTCCATTATTATTTGCTTCTCTCGCTTGGAAAGAGAATGCAAGGAAGTAACCGGATGAAAACCCGAACGGTCTATCCAATCTTTTAAAGCGTTACCTTCGGGGTAATCCCAAGAAACAAGCCGCAAACCCACGCAGCGCGCATAGTCAACGGCATCCTCGGAAAAGCGCGTATTGGTGGCTATCATTCCCACATATTTTTTGTTTTTGTCAACTGCCGACCAGGCCTCTTGCATATCTATAAAACGAGACCTTATATATAAAGGTATCTTAACATCGTTTTTGCGCCCTTTGTCGCGGTGAAATTTACACTCAACCATTATGCGCTCATCACCCTTATCGGCTACCACATCCAACTCGTGGCTCACGCATCTCCCCTGCCCTATCACGTTTACATCGACGTTATAACCCTGAAATTCAAGCAATTTAGCTATAAACTTCTCAAAAGGATAGCCCGAAGGCCCCAAATCGAAAACAGCCTTTTTCAAGCGATATCGTCCTGCCACATTAACCGACTTCTTACGTAAAAGCTTGTAAGCCAGCTTGTAAATCTTGGATGTCCGCATACCGTTTTCAATTCTCGAAACGACGAAATCTTTAATCTCCGCTGCTTCGGACTCCGATGCTCCGGAATTCATCAAGGCTCTTACCAACTTCCATGGCTGAAATTCAACCAATTCACCGTTGGACTTCATAACTTTTATCCCGCTTCTATCTGCGTTCTCACTATTATTCATATCCGCTGATTTTAAAGGGTAAAAGTATAAATTTTTAGCAACAACCGGACATTTGGGAAAGGGTTTTTGTTGTTTGCGGTTTGTTGTTTGTTGTTTGGGGTTTGGGGTTTGGAGTTGGGGTTTGCTGTTTGGGGTTTGGGGTTTGCTGTTTGGGGTTTGGGTTTGCTGTTTGCGGTTTGGGTTTGCGGTTTGGGTTTGCTGTTTGGGGTTTGGGGTTTGGGGTTTTGGTTTGGGGTTTGCTGTTTGCTGTTTGGGGTTTGGAGTTTGGGTTTGCTGTTTGCGGTTTGGAGTTGGGGTTCGGGGTTTGGGGTTTGGGTTTGCGGTTTGGGGTGTGGCATCCAAGTGACTGATTGCCTTTACACCCAAACCGCAAACAATTAAAACAATAAACAATTACTTATCAGTCGGCTATCAGCAGCTTGCCGCCGTAAACCGCTTCCTGATTGAGATAATCCTTCGATTGTACTCTGATAAAATATATGCCTTCAGGTAAATTTCCGAAATAAACGGTGGACGGACCGAAAAAGGAGCTCAGCCGGCGCTCGGCAACTATCTTACCCTCTATCGTGTATATACTCACTTGGGCAGACTTCAAATTGGAGGCATTGTCAAAAACTATTTTAATGTATTCTTTGGCAGGATTGGGGTACATTTTCACCATCGGCCTTTTCACTACAGGCTTTTTAATGCCCACTCCCGCCGGCGTCCTGCCTTTGAAAAAGTTCAAACCGCCGGAAAAGTTGCCGACAAGTATATCTTTGAAACCGTCGCCGTCGAAATCGTAAACAGCAGCAGCAGAGCGCATTCCGGCTTCAATATATTGCATAGTATTGCCTTGATTGATAAAATAAGCTACCGAGTACAAGGTGTCCATTTCTTGATAAAAAACAAGGTTGGAATCGCGCCCGAAAGTGCCTGTGATGTTGTTTTCTATGTCTTTATAATAAAATACCAAACCGGAGGCAGAGCCAACCATCATCACAAGGCTGTCGCGGTCGTCGCGATATACCGTCGGCACACTGTAGCCACTGTAAGCGTGCCAATAATCGGTCACTTTGGCGTTACCCATACTGTCGGTAACAAAGGTAAATTGCGGCGAAGTTTTGGTGCCGGTGTTTTTATAATACGACAACATCCCCGACTTTTTCCCTATCACAAGGTCGAGCAAACTGTCACCGTCGATATCGAATAAATCGGGAGCAGAGAACTCAGGCACACTGATATTCTGATAGTTATAGACGGGAGCCGCAAAAGCCATCATATTTCCTGCTCCGGCGGTATCTTCCAAATAAATCAACTTGCCGTCGCTGCTGCCTATCAACATATCTTGGTCGCCGTCGTTATCGAGGTCGCCGAAGGTAGCCTTCATGGCAGTCAACTTCAATGACTTGAGGTCAAACATATTGCCGTCCATATATTTAAAGGAGGGTGCCGTGGCCGTGCCCGTATTCTTAAACCAGGTCATTGTGGAGGTCTTGTGTGTCCACAGAATATACCAGTTGGTATCGAAATAGGTGGAATCCACAATGCCGTAATTGGTCATCAGAATATCCATAATACCGTCACCGTCAACATCCACCACTTCCGGCGACGAGTTATCACCGATATCGATCATCTTATCCTGAAAAAAATTCTTTTTAACAAAATGAAATTGCGGAGCGGTATTAATACTGTCATTTTCATAAAGCCATACACTGTTGATTGACTGCGGTTTATAATAAGACGACTCGAAGGGAGATGCAATTAATTCCTTGGTGCCGTCATTGTCGATATCGAGATAACTCAACACCGGAAAAGACACGATGTCGATACTCGTATCGTAGGACGGGAAAAGCGTATCTTGACTAATCATGTGCGCCGAATCGCGTGTACCTCCGTTTGTTAACCCTATTATCGTGAAAAAATCGACATCGCCCAAAAGCAAATCAACAAGAGTATCGTTATTCAAATTTATGGGCAATAGGGTTGAGCCCGTGTGTTTGTTTGATTTAGAGCCGTCTTCTTTTTCATCGTTCTTGTAATTGCAATAGGTATTCAAATAAACGGAGTTCATCACCTCGCTCTCGGCAAATTTACCCCAACATTTGTCATATTCCTTAAAATCAAGGTGGTATGGATCTCCAAAATGCTCCATCGACATATTTCTGTAATAGACTATGAAGGTGCCCAAAATGTGAAAAGTTAAAATGTCAAGGTCGCCGTCGCCGTCAACATCGACGATGCCAGGATAATCCACAGCCGTCACGAAGATATTGATTTGCATGCCGTTATCGGCAGTGTAATTAAGCATCGGACTCACTTTCTGAAACTTCAAACCCGTGGCCTGCGTCGAAATATTTTTGTAAAGGGCAATGCCTCCCGGAACGTAGGTGTAGAGGTCGTTTTTACCGTCGCCGTTGTAGTCATGCAATTCTACCCAAGACATAATATCGGGAAAAAGCTTTTCATATTTGGGGTCATATTCGTAGGAAATTTGCCCGGCAACTCCTTTATTAATAAAGGTGTATTTTTTATCGCCGTGAACGTCGAAAACGAGCAAGTCTTTGAGTCCGTCAAGGTTCATGTCTATCTCATTGAAATGCACCGAGTTAAGACCTCCTGCCCATGGAAATTCCAACTGATTTCCAAGGCTGTCGTAAACAGGAATGGAATCGTAGCGCGAAAATCCGAAATCGTAGGATATTTGGGAGAAAGAAAAAAAGGACGTCAACAAAAAAAGGAATAAGAAGTATAAATTTTTCATAAGTAATAATTTAAAAAAGATAACGCTAACAATGACACACGAGCCAACTACAAAGTTGCATAATGGCTCAATTTCCCGTGAAAAAAATGACGGACTTAAGAGGCGACAAGCTTCCCTGTCCCTTTTATCTTTTTATTTCACAAAGCATAAATAGTTTATTTTCAACAAAATACACTCACCTTCACATCGATAAAATTGTTTTGTTATATTAAAGATGTTATTCTATCTTTGCAGCCTTGTTTTTTTACGTGATATAAACAATTTTATAACAAATAATTTGACCTATGCAAAACAAAGGTGCAATCAAACTTTTAGCAATTTTATTTGCCCTGGTATCCATCTATCAATTATCGTTCTCGTATTTCACTTCGCGCACCGAACGTAAGGCACGCGAATATGCCAACAGCGAGAGATTTGTAAATGAGGCTAAAGCCCTGTCGCAAAAACTCGGCCGCTCGGAAGAATATTATCTCGACTCCCTGCGCAAAACCGCCGAAGCATACTACCTTGATTCCATGGCCAACGAGGTCGTTTACAATCTGGGAATCATAGACTTCACCTACCGCGACTGCAAAGAAAGAGAGATAAATCTCGGTCTCGACCTCAAAGGAGGTATGAACGTAACCTTGGAAGTACAGGTGCAAGATGTGGTTAACGCCATGGCCGGCTCCAACAGAAACAAACCGGCTTTTAAGAAAGCCATTCGCGATGCCATTCAAGAACAGAAAAACTCACAGGAAGATTTCATAACCATTTTCTACGACGTTTTTAAAAGGGAAAATCCCAACACGCCTTTGCGCACCTATTTCCGTACGCAAGAGCTTAAAGATCAGATAAGTCCCGACGCCACCGACGATGAAGTATTGAAGGTTTTGCGCGCTCAAGCCGATGCCGCAATAGGAAACACCTATGACATCCTGAGCAAGCGTATCGACCAATTCGGCGTTTCGCAACCGCGCATTCAGCGTTTGCAAACAGCAGGACGTATCCTCGTTGAGCTTCCCGGCGTAAAAGACCCGAAACGTGTACGTAAAATATTGCAATCCACCGCACGTTTGGAATTTTGGGAGACCTACAGCCTCAACAATCCGGCTATCTATCAAAATCTGAGTAAAGCCGACCAAGTTTCATACAAATATTACAAGGCTTTGATGTCGGAAGGAAGCCAAAACAAAGAGGAAAAAGCCTCCGAAGACAACTCCGAAGAAGAAGCACCCGTTTTGCAAGGCGACACTACGGAAACAACAACACAAGACAGCGACACTACAGGCGAAAATGCACTGTTGGCAGCCGCCAACGACAGCACCAAAGGCGAAACGAGTGAAGCTACGGAAGACACCGCCTCGCAAGACATGTCGGTAATGAGACTTTATAAATATCTCAGACCCAACTTCTACCAGCAAGGCGAGCAATGGCTGCCGGCTAAAAGTCCTGTTGTGGGTTATGCAGCCATTCGCGACACGGCACGTGTCAACACCATGTTGAATTTGCCCCAAGTAAAAGCTCTCTTCCCTCGTAACCTCAAATTTATGTGGGGGGTTAAACCGCCGAAATGGGCTAAAACAGCTAAGATTCTCGAGCTTTACGCCATAAAAGTATCGCGTCGCGACGGTCAACCGCCTCTCGACGGCGAAGTACTTACTGACGCACGTTACGACTACGACCAAAGCGGACGCGTAGAAATACGCATGTCGATGAACAGCCAAGGGGCTCTGATATGGAAAAACCTGACGCGTGAAAACGTTGGCAAGGCAATTGCCATCGTACTCGACGGCTACGTTTATTCGGCTCCCAATGTTCAACAAGAAATTTCGGGAGGAAACTCGCAAATTACCGGTAACTTCACCATCGAAGAAGGTAAAGACCTCGCTAACGTTCTGAAATCGGGTAAGTTGCCTGTTCCGGCACGTATTATCGAAGAAGCGGTTGTAGGCCCCTCCCTCGGTAAAGAAGCCGTAAACGCCGGACTTATCTCCTTTATCGTTGCCTTTATCCTTGTCCTTATTTATATGTGGTTTTTCTACAGCAAGGCAGGGCTCGTTGCCGACGTGGCATTGATTTCAAACATATTCTTCCTCTTTGGAGTTTTGGCTTCACTGCAAGCCGTGTTGACACTCCCCGGTATTGCCGGTATCGTGCTCACACTCGGTATGGCCGTTGACGCCAACGTGATTATTTACGAACGTATCAAAGAAGAAATGAGAGCCGGCAAAGGGATGAAGTTAGCCCTTAGCGACGGTTACAAAAACGCGTACTCAGCCATTATTGACGGTAACATCACAACGCTGTTGACGGGTATCGTGCTTTACATCTTCGGCTCGGGTCCGGTTCAAGGTTTTGCAACCACCTTAATAATAGGTATCATCACCTCGCTTTTCTCGGCCATCTTCATCTCGCGTCTGATTTTTGCTTGGATGCTCGACAAAAACAAAAAACTTGTTTTCGAAACATCATTCACCAAAAACTTTATGGTCGATGTTCATTTCGACTTTATCGGATGGAGAAAAAAAGCATATATTTTCTCGGGTACCATTATCGTAATAGGTTTGGCCTTCCTTTTCACCAAAGGTTTGAATCCGGGTATCGACTTTGCCGGAGGACGTACTTATGTGGTTCGTTTCGACAAAACCGTAAACACCGTTAAACTATCGGAAGCTCTCGGAAAAGAATTTATCGATGAAAACGGTAACAAAATGCGTCCCGAAGTGAAAACTTTCGGTCCTTCGACACAGGTGAAAATCACCACAAAATATATGATTGAAAACAAGGATAAGAAAGTGGATTCCATCGTTGATTATAAGATTTTTGAAGGCACAAAACCCTTCTTCAATAAACAAATCACCGAAAAAGAATTCTTCTCTTCCGATGAAAATAAAGACCGCGGAATGCTCAGCTCACAAAAGGTTGACCCGACCATTAGCGACGACCTGATGTGGGAATCATATCTGGCCGTTATCTTTGCCTTCATCGTTATCTTTGTTTACATAGCATTCAGATTCCGAAATTGGCAATTTGGTATGGGAGGACTTGTGGCTTTGGTTCACGACGCCTTGATAGTCATCTCGATGTATTCCATTTTTACGGGTATTCTTCCCTTCGATATGGAAGTGGACCAGGCATTTATAGCCGCCATACTTACCATTATCGGATATTCCATTAACGACACGGTGATTATATTCGACCGTATCCGTGAATATTCAGGTCTATTTCCCAAACGCAGCCTCTACGACAATATGAACTATGCTCTTTCGAGCACCTTGGGACGTACCATAAACACCTCGGGCACAACCATTGTCGTATTGCTCACCATCTTTATCTTCGGCGGTGAGGTTATCCGCGGATTTATCTTCGCTTTGTTAATCGGTATCGTCGTGGGTACCTACTCTTCGCTCTTTGTGGCCAGTCCGGTAGCCTACGAAACACTGAAGAAAAAAGATGCCGAACGTCTTAAACAAACTAAGAAGAAAAAGAAATAAAACACAAAAGAGTGAATTAAAAAAACCGCTGTTTTCTTGCGAAACAGCGGTTTTTTTGTGTCCGGTGCTCAACCTCTATTCTTGAGAAAATAGCAGGTGTGGTTGATTGATTTGA
>CAZPGC010000041.1:0-20100 GCA_964585875.1 uncultured Prolixibacteraceae bacterium | reverse complement strand
TGAATGATTTGGTATTTTTTTGGGCCGTCGGCATAATAAACAAAAGCCACAACCCGGCAATTTTTAGGCACCCAATCGGCACCGAATTTAAAATTAGAATAGCTCTTGCTTATCACCTGCATATTTCCCGGAGTTCCGTCGAGAATTTCTTCGCCCAAAGTGGGGGTCATCATACCGCGCAACACGTGTTTGTGGTGATAATCGAAAATATCGGGCGTGCTGCCAATGGTGGGGTCGTTGTTTTTCTGCGCCTTAACTATATCCGACTCGGTAACCATTATGCATAAATTGTATTTTGCCGAAGGCAGCGCCTCCAAAAATGTTATCTCCGCAGCAAGGCTTAAGGTGGAATCGCTGCTGTTGAACGAAGGCGTCAGATGTATATACAAGTCGGGCTTTTGCGGCAGTGAGTCGAGTTGCTTGCTCACTTCAGAGGCCAAGGCTCCTTTGTTTACAAGGTAACCGCCGTCGCTTTGTTTAACACGGTTTACCATGCCAATGGGTGTGGCCTGCACCTGAAAAAGATTGTAAAGCGCTGTGCCTTCGGTAGTTCTGAAATCATAATCGTAGGGAGCCGACTTGGGTTTGGCAAAAAATCCGGCGTGAATGGCCACCGCCACAAGCTGTTTGCCATAATGTTGCTGCAAATCTTCAATAATCTTGTGTGCTTGCGGACAGTTGACGCAGGTGTGGCCGGTGAAATCTTCAACCAAAACTTTCCTCACCGTGTCGGAATTTAACTCGCCGCCATTACCGTTTTCCACATACGGCGGCTCAACCTTGTCGCAAGAATACCACAAAAACAAGCTTGTTAATAATATTGTTAAAAGGCGAATATTTTTCATAACATAATATATTTCAAAGGTTTAAAAACTACTGCTCAATGTAAAAGAAAAGCCGTTTGTTGCAGGCACTTCGCGGCACACACCTCCCACGCAAAGTATGCCCGAATTTTGTTTTCCATAGGTGACGGCAAGACGTGTGGAATTCCACGTGTAGCCGGTGCTTGCCGAGAAATAATGTATGCGATGCAAGGGGTCGCGGTTTCCGTAGTTATATTGGTCTATGATGGCGGCGAAAAAACTTTTGTATTTATACTCTATCATGCCGAAAGCCCAATCGCCCTTATCCTCATTATCTTTCACAAAAAGACCTTCGAAGTCGAAATGCAATGCGTTGTAAGGCTTAAATTTCCACCACAGGTCAACAACGGCGGATTGCGCATAAACATTGGGCTCTTTGTGCCCTTGGTTGACCTCCATATTGTAAAAGATATTCACGTAAGTGAGATAAATTTTCCATTTTTTATTGATTTTTTTACTGATTTTCACGCTGAAATCGTGAAAAAATTTCTCATCGCCAATTTTAAAAAAATCCGATTTGTAACCCAAAGTTCCGGCTTCTCCTATTTCTGTGCTGTCGTTGGGTTTTTCCTTGTAAATGGCCTGCGAAACGGCATACGACATGTCGATGGTGGTGCCGTATTTACCACCGAGAAAAGATTTCTTTTTAAACTTATAGATGACATTGGCTTGCACACCCATCTCGCCGTTTTGTTGGGTGGAATAAGGGTAGTAAGCAGGCAGAGTGTAAGCGTGTTGAGGAGTCATTGCCGGAATGTAATTGATGGGCAGATTGAATCCGCTTGCAGTCCTGTCGGAGCGAAAGTCCATATTGTCAACACGTTTGGCTTGCAAGGTGATGCCCAAACCACGGCGCGAATAACCGGCCTCCAACACAAGGCCGTTGCCCGTCTTGTAAATCATGTTGTTGGTGCTGTTGGGGTCGTTTATTTTATAGGCTCCTTCGGCATTGAAATTAAAATTGCCGTGGAAAATACCAATTCGTCCCGACCAGGCGGCAACATTGGCCGGTAGTTTGTAAAGCGGGTCGAGGTCGGCTTGGTAACGGCTCACGAAATTGCCGCCCAGCATTATCCTTGTGTTCATATTGGCCAGACTTTTGAAGGCATCGTTGAGCCACAATTCGGCATCGACACCTCTTACCACACCTTCGCCTTTTCCCCAAAACGAACGTTGCTTGCCCACAAGCCCCGTAAGCACCAAGCCGGGAAATTTGGCTTTAATCCTAATGCCGTCAATGGAATTGTCAAAACCCAAATTCCACTCCTGATATGTGCGCAGAATCATTCCCGAGCCGAACTGTTCGTAGAAATTGCCGGCGGTAAGCTCAAAATGCTCACCGTTGTATTTCACATAACGATAAGGAATGCCTTGCCCTTCATAGCGCGGGTCGAAACCCAACAAAGGAGGCATAAACAGTTCGTAACGCAAGCCCGCTTCAAATTTTTTGTTGGTATAGATAACATTGAGAAAGCCGTTTGCCCCTATTTTGGAATCGGGACGAAGGGCCCCTATGAGAGTATCTTCGTTGTAATATTGCCCGTCGAACTGAAAACTGCCGTGCACGCTGCCATAATTGTTTTGTGCTTTTATTTTTAGGCCGAAGCCTAAAAATAAAAGCAGCAAAGCACTGATTCTTAATCTCATAACCTTATGTTTATTTTATTTCTTCGCCGTTTTTAATCTTCCTGACGATGTCAATCATATCCAACTCACCACCTTCGCTGAAGGTTGTATGTTGCCACACAATTTCCCCTTTGCCGTTTAAAATAAAGGTGTGAGGCACCATGTTTACACCCATTGCCCTTTTGAAATCACCGTTTTCATCGAGATAAATATCATACTCCCACTCTTTGGCATTTACCAAAGGCTTTACCTTCACCGAAGTGCGGGCGTTATCAATGGAAATTGCCACTAGTTTAACACCTGTTTCTTCTTGCCAATCATCATAAACTTCGCTAACCGAGGTCAACTCCTGAATGCAAGGTTTGCACCAAGTAGCCCAGAAACTGATGATTATAGGATTACCGTCGTTGCTGATGTTTTTTGTGTCGAAAGGCTTGCCGTCCAGAGTTTTAACGGTAACGGAAGGTAAAGTTCTTTTGCTTTCCTGACTGGTAAAAGAGGAAATCGCCAAAGTGAGAATTAAAACCGAAAATACAATTGATTTTTTCATAACTGTGTGCATTTGTGTTTATAAACATGCGGGCAAAAATATAAAAGTTTTAACAACTTGCCGCCAAATCTCAATCGACGGTTTTTCACAATTATCTTGCCGAAAAATAAAAATCCCGAATTACCGACTGCAGGTCTTTTTTCTTCACTTGAAAATGTTTAAAACTTAACAAAATCAATAATTTTCCTTAGTAGCTCTTGGCTATTTTTGAAACGATTGGAAGCCGTCTTCGAAAACATCTATGATAAAAATACGCGACAAATATCAAGGAAGAAAATTTATTATCTACGGTTTTTTTGCGGCTGTAGCTATAATATTGATTATCAGACTAATATTCCTTCAGCTGCTCGACGACGAGTATGCTTTTATGGCCGAAAACAATGCCTTGCGCAACATAACTTTGCATCCGGCACGAGGTCTTGTTTACGACAGAAACGGCAAAGAGATAGTGTATAACGAGGCTGTTTACGACCTGATGGTGGTGCCCAATCGTGCGAAAAATATCGACACGGCCATGATGTGTCAGCTTCTCGGCATCGACAAAAAAGGCTATATTTCCCGCATGAAAAAGGCAAAACATTACTCGCGTTACAAGGCCTCCATTTTTGAAAAACAGATTTCCAAAGAAAAATCGGCGTATCTGCGCGAACGGCTTTATTTGTTTCCGGGCTTTTATTTTGTGCCTCGCTCTGTGCGCAAATATCCGCGTCCCATTGCGGCTCATCTTTTGGGTTATGTGGGCGAAGTGAGCCCGAAAATTCTAAAGGATGATGAATATTACGAGCGTGGCGACTACATAGGCATCAGCGGTATAGAAAAAACATACGAGAAAGTTTTGCGCGGAAAAAAAGGAATAGAGAAACTGATGGTCGATAATTTAAACCGCGTGAAGGGTAAATTTTACGACGGAAAATACGACATCCCCGCTGTTAGCGGCTCAAATATAACTCTGGGCATCGACATCGACTTGCAAGAATACGGCGAGCGGCTTATGAGAAACAAAAAAGGCGGTATCGTAGCCATAGAACCATCTACAGGTCAGATACTTGCACTGATATCGGCACCGGGTTACGACCCCAACCTGCTGGTGGGACGCGTGCGCTCCGAGAATTATGCCATGCTCTTGCACGACACCCTTAAACCCTTGCTTAACAGAGCTTTGATATCGTCGTATCCGCCCGGTTCAACCTTCAAACTGATAAATGCCCTGATAGGCTTACAAGAAGGTGTTTTGCACCGTCAAACAAAATATGCTTGTCATGGAGGTTTCCATTTCGGGGGTTTGACGGTAGGCTGTCATAACCACAAATCGCCTTTGGATTTACCCGAAGCCATTCAGCATTCGTGTAATGCTTATTTCTGCAATGTTTACAAAACGATAGTTGAAAACCCGCGCTATCATTCCGCCGAAGCAGGTTTCCGTAGGTGGAGAAAATATGTTACCGAAATGGGCTTCGGCCATAAATTCCCCATTGACTTGCCCTACGAAAAACCCGGTAATATTCCAAAACCCGAATACTACGACAAGTATTACGGCAAAGGACATTGGAATGCCATTACCACCATTTCGCTGGCCATAGGTCAGGGCGAGATTTTGGCCACACCCTTGCAACTTGCCAATCAAGCCGCTTTCATTGCCAATCGTGGATTTTATTATATCCCTCACATTATCAAAGAGATAGAAGGCAAGGACTCCATAGACGCAAGGTTCCTGAAGCCTCACTATGTGGGCATCGACAAAAAATATTTCGATGTGGTGATAGAGGGGATGGCCGGGGTTACCTTGGAAGGCGGCACGGCACGTATGGCTCACATCGACTCCATAGAGCTATGCGGCAAAACGGGAACCGCACAAAATCCGCACGGCAAAAACCATTCGGTGTTCATAGCCTTTGCCCCGCGCAACAACCCAAAAATAGCCATTGCCGTTTTTGTGGAAAACTCGGGTTACGGCGGCAGTTGGGCGGCACCAATTGCCGGCCTGTTAGTGGAGAAATACATCAAAGGACATATAGCCACAAAAAGAAAATATATTGAAAAACGAATGTTGGAAGGAGATTTGATACACCAATGAGAGAGCGCAAAGGAATATTTCAGAATATCGACTGGATAATGGTTGTCATTTACTTTATCCTGGTATTTTTCGGCTTGATGAATATTTATTCGGCAGTATATAACGCCGAAAACCACAGCATCTTTGACTTTTCTCAACGTTACGGAAAACAACTGATTTGGATAGCGGCGGCAATATTGCTTGCTTTTGTGATAATAATAATCGACCCCAAGTTTTTCAATCAATTTGCCTATGGCATCTACGGTTTAATGCTGCTGTTGCTTGTCTTCGTTTTGCTCTTCGGCAAAGAGGTTGCCGGTTCCAAATCGTGGTTTCAAATAGGCAGCTTCGGACTTCAGCCGGCGGAGTTTATGAAATTTGCCACCGGTTTGGCTCTCGCACACTTCCTTTCATCGCGCGAAATGTCGCTTAACAACCTGAAATCCAAAGCTATATCCGTGGCCATCATCACCTTGCCGGCAATGTTGATTTTGCTGCAAAACGATACAGGCAGCGCCTTGGTTTACACCTCCTTTATATTTGTGCTTTACCGTTTCGGCCTTTCGGGCAACATTTTCATAGTGGGTTTTGTGGCTATCTTTCTTGCTATTATGTCGCTGTTGCTCAGCACAATAACACAAAAACTTATTATGCTGGGAATTATTTTAATTCCCTTTGTTTTGGTTTTCTTCTTGGTGAAAAAAAGCCTCGCCAATATTCTAAAATTAACGGGTCTTTTTTTGCTCATTTCAGCCTATGTTTTCAGCGTCGATTACGCTTTTTCCAAGTTGCAACCCCACCAACAGGTGCGCATCAAGGTGCTTTTAAATATGGAATCGGACCCTCACGGGGCGGGCTACAATGTAAAGCAAGCCAAAATAGCCATTGGCTCGGGAGGTTTAAACGGCAAAGGCTTCTTGAAAGGCACACAAACAAAATTCGACTTTGTTCCCGAGCAAAGCACCGATTTTATTTTCTGCACCGTCGGCGAAGAATGGGGCTTCATGGGCAGTGCCGGAGTGATTGTTGTTTTTGTGGTTTTGCTGATACGCATTGTGTATGTAGCTGAACGTCAGCGCTCTCTCTTTAGCAAAATTTACGGATACTCCGTGGCTTCCATCCTTTTCTTCCACCTAACCATCAACATTGGCATGGTTGTAGGCTTGCTGCCCGTCATAGGCATTCCGCTACCCTTTTTCAGCTACGGCGGCTCCTCGCTGTGGGCTTTTACCATCTTGCTTTTTATCTTTATCAGGCAGGATGCCGAAAGGATGATGCTTTTGTAAAGAATCTCGGCGGCTTTTGAGTTTGCGGTTTTTTGCCTCCGGATAAAACTTTCAAAAAAAACGACGCATCGAAGTCCTTTTTTCAAAAGCGGGAGTAGAAGGGTTAACAGAACTTTGAACTTTTCTTATTTTTCCTTTTGCCTTGAAATTAATCCATCATAACCTTCTGTCTCTTAGCGGCTTTACGCAGCTTTCTAAGGTTATAATTGGAGGCCAGCGTTACGAAAGTCACCACCGAAACCGAGCTTGCCGGCATAAGAATGGCGGCGATAATGGGCGACAATTGGCCGGTAACGGCAAAATACATCCCTGCAATGTTGTAAAGCAAGGAAAGGGCAAAACTTGCATAGACCACCCTGACGGAAGATGCCGATTTAAAGAGGAAATCGGGCAGATATTTGAATTTTTCAGCTTCGAGGATGGCGTCGCAGGCAGGCGAAAAACTGAAAACGTCGTCGGCAATGCTTATGCCCAAATCGCTCTCGGCCAGGGCGCCAGCGTCGTTGAGGCCGTCGCCTATCATCAGCACTTTTTTTCCTTGCTGTTTCAAAGCCTTGATAAATTCCAGTTTTTCAACCGGAGTTTGATTGAATTTCAGCACCGAATCGTTACCGAAAATTTTCAGCAGGCGCGGCTTTTCGGCATCGTTATCTCCCGATATCAAATGTATTTCATAAGATTTTTTCAGCTTGTCGATAATATCTTTTATGCCTTCGCGATAGCGGTTTTTCACCGAGAAAACGCCGGCATACACGCCGTCAACGGAGGCATAAACCATGGACGAATTATCACTGTCTTCGAGAGGTTCGCAGCCTACAAAAGAGGCCGAGCCCATCCTTATGGTTTTGCCTTCTATTTTTCCTATTATGCCCGAGGCGGGAATCTCCCTGTATTCTTCCACATCCTTGGTGTAATCGCTGTCGATATAGTCGTAAACCGCTGTTGACAAAGGGTGTTTCGACTGCCGGCTAAGGCTTTTGAAATAAAAGAAAAGTTTGTCGTCGGCGGCATCTCCAGAAAACTCCACCGACATAATATCGGTGTAGGTTATGGTGCCCGTTTTGTCGAAAACCACGGTGTCGATGTGGGTTATTTTTTCTATCACCGTCGATTTTTTCAGATAAAAACCCATGCGCCCGAAAATCCTCATGGTGTTGCCGTAGGTAAAAGGAATTGAGAGAGCCAAAGCACAAGGACAAGCCACAATCAAAACGGAAGTGAAGCTGAAAATGAGAAGCGATTTGTCGATAAACCACCATGCTCCCGCCGTAACGAAAGCCACGATGAGCACAAAGGCCGTAAAATATTTGCTGATGGTATCAACGAGTGAGCTAAGGTCTTTTTCTTTTTCGGTATTTTTTTCGTGAAGGTCCTGATTCCAAAGCTGAGTGAGACGGCTTTGCATCACTTCCTTGGTAACTTCCAACTCAATGGTGCTTCCTATTTGCTTACCGCCGGCATAAAGCTCGTCGCCGGAGCGTTTGTAAACGGGCTTTGATTCACCCGTAACAAAGCTGTAGTTGATGTTGGCCTCGCCTTTAATCAAAACCGAATCGGCGGGTATAATCTCCTGATTATGAACAACTATCCTATCCCCCACCTTTATTTCTTCAAGACTCACAAACTCCTCTTTGTCGTTCACAATACGAGTGACGGCCACAGGAAAATACGACTTGTAATCGCGCTCGAAGGAAAGAGCCTGGTATGTTTTGTTTTGATACCATTTGCCTATCAACAGAAAGAAAACCAAGCCCGTGAGCGAATCCATATATCCGCTGCCCGAGTGCGAGATTATCTCATAAGCACTTTCTATAAAAATGGAGAAAATGCCTATGGTTATGGGCATGTCTATGTTTATAATCTTGTGTTTCAGGTTTTTCCATGCCGACAGAATATAATCGTTGGCCGAATACAGCAACACGGGAATGGCAAGCAAAAGATTGAGCCAACCGAAAAATTGCTTAAATTCGGGGCTAACCTCCCCCGGAATGTATTCGGGCATCGACAAAAGCATGGTGTTTCCGAAAGCAAAGCCCGCCACGCCCAGTTTATAAAGCAACTTTTTGTTTTCCATTTTGTTGGCTTCGCCGGAAATGGAAGCCAGATTGATATGGGGTATGTAATGTATGGAAGCCAGAAGCTCAACGATTTGACGCAGAGTGATTTCCGTGTTTTTAAAGGTGATGTCCACTTCCTTTTTTACAAAATTCACCATTGATTGCGTGATGGCGGGATTCAGCCTGTAAAGATTCTCCAAAAGCCAAATACATGAGCTGCAATGGATGTCGGGGATGTATAATTTAACCTTGGAATATTCACCCTCGGTAAAATATATCAGCTTTTCCTTTATCTCGTCTTTATCAAGATAAGCGTATTTTTTCCCGAAGTCCTGCACCTCCACCTTGATGCCGGGAGTCTCGTAAATATCGTAATATCCGCTGAGCTTGTTTTCATTAAGTATCTGATACACAGTTTTACAGCCCTCACAACAGAAGGGTTTATCCTCCCACATAACAGGATATTTCCCGCAGTCTTCCCCGCAATGCACACATTTTATCTCGCTCATCTGCAATTCAGTATTGAAATGCAAAATTATGATTATTTCCTTTGTTAAATCATATTTGTAAAAAATTTGTAAAATTCCTTTGAGGAGATTGTTTTATTTTTAAAGAATCCGATTCCCCGGCCTTCAATCTTTCAAAAAAAAATCAAACCATTCGGCATATTTCTCCGCTCCGTAATAGTTTGGATGCCTGGCGGGTGTCGTCAAGCGCCTAAACACAATGTCGTTTTTCCGGCAATATCTCTCTATTTCTTCAATCCGCTTTTTCATATTCGGAATGCCGTGGAGAGTCTTTCTCGTCAATGCGATTTTTCTTAAATTTTTCAAAGCTTTCATCTTAGCGGGCACATCATTCCATTCTATCACCTTGCCGTCGATATAATCGTCTTTATAATTGTTTTCTTGACCTTCCTCCACTTTTACCGCCCTTATTAAATCGATAAAATCAATTTTCATCTTTTCCATGAAAAGTAATTTTTCTTTTTTCGGGGCAAATTTCAAATTATCGGTTTTGTAAATATCCGACAATATTTGCCACAGGTAATTTCGCCTTCGGCCATAGAAAAAATCGGCTTCATTTTTTTCGGTATCGGGGTTGAAAGTGCCCAAAATCAATATCTCGGTTTCGGGATTTATCCGGTGATTTATAAACCTGTGCTTTATGATTTTCATAGCTTTATACTTTATGAAAAACTATTTTCAAAGCATCAAGGCTCTTTCAAAAATCTTACGCAAGATTGAAAGCTGCCCACTGTGATTTTAAGAAAATAGAAACCTCCGGATAGGGTGTTGAGGTTCAATTTGCATTTAGTGCAGCCTTTCGAAAAATTATTTTTTCGCAAAGTCCTTCCGCTTATATCCAAAACTTCAATTTCAACATTACCACCCGTAACACCCTCAAAATCAACACTCAAAATATCCTTTACGGGGTTTGGATAAACTTTGACATTTAATGTTTGCGCCGCTGTTTTTCCTACCGACGACACCATCATAAGTTGCAAAGTGGTGTCGTAATCCATATTGAAATCGGTTTGAACGAGGATAATCCCTGAGCCTGGCACGTGAAAACTCTTTGTGGTGCCAATGGCAAGGTAGGTGGAATCCTGCGCGTAGAAACTCATCATTGCCGCATTGTCGTCTCGACGGCCGCCGGGGACGATTCCCTTGTCATACCAACCCGACAGCGAGAATCTCGACAAATCCATATCGTAGCTGCCGTCGCCCGAAAACTGCGAAGATTTGCCCGAAATATTAATGAAGGAGACGCTTGAAGTATCGACATAGGAATAAATTTCGTCGGAGGAAACATTGTTGTCGTGATACCAAATTATGTTTCCGTTTTTGTCGAATCTGGTGAGCAAAGGTTCACGATATCCCGCCGCCGTGTCGAAGGTGTAACCCACGCTCACCAGCGAGCTGTCGGGGAAAAAAGTGCCCGAAAGCAAGGCTCCGCGAAACTTGCCGTGGAGAACCTTTTCCCACTGCATATTTCCAAGGCTGTCGAGACACCTGACAAAGGAAGTATCGGCCGAGCCCAAGGCATCGAGAGTGTTGCCCATAAGCAGTATTTTACCGTCTTGCCGTCGTTTCACGTCATTATATTCTTCTTCAACGCCGTTGCCGCCGTATTTTGTCCAAAGCAAAGTTCCCGAAGAATCGAAAGCCGTGATGAAAGAGTTATACAAACCTTGGTTAGGGCCGTTGAAGGTTTTGCCGCAGACAAGATAAACCGAGTCGTTATAAAATTCCACCGAGTTTGCAAAATCCCAATCGACACCGCCGAATGTCTTGTAAAACAAGGGGACGCCCGTGAGCGAAAGCTTAAGCAGGAAAGCATCGACAGAGGCAGATGCCGAAGTGGTGGTGCCGCTTATAAGCAGCACACTGTCAGGCGTTAAAACAGCCTTTGCCGCCTTTTCGTCCGCCGGACCTCCGTAAGTTTTTTGCCACAGCAGAGAGGTGTTGCTGTCGAGGGCTATCACCCAGATGTCGGAGCCGCCGTGACCGTAACCCGAGGTGTTTCCCACAAGAATATATCCGCCGTTTGCCGTGCGAAAAGCGGCTATGCCTTCATCATACCCGGGACTGCTGAAAACTTTCAGAAAAGTATTTTGCCCCGTGGCAAAGAAGAAAGCAAAAATAAATGCTATGGTAAAAAACGTGTTTTTCATATCACGGCTTTACGTATTTTAATCAGTTTTTTCAACAGGTCTTCCAAAAGGTCTAGTTTCAGCATATTGGCACCGTCGGATTTGGCTATTTCGGGTTTGGGGTGCGTTTCCATAAAGAGACCGTCGGCACCAACGGCCACTCCGGCTTTGGCAATAGTAGAAATCATTTCGGGTTGACCTCCCGTAACTCCCTTATCCTGATTGGGTTGCTGCAAAGAGTGGGTGCAATCGAGAATTACCGGCGAGCCGAATTTTTTCATAATGGGTATGGAGCGGTAGTCCACTATCAAATCTTGATATCCGAACATCGTGCCGCGGTCGGTAACCATAACTTTGGAATTTCCGGCGTTGCGCACCTTGTGTATGGCATACATCATGGCTTCGGGCGACATAAACTGCCCCTTTTTGATATTCACCGCCTTGCCCGTCTTTGCCGCAGCCACCAAAAGGTCGGTCTGCCGACACAGAAAAGCGGGTATTTGAAGCACATCGGCATATTTTGCCGCCGTATATGCCTCGGCTTCGGTGTGTATGTCGGTGATGGTGGGAATCTCGTATTGCTTACCTATTTTCTGTATGATTTTCAGCGCTTTAACATTACCTATACCGGTAAACGAACCGGACTTGCTGCGGTTTGCCTTGCGATAAGATGCTTTGAAAATCAAGGGTATCTCCAATCTGTTGCTGATGTCGGCCAAACGCTCGGCTATGGCAAATGGCGACTTCTCGTCTTCAATGACACAAGGACCCGCTATCAAAAAGAAATTTCCTGAGTCACTGTGCTTTATGCCGGGTAAAATTTTATGAATCATAGCTCTTAAATTTGGTAGGTAAAGGTAATAAAACCGCCGAAACCGCTGAAATTTTTCTGAAATAAATATCCTCCGAGATATTTTGTGCCAATGTCTAACCGACCGTAATCGCTTATCTTATAACGAAATTCAAAGCCGAAATTAAAATTTGTCCAGCCTCCGTATGACACATTCGGCGACAAAACAAATTTGTCTTTCAGGTAAAAATTTGCTTGCAGCAAGACCATCGGCCTGTAGAAAGAAAAGAACCTGTAATCGAATTTCAGCACTCCTTCCATTTTATCTTCAGTGAAAAAACGGGAAATCTCAAAAGCCAAGGTTGCCGGCGTAAACGAGTGATACACAGCGCTTTTCCCGTGAGCCTCGACATATTCCTTAAGACTGTCGCTTCCGCTTTTGTCGAAAACGGGGTCGGGCATTTGCAACAGATTGGGCACTTCCAGCCCTTGCCAAACCACCGGCTCGCTTTGAATAAATTGCTTGGAGTTTTTATTCCATCTTATAAAACCGAAATTCAGCGCCTTCACCGAAAGCTTGAAAAGACGGGGGTTGTCGTAGGAGTAAAAAAGGTCGAGTGCCGCCCCCAGGCCGTTAATCTGAAAAGGAGGCACTCCGTTCAGGTTTCGGTAGAGGTAGTTTATGTTGCCTTCAAGGGCCACGCTGTCACCTGAAGGCGAAGTGTAAAAGGTAGTGTTGTCAAAGGTTGCCGCATTGTAATTGTTGCCTAAATTCAGTGCAATATTGAAGCCGTATTCCGAATATTTGCTCTTTGAAATGCGGTTTAATCCGGCTTTCAACTGATAGTAATTCAGGCTGTTAAAAGCCGTGGCCGAAATATCGACAGGCCGGCCTGCAGTGCTTTTATTTCCGTAAAAAACCAAGCCGTATAACTCCTTGTTGAAAGTGAATTCCTGCAAATTATGCCATTCAAAAGCAGCTTGAAAGCCCATCCTTTTCTTTCCCAAAAGCTTCCTGTTTTTTTGCTCGTAGTAAATTTTCAGGTCGAAATTTTTTCCGAAAAGGTTTTTGTCTTTCATCCTTTTCAGGTTATCGTCTTTGAGTTTGTCATCCACAAATCCGCCAAAGCTCATCATCGACAACAACTTGTTGTTAAGCGAGTTGCTGCCTCCGTCGAAGTAAAATTCCAAGCCGTAAATTTGATCGAAATCCCTCTGATGCAGCTCCACTTTTTGTTGTGAAAAGCCAACAAAAGGCAAAGTCAGTAAAAAAAAGACCGCTACAATTTTAATATTCGTATTCCACATCGGCAATAAGTTTTACGGCAATTTTATAATGGTGATATAATTGATATGTAGTGCTTCCGGCATTGTTTATCCTTGCCCAAATCAAAATTTCTTTGGTTTTTTTCAGCTTCTCTATTACAGCCTCGTCCAAAGGCAAAGGCATCTCGCTGTGCACGGGTTTTATCACATAACCTTGGCTCATAACACCGTGCGGCGATTTAATGTTTTCGGGCAAAAGCGAATCGACGATATTACGGTTTTCGTCAAGCATATAAAACTGAATTTCAGCATCATAAGGGAAAAGGTTGTCGGCAGAGATAATAAGACGCCCGCCCTTTATTTTGTCGGAGTTGAAATTTACCGTAGAATAATCTTCTATCACCAAACTGTCCATATCCACGTTCAAAGGAATCTCCATGTGAATTTTCCCTTCGAGAGTGTGTTTGTTATAGATAAAGTCTCTGCCGCCGCTGATATTGCCCAAGGGATTCATCTCATACCACATTTTGAAACCTATCTCGTCAGGTTGATTTGATATGAGGTCGGTGATGTTGGAGTTTGTCAGCGGAAAGACATATTTGCGCGGAGAAACGGGGTTTGCCGGATCGCCTGTTTCAGTGGCTCTCAGCACGTTAAGCGATTTTCCTATAATCGGGTCACTAAGCAAGACTCTCGAAGCGTGTTCGGAATTTTCGGAATAAATCTCATTGATTTTCATCCTGACGTCTAAGCCGAGGCCGTTGTTTATTTGCAGCTCGGCAGAAGCTTTTTTAAGGTTGAAAGCTCCTTTTTTGAAATTTTTGAAAGTGGATATGTGCGAGCTGTCGATAATCTTGTCCGACGACTGCCCGAAATAGCCGGAGGCGTAACCGATATCCAAGCTTTCGAAGACCGATGTAACCACAATGCTGTCGGCCGGCGTCACCCACACCGTATCGGCATTGGGGTCTATCCACACGGTAGTGCGCGACATCACCATATTCACCCTATTGTGGTCGGGGCCGGTGAAATCCATATTGTAATCGGCTAAGTCAATGGATTTTACCACATGTGACGGCCCCGAAGCATCGGCGGGAGGCACGTCGTCTATTATGGAAAAATGGCTGCCGTTTTTCTCGCTCGACAAGACTTCGTATTTTATTTTCAGAGGCCTTTCGATGGTGTTTGTAACATAAAATTTCAGCCTTGCCGTGTCGGCTCGCGCCTTAATCAGCTCCACATCGCCAAGTTCCATGGTGTAGTTCGACTGTTGCTTTATAATTTCCTGTCCCGGGGGCACCTTAAAATAAATGGGAATGTTGAAAATATCTTTGGAGAGGGTGTCGTGAACCTCTACCAAGTTGTTGATATCTACCTTGTTAAGCTCTTGATCGAGCACCAGCTTCCAACTTTGATCGGGATTTTCGACCAAAAGGCTGTCGGTGAAAATATCATCGACACCAAGGTCTGATTTCAGAACGGGAATCAGCAAATCAGAGTCCCAACCAAGGGGCGATTTGCGACAGGCATTCATCGCGACAAAGCCCGTAAGCATAAGAAACAAAAGAGTTTTAAAGAATTTTATGTTGTGCATTTTTGTTCCCAAGATGAAAAAATCTAATTGTTATTTAAAATCCATTGTGCAATATCCGACACGACATTTTGCGGAATGACGCCTATGTTTTCATATTCTTCTGGATATGATTTGCCCTCGCCCTTGTGAAAAATGTGATTCAGCCCGGGATATAGTTTAAACTCGGCATTTTTCTTGTCGCCGAGGGCTTCTTTCCAAATATCGAAATTGTCGGGGGTAACTTGATAGTCGCGTCCTCCCTGCAAGAGAAGCAACGGCATTTGTAGTTTTTTTGCGGCGGCAAGGGCATCGTAACCGTGTATGTCGCGCCAAAAAGCGGTATCGTTGACGATGGGCAATTCGGGCACCTGTTTTACTTTTAGAAATTCGTCGATTTTTTTCACGTTTTTCACCTTTTTCCTTAGCGCTCTCAAGTCTTTGCGCTCGGCGCAAGTGAGCCCGTCACGTTTATAAAGGTATTTAAACTGCTGATATACAATATCTTCGAGAGGTTTGGCAGCAGCAGCCATCATTATTACGCCACCCAGTTGTGGAAAAGAGGCGGCTATCTCGGGAGCAAGGCCGGCACCAAGGCTGTGTCCCAACAAAAATACTTTATCGCCTTCGGGCACGGTGCGCAATGCAAGGCGAATGGCAGAGCGGGCATCTTGCAACACCACCTCTTCCAAACCGGAATGGGGTATTGTAGTGTCGCCGGCGCTTCTTATCACGTACGTACGTTTGTCATAGCGCAAGCTTGCAATGCCTTTTTTTGCCAACTCGTGAGCCAAATCGGCGAAAATTTTATTTGGTCCGATGGTCTCGTCCTTATCGTTAGGGCCGCTGCCGTGCACAAAAACGACAATGGGAAAGTGTTTTTTCCCTTTGGGTACACACAGAAGAGCCGGTAATTTTATCAGACCCGTTTTCACAGTGACGGCCTCGTCGCGATAATAAGCGTTGTCAACCGGCTGTTTTTCAGCGGGCTTGGCCGTGCGCAAGGGCACGAAAAACATCCCCGCCACAGCGGTATTTTTATCGAAAGCCAATCGCATTGTGTAGGTCTTGTCCGTAAAAACCAAGTTGGTTTCCACAAGCAAATAGCCCTGAAAGTTTTTTGTGCGCTGATTATCAACTTTAACAAAATCGCCATTGTAACTTAGTGACTGCCAAATCTTTGATATCTGCTCAGGCTGCAAAGCTTTCTTCATTTTACTGTCGAACAAGGCATAGATGCTGTCGCTTTGGGCGTTTTGAAACATCCTAACCACATCCAGCGAAATTTTTTTGCATTGCCGAACATCCTGAGAGAAAGCCTTTGCAATAAAAATCAAAGATAAAAAAACCAAAACATATCGTTTGTTCATAGACTCGTATTTTTAAATTTCATAACTGTGTATCTGTAAACGACACATCTTTAACAATATAAAACCGTAAAAGGCTTAATAAAAGATGTAAATGCGCTTTTATTAAAGGGGCAAAAATAAGATTAAAAATTATATGGATTAAAAACTTGTCGGCTGAAGTGGCACAGCCGTTGCTTAATTGATTTAGATTTATTATTTTTGCCTTTTGTCTTTTGTTTAAAACACACTTAAAATGCTAAATTTTAATAATTTAAACCCTATCAAATGAAACAGATATTTTTTTTAACGATATTATTGCTTTCGCTTGTTTCAGAAATGCGTGCGCAGGACAGCTGCAAGGTTTTAATGCCTTCGTTGCAAGGCTCTTATAGCGGCGGCTGCAAAAAAGGTTTGGCCAACGGCTATGGCACAGCCAAGGGTAAGGACAGCTATCAGGGCTATTTTCATAAGGGGCTTCCTCACGGCTACGGCATTTATAAATGGTCGAGCGGCGAAGTTTACAAAGGCATGTGGGACAACGGAAAACGTGAAGGGGAAGGTAGTTTTACTTTTAAAATCGACGGAAAAGACAGCACCGTAACAGGCCTTTGGAAGGACGATGTTTATGTGGGACACGAAGTCAAGGAGCCCGAAATAATTCAGGTGAAAAACATCGATAATTACAGTTTCAGCCGCGGCAGCACCGGATTAAACCGCATTCTTATCGACTTCAAACAAAACGGCATGACAAACACCTCCGTTTCGGAGCTTATGATAAGCGCCGATTCGGGCACCGAAACAAAAATCGGCAACATGCCGGGTTATGAAAACATCACTTTTCCCGTTAGGGTAAAGGTGCGCTACAATACCTTTAACAAACTCAGAAGCGTTGAATATAACTGCGTGATTGAGTTTACTTTATATCAAAAAGGAGATTGGATTTTGCACCTAAACAATTAAAAGAAAAGCACAAAACAAAGCCCTTTTTCGTTCCATACCCCGCCACGGGAAACATTTGCAAATATTTATGTAGTCCGTATTTTCATTTTCTTATTTTTGTGCTGTTTTCCATAGAACACAATTTCAGCAAGAATCAAATTAGTATTAACCAAATATTACAATTATGTTTAAAGGACATCCAAAAGGACTTTATGTAGCTTTTTTTGCAAACATGGGAGAGCGCTTCGGCTACTACACCATGCTGGCAATTTTTGTTTTGTATCTTCAATCGAAATTCGGATGGTCGGCTACCGAAGCGGGTCATGTTTACGGAGGTTTTTTGTTCGGTATATATTTTCTTCCGCTTTTGGGCGGATATATTGCCGACAATGTACTGGGATACGGCAAGACCATTGTTTTAGGTACGATAATTATGTTTGCCGGATATTTGATGCTGGCAATGCCCGGAACAGGCAAATGGTTTATATACAGCGCATTAGCCGTAATATCCTTAGGCACGGGTTTGTTTAAAGGAAACTTGCAAGCTCTTGTGGGAAATTTATACGATGAGGCGAAATACAAAAAACTGCGCGACTCGGCCTTTAATATTTTTTACATGGGAATAAATATCGGGGCATTCTTTGCACCGAGTGCAGCAAAGGCTATGCGCAGTTGGGTTTTGGGAATGCAAGGTTTTGAATATAACAAAAGCATACCCGCCTTGGCACACAGTTATTTAAACGGCACTTTGGAAAAAACCGAGGAATTAACAAGCTTTGCACACGCCCAGCTTGGCGATGCCTTTACCAACCTTACAGAATTCTCTCATAATTACATTAACGCTCTGAGCAAAGCATACAACTCGGGCTTCGCCGTTGCAGGCGCAAGTATGATTCTTTCGCTGGCAATTTTTATAGGATTCAGAAAATATTATAAGCACGCCGATGTTACCCACAAACAAATGAAAGCCCAAAACACCGAGCAAGTGGCCGAGCTCACTCCCAAACAAACCAAAGACCGTTTAATGGCTCTGGGACTTGTTTTTCTGGTGGTAATATTTTTCTGGATGGCCTTTCATCAAAACGGATTTACATTGACAATCTTTGCACGCGATTATACTGTTGGAGCGGTTGGAAAAGCAACGGCTGTTTTCTTCAATCTATCATCATTTCTCCCCGTTTTGCTTTCTATTCTCGGAATATTTTTGATGATAGGAAAAGACACCTCCGGCAAAACGAGGATTCTCGGTGCCGCTCTTACGATACTATCTCTAATAGCCGCATACTTTGCCATTAAAGACTTAAAACCTACGGGTAATCCGATTTCGCCGGAAACTTTTCAGCAGTTCAACCCGATTTTTATAGTGTTTTTTACCCCTGTCATTGTAGGTTTTTTCTCCTATCTGCGCAAGAAAGGAAAAGAACCTTCGTCGCCGAAGAAAATCGGTATAGGAATGCTTATCACAGCCCTGGGTTTCGGAATTATGGTTTTGGCATCACAAGGACTGCTAAGCCCCCACGACCTCGCCGAAAACGGTGGAGTATCAGACACTTTACGCTCCCCCTATTGGCTAATAGGAACCTATTTTACCCTAACAATTGCAGAGCTGTTTTTAAGTCCGATAGGCATTTCTTTTGTGTCGCAAGTGGCACCGCCGCAATACAAAGGACTTGCTCAAGGCGGGTGGCTCGGCGCTACCGCCATCGGCAACCTGGCAGCCGGCTTAATCGGGCCCTTCTGGGATAAATGGGAACTATGGCAATTCTTCGGATTGCTGGTGCTTTTAACCTTATTATCGGCATTTTTTATATTTTCAATCTTGCGCCTGTTGGAACGGGCAACAAACTCGTAACTTACCGCTTCAATATTTTTAGGTGTCCGAACTTCAATATCCGATTTCAGGACTTAGCTCCTTTTTGGACTTTGTGGTTCGGACACTTAATTTTTTATCCGATGAAATTATCAAATTTTTACAAATCGAGATATTTTGTATATATTTGCAAAATGAAGTCTCAACGTTTGAAATACAATCAAATAGAAACGACTGACATATAGTTTGGCAAGAGAATGTTAAAATCCAAAACACAAAATATCATGGCTAGAAATACAACAGAGCCGACAAACGGCGAATTTAACAGAATTGTGGCGGGCACCACCATAAAAGGCGATATATCCTCCACCGGCGACATTAGAATTGACGGTACGGTGATAGGCACTTTGGATATCAAGGGGAAAATAGTACTTGGCCCCAATGGTAGAATCGAAGGCGAAATCATTTGCAAAAACGCTGAAATTCAAGGAAATATAAAAGCAAATCTTAAGATAGAAGAGCTTTTGTCGCTGAAAGCATCGGCAAAGGTGCAGGGTGAAATTCTGACCAACAAGATAGCCATTGAGCCGGGAGCCAAAATCAGCGGCACCATAAATATGGATAAGCAAATGAGCCATCTGAAAGTGGAAAAAACCGATGCAGCCAAAGAAGCCGCTTCCTAATTACGTAAAATATTCGTCCATGGCCTTTCAAATGGGCATCATAATTTTCGGTGCCGCTTGGGGAGGCATTGAGCTTGACGACTACGTGAAATCCGTCAGCTTTCCCTTGTTTACGGTAATTTTTGTTTTGCTGGGCGTTTTTGCCGCAGTTTATCTATCCATTAAAGACCTTTTAAATTCCGATAAAAACAAATGATGAAATCCAAAAATTCATTCCTTATAAGACTGATTTACATAACGTTATTAACAGAGTTAATATCTTTCGGCTGGTGGTTTTTTATGCCTCCGGCGTGGGTAACTCCAACCATCTTCGTGTTGCCGCTTTTTTTCCTCGGCCTCACACTTATCATCCACGATTTTATTACCAAAGGCTTAAAAGGGCGCTTTCAAAATTTCTTGAATCGCTATCTCGTGGTTGTCACCGTAAAATTGCTTTTCCTGCTGACAATCATTGCTGTTTATATTTTCAGATTTCCTGAAGACGGGATAGCCTTTGTGCTTACCCTTTTTGCAAACTATGTGATTTTCTCCGTTTTCGAGGCCTCCGTTTTGGTGAAAACCGGCAGGGCTCACGATGAGGCTTCAAAGGGGGAAAAATAAAT
>CAZPGC010000040.1:4287-20483 GCA_964585875.1 uncultured Prolixibacteraceae bacterium | reverse complement strand
GGAAAACATATAAGCGTGGAAGAGGCTTTAAAGCTTACTGGAGAGTGAGCCATTCGATGACATAGAGTTTCTATTAAAAAGCCTGTTTGCCGCCTACTCATCCCATCATTCATTCATCCATCCAATCATTCATTCATCCAATCAATCAAATCAATCATTCAATCAATCGAATCATTCATTCATACCGACGAAGCTCCGCTTGTCGGCAAGCCTCCGGCATCCATCAACCCCTGTTAATAAAATTCACCAAACCTTTGGCTTTGAAAATGCCCATAAGTTTTTCGGGTAAAGGATTGAATGTAAATGTGTTGTTGCCGACTTTTATCTCTCCTTTGTCGAAGTCAATATCCACGCTGTCGCCGCTTTGGTAGGCCTCCACGGCTTGCGGGTGAACGATTATCGGGAGTCCTTGATTCACCGATGAACGGAAGAAAATCCTGTTTACAGATTTCACAATTATGGCCTTGATGCCGATGTGGGCCAAGCCCACGGCAGGGTGTTCGCGCGAGCTGCCGCAGCCGAAGTTGTCGCCGGCCACTATGATGTCGCCTTTGCCGGCATTAGATGAAAATTGCTTGTCGAAACCCGCAAAAAGATGAGGTATGATAGTCTCGGGTTCCGAAGATAAAACCTTGTATGTCAGATTGCCCGCAAACATTTGGTCGGTGTTCAGGTTGTCAACATCCTTGTAATTCCATACGCCGTTTACTTTGCGTAATTCGTTTTCAGGAATCTCAACGGTGCCGCTTTGTTCTATCTCGTAAGGGAATTTATCACTGTAGCTTTTGCCGCGCGGGTCGGTGATTTTGCCTGTCAGGGCCGACAGTGCAACAACGGTAGGCGAGGCGAGATAGATGTTGGAATTTGGATTTCCCATGCGTCCTTTGAAGTTACGGTTTGAGGTGGAGATAACGTTGTAGCCGTCGGCAGGAATACCTTGTCCTGTGCCGAGACAGGGACCGCAGCTTGGCGACAGAATATTGGCGCCTGCGTCAAGGAAAATCTCTACAAGACCCTCTTTAACAGCCTGTTGGTAAATTTTTCGCGAGGCGGGGGTGATGAGCAGTTGAAAGCCGGGTTTGACGCTTTTGCCCTTGAGCACCGCTGCCGCTTCGCGCAAATCTTCGATACGTCCGTTGGTACAAGTACCCACCAAGCCATCGTGGACGGGGGTGCCTTCAACTTCCGACAGCGCTTTTACGTTGTCAACGTGATGTGGTGCGGCAACCACAGGGAAAAGCTCGTCGAGGTTTATTTCTATTTCTTTGGCGTAAACGGCTCCTTCGTCAGCCCACACCCCTTGGTGTTTCTCGCCGGCGAGAAAATCTTTCAGCACCTCATCGTAGGGAAAAACGGCATTTTTGGCTCCCATTTCCGAGGCCAGATTTGCCAGCGTCATTCTTTGGCTTATTCCCAGTGTTTTAACACCTTCGCCGTGGAACTCGATGCTCATATAGTTGGCGCCGGCAGAGCCTATCATGCCTATTATCCATAATGATATATCTTTGGCATACACTCCTTTCGGTAGCTTTCCTTTAAGTGTCACTTTAAGGGATTCGGGAACCCTGAACCAGGTCTCGCCGCGGCGCCACAACCCTGCCGCCTCGGTGCGGTCTATTCCTGCCGCCATGGCGTTAAAGGCTCCTGCCGTGCATGTGTGCGAGTCGCTGCCCGTGACAATCATTCCGGGACGTGCGTGGTACGACATTATTTGGTGGCAAATGCCTTTGCCGGCATCATAAAATTTCTCAACTCCTTGTTCCTTAACTATTTGCCTTATGCTTTCGTATTGTGTGGCAAGGCTCGCGGTGGTGGGCGGAGCATTGTGGTCGAGCACTATCAACAATTGCTCGGGATAGGCCACCTTTTGACCTCCCATCTTCTCAAAGGTCTTTTTTATGCTCGCCGTGTTGTCGTGTGTGAGCACAATATCGGGTTTCTTGAAAACAATACTGCCGGCTTCGGCATCGAAAATCTTTTCAACGAATGTTCTTGGTTTCATATCTTTATATATTTGTAATTCAACGATTTATGTTTGTATCTGCAGCTTTTAATCCATAGCTGTTTAAAGGTTAGGCCGAACACGATTTTTAGATAGCGGCCGGCTGCCCCTGTTTCGCTGTTCAAAAATGAAATTATTTTTTTATGGCTTGACAATTTATTTTATCAACACATATAATTTCCTTATTTTCGCAATCGATATGGGGAAAAGATTTAACAGAAGGAAAAGGGATAAAGAGTTTGAATATATTGACGGCGTTGCGGTTCCCAAAGCGAAGATTGTCAACAAGGCGAGTCCCGTAAGGACAATTGCCAAGACCATTAGCTGGAGAATTGTGGCCTCGCTGACCACCTTTTTTATCTTTTATTTTACCACCAACGACAAGGTAACGGCCACCATCATAGGGGCTTCGGTGTTGCTTGAAGCTACGGTGAAAATGGTGATTTATTACATCCACGAGCGTTTGTGGGAAAGTGTCGATTGGGGTAAAATATGGCTTCGCTACGGCCTGATACGCCGAATTAAATTGAATTATATTCTTTACAAAAGGAAGCGCAAACACAAAAAATAAAGTATGTGCCGGTTACTTTCATTTACCGAAACTTAATACTTTCGTTCCTTGCGTAAAGGCATTTAACAATTAGGGTAAATATTTGAATCTATGACTATTAACAGTATTGGGGTATTTTGCGGTTCGAGTGTGGGAGCACGTGAAATTTATTCTGTCAAAGCGGCGGAGCTGGGGCATTTAATGGCTTCCGCAGGCATTGAGCTCGTTTTCGGCGGCGGAAAAGTGGGGCTGATGGGCGTCATTGCCGATGCCGTAATGGAAAAAGGAGGAAGGACTATTGGGGTGATGCCCAAGATGTTGCTCGAAAAAGAAGTGGGACATACTTCCCTGTCGGAGATGCATGTGGTGGACTCTATGAGCCGGCGTAAGAATTTGATTAACGAACTTTCCGATGCTTTTATAGCCATGCCCGGCGGTTTCGGTACTCTCGACGAAGTGATGGAGGTTTTGACCTATTTTCAGCTCGGATGGTCGGAGAAACCGGTGGGCTTTTTAAACATAGACGGTTATTTCAACGATCTCATCAGTTTTCTCGACCACGTTGCCGCCGAACGTTTTATGAAATACGAACATCGTCATAATGTGATTGTGGAAAGCGAACCTGAACGGCTTCTTGATGCCGTTCGAAATTTTGTGCCTTTGGAAGTTGACGAAAAATGGATAGCCGATTTGAAAAAACATAAAACATATTAAAAATGGTAGTCATTGGAATAACGGGTACTTTGGGTGCAGGGAAAGGTACCATTGTCGAATATTTGAAAAGAGAAAAAGGTTTTTTGCATTTCTCGGCACGCGATTTCATTGTGGAAGAGATAAAGCGTCGAGGACTCGATATCAACCGCGACACCATGACATCGGTTGCTAACGACCTAAGAGCCAAGCATTCACCATCCTTCATCATTGATATGTTATATGAGCGGGGAGTAGCTTCAGGAAAAAACTGTGTTATAGAAAGCATACGTACGCCGGGTGAAGTCGATTCTTTACGACAAAAAGGAAACTTTTATCTTTTTGCCGTTGATGCCGACCCCGAGATTCGTTTTGAAAGAATAAAAAACCGTAAATCGGCGACCGATAATGTTGATTTCGAGACTTTTATCGACAACGAAAAAAGGGAGATGGATTCGGATGATCCCAACAAGCAAAACTTGAAGAAATGTATTGAAAAAGCCGATTTCGTTTTCAACAACAACGGCAGCGTCAAAGAACTTAACCGTCAGGTTGACAAGGTGTTGAAAGAATTAAAAATTTGATATTTTACAGTTATGGGAAAAGAAAAATTCGTAAGACCTTCGTGGGATGATTATTTTTTGCAGTTGGCCGATACCGTGGCCTCACGCGCCACTTGCGACCGCGGGCGCAGCGGCTGTGTTATTACCAAAGACAAGCAAATTCTGGTAACGGGATATGTGGGGTCGCCGCGCGGCTTGCCGCATTGCGACGATGTGGGACATCTATTTAAAAAGGTGATTCACGAAGACGGCCATGTTACGCAGCATTGTGTGCGCACCGTTCATGCCGAGCAAAACGCTATCACGCAAGCGGCAAGGCGGGGAATAGCACTCGAAGGCGCCACCTTGTATTGTCGCATGACGCCCTGTCGCACCTGTGCCATGCTGATTATAAATTGCGGCATCAAAAGGGTGGTATGCGAGCGAAAATATCATGCCGGTGCCGAATCCGAAGCCATGTTCAAAGAAGTTGGTATCGAGTTGGAATATAAACATGACGAGGTTCAAAAGTATGAAGGTCAGGAGGTTGACAACACCGATACTTTTGAAAGGTGAGATGTTTTCAGGCATGGCAAGGAGTGATTTTTATCACCGGCAGCGGATTGTTTTCCGTTTATAACTTATTAAAGAATAACTTTGCCGGCTGTAATTGTTAACGAATTTATATAACATGAAGATACAACAAAATACTGTCCCCGCAATTCTTTTCGAGCTTACCGTTGGAGGTTACGACGGCGAACTTGTGGAAAATGTTGACCCCGAAAAACCCTTTGAATTTCTGTTTGGTCACGGAAACCTTTTGCCGGCTTTTGAGTCGGAATTGCTCGGCTTGGAAGCCGGGGATACTTTTAAATTTATGCTGAAAAGCAGCGAGGCATACGGCTCCTACGATGAAGAGTTGGTGGCGAAATTCGACATAAGTCTCTTTCTCGACTCAAAGGGCATGCTGCCCGAAGATGTAGCTGTGGATAACTTCTTGCCGATGAAGGATGACAAGGGTAATATGTTGAACGGCAAGGTTTTATCCGTTGATGATAAGTATGTGGAAATGGATTTCAACCATCCCCTTGCGGATATGGACCTTTATTTTACGGGCGAGATAATAAGGGTGCGTCCCGCTACCGAAAACGAATTGGAAAAAGGAGACGTGGAGGTGCACGAACACACCCTTTGGGATAACTCAATTGACGGCGACCCTGCTTGCAATGCCAACGAATAAAACGCCTTTTAAAGGTTTTTGCTGATATGAATCATTTTTGATTTTATGGCAAAAAACATTCTAATCCGCACTATTTCAGAATGTTGTAGATGGTAATGCTCTTTTTGTTTTTTTTACAAAACAAGGTTTATGATGTATTATCTTTGTGCCGTAATTTAAATGACGTGAAATGAAATTGTTTTTTCTCGCATTCATCCTTTTGGCCTTTGCTTTTGCCGCCATAGCCATCAAAATGTTTTTGATAAAAGGCGGAATGTTTGTAAAGACTTGCAGTACCGTTGACACGGGCACCAATAAGAGAATAGGCTGCACCTGTGGTGCCAAAGCGCCGGGGGAGAGATGCGAAAATTATGAAGCCCACCACGGCAGCGCCGATACGGCAAGGCGTATTGCCACCTTAAATTTAAAGGTGAAATAGAGTCTGTCTTTAATTTCCGCTTTCTTCCTTATACTTGTGATTGAAACAGTCATCCGCCGGTAGGCGTACTCCTCGGTTTCAAATACTTCACAAGCTTCGAAGTCTAACATCTGCTGTTAGACCGCTAATTCCATGGTCTCCGGTTCAAACTCCTGATTTCTCAGCCACGGCTCGAAGCCTGCTTCCCTTATGGCTCTCTGAATGCCTTCGGCATCGAATTTATGGTCGGCACCGGCCACCGACACCACATTTTCTTCAATCATAATGGAGCCGAAATCGTTGGCGCCGGCATGCAGCGCCAGCTGTCCGGTTTGTTTGCCCACAGTGAGCCACGAGGCTTGTATGTTGGGAATGTTGGGCAGCATCAGTCGGCTGACGGCTATAAATCTCACATATTCTTCCATGGAAAGGTGGAATTTCTTTTCGGTCATTCTTTGCAGTTGGGTGCCTTCATCCTGAAAAGGCCAAGGGATAAAGGAGATGAAGCCCTTGGAGTCGGCGGGTTTCCTGCTTTGCACCTCCCTGGTGCGCACCAAATGTTCAAAGCGTTCGCCGATGCTTTCAACATGACCGAGCATCATGGTGACGGAGGTTGTAATATTCTGTTTGTGAGCTTCTTCCATAACCGCAAACCATTCGTCGGCCGTGCATTTATTTCTCGAAATCTTATCTCTGACACGGTCAACCAAAATTTCGGCACCGGCTCCCGGCAAGCTGTCGAGACCGGCTTCGGTAAGGCGGCGCAAGGTCTCGGCATAGCTGATATTTTCCAGCTTTGAGATATGCACAATCTCGGGAGGGCCCAAAGCGTGCAACTTCAAGCGCGGAAACTTGCTTTTCAGCATCTTAAACAAATCGGTGTAAAAGTCGATGCCCAAATCGGGGTGCAGTCCGCCTTGCAGCAATATTTGACGTCCGCCCAGCTCGAAAAGCTCTTTTATCTTTTTTTCGTATTCCTCCTCGCTTGTGATATATGCTTTCGACGAGCGTTTGGAAACAAAGAAATTACAAAACTGACATCCTGATACACAGACGTTTGTGTAGTTTATATTGCGGTCAATTATCCAGCTCACTTTATTTTCGGGATGAAGTTTCATCCTCATTTTATGGCCTGCCGCCATCAACTCGGGGGTGGTGGCATTTAAAAATAAAAATTCCCCTTCGGCTGCCGTAAGAAATTCACCCTCAAGGGCTTTGTCCATTAGTTCATATTTATTCATATCATTTTCGATAAATCAAATCAATTTATATAATTTTACGGCTCCAAAATTACAACTTAAAGCAATTGCTTTTTTTTAATACTTATCAATAAACGAGTGATGCAAACAACAAAGATTAAAAAGATAGACAGCTATTCCACAGGTAGAGATACGGTGGTGCTGACAAGGGATTTTTCGGACCTTTTGCTTGGCGGTTTTCCGCAGGAAGAAAAAGACCATTTGAAGAATGTTAAGGATGAGCAAAAAGTCGTTCATTTCAACCATTCTTCCTACCACACCTTTTATATAAGGGTGGATTCCAAGGCCGACGCTTATGCCCAAAGAGAGGCATATCGCCTGTCGGGTGCCGCTTTCAAAATAGATGATTATCATTTTAAAGAATTGACAATCATAGATTTAACCGATGACGGGGGCGGGTTGTTTTTTGCCGAAGGACTCATATTGTCATCCTATAAATTTCATAAGTATAAAACTGAGAAAAAAGAATCGGCTTTGGAAACGGTTTTTTTAAGTAGCGATAAAACCGGCGAAGGCGATGTGGAGCTGATGAATATTGCCAACGAGGCTGTTTACACCTGTCGCGACCTTGTCAACGAGCCTTATTCCACGCTCAATGCGCATACGATGGCCGAATATTTCAAAAAAATGGGCGAAGATGCCGGTGCCAAAGTAGAGGTTTTTAACAAACGTAAGATTGAAAGTCTTAAGATGGGCGGTCTGCTTGCCGTCAACAAGGGCAGCGATAGTGCTCCCACTTTTTCGCTTATGACATGGAAACCCGAGGGCGCCGTCAACGAAAAACCCATTGTTTTGGTTGGCAAGGGCGTTGTTTTCGATACCGGCGGTTTGAATATCAAAACGGGAGATTTTATGTACGACATGCGTATGGATATGGGCGGTGCTGCAGCCGTTGCCACCGCTTTTTGGGCTGTTGCCAAAGCCAAATTGCCCGTTTATCTCGTGGCTTTGGTGCCTGCCACCGACAACCGTCCGGGCGGCGAGGCTTATGCCCCCGGCGACATCATCACCATGCATAACGGCAAAACCGTGGAGGTTATCAACACCGATGCCGAAGGACGTATGATTCTGGCCGACGCTCTCAGCTATGCCTCCAAATTCAAACCCGAAATGGTGATAGACCTTGCCACTCTTACCGGTGCCGCCGCGCGTGCCGTGGGCAAGCAGGGTATAGCCGCTATGCACAACGACGATTTTAAACAATATAACGCTCTGTCCGACAGCGGCTTCAGCGTTTACGAACGTTTGGTTCGCTTTCCGATGTGGGATGAATACGGCGAGTCGATAAAATCGGAATTTGCCGACATCAAAAACCTCGGAGGTGCCGAAGCGGGAATGATAACGGCGGCAAAATTTCTGGAGAACTTTGTGGATTATCCGTGGGTGCACCTCGATATTGCCGGCCCCGCAATACTCTCATCCAAAGATGCTTACCGAACCAAAGGCGGCTCGGGGACGGGCACACGCCTTTTATTTGATTTTATAAAAACATTTGTAGAAAACAAACAAAAATAGATATGTATAACGATTTTAATAATAAAGCGAGAAACGAAAATGTTGTAAAAGTCGCCATAACACACGGCGATTTTAACGGTATAGGTTATGAAGTTATTATAAAGACTTTTCGCGACCAGGCCATGCTCGAATTATGCACCCCCGTGGTTTACGGAAGCTCAAAATTGGCTTCTTATCACAAAAAGGCCATCGATGAAAATAAACTCCATTTCAATTTGGTAAAATCGGCCAAAGAAGCCGTAAAGCGCCGGCTGAATATCGTAAACGTATTTTTCAACGAGGCAAAAGTGGAATTGGGAACATCGAGTCCGGTGGCGGGAGAGATGGCCTTCCGGGCTTTGGAAAAAGCCGTTAACGATTTGAAACACAATGATGTGGATGTCCTTGTAACGGCCCCCATAAACAAAGATAATATCCAGAGCGAGGATTTTAAATTCCCCGGTCATACCGAATATCTTGCCGATAAATTTGAAAGCGACAAGGTTTTGATGATAATGGTGAATGAGAATCTGAGGGTGGGAGTGGTGACAGGACATATTCCCATAGCAGAGGTTGCCGCTACTGTAAAAAAGTCTTTGATAGTAAAGAAGTTGAAGATACTTTATTCGAGTCTGCGACGTGATTTCAATATCAGAAAACCTAAGATTGCGGTTTTGGGTCTCAATCCGCACGCAGGCGACAACGGCTTGATAGGAAAGGAAGAAATCGAGGAGATTATCCCCGCCATAAACGAACTTTCTTCAAAGGGTGAACTTTGTTACGGTCCCTTTAGTGCCGACGGCTTTTTCTCGAGCTCCAAGTACAAGGAATTTGATGCTGTTTTGGCCATGTATCACGACCAAGGGCTTATCCCTTTCAAAGTCTTTGCCTTTGACGACGGGGTAAACTTTACCGCGGGTTTGCCTTATGTTCGAACATCTCCCGACCACGGAACCGCCTATGACATAGCGGGTAAGAATATTGCCGACCCCGGGTCTTTCAGAGCAGCCGTGTACCTTGCCATTGACATTTGGCGCAACAGGCGAATCTACGATGAAGCCAACGCCAACCCCTTGCCTTTGCCCTCGCAAAACGACAAAGTCAAGGACGAGACCATAAATCCTTTTGATGACGAAATAAATATCGATGAATAAGCGATGGTTTTCAACTATTCTCTGCAACAAATAGCCGGAATTACGGGGGGCTTTCTTGCCGGCAATGCCGACCCGCAAGTGCTTGTCGATGACTTGATTATCGACAGCCGTAAGTTTGTGGCGGGGCGCAAGTCGATGTTTGTGGCGCTGATATCCAATGCCAACGACGGCCATAAATTTATCGCCGACTTGTACAATCGCGGTGTGAGAAATTTTTTGGTGAGTCGCCAACCCGAAGAAATTCCCGCAGATGCAGGCTTTGTTGTGGTTGACGATACTTTGCGTGCTCTGCAAGCCTTGAGTGTGCATCATCGCAAAAGATTCGAAGGGCACGTTGTGGGTATCACCGGCAGCAACGGTAAAACCATTGTGAAAGAGTGGCTTTATCAGGTTTTATCGCCTTCCTTTAAAGTCGTCAGAAGTCCCAAGAGTTACAACTCGCAGATAGGGGTGCCGCTTTCCGTTTTGCAACTTTCATCGGATTACGACACGGCCTTGTTTGAAGCAGGTATTTCACAGCCCGAAGAAATGGAAAACCTGGAAAAGATAATCTTGCCGCAAACGGGAATATTCACAAATATAGGTCACGCCCATGATGAAAACTTCATCAATAAAATGCAGAAGATAAACGAAAAACTTCAGCTGTTCAAAAAAAGCGAAAGGATTATCTTTTGCCACGACCACGGCGATATAAACCAAAGGATTTTATCCTTGGAGGTTTTCAGGAGAAAAGAGCTGATATCGTGGAGTTTACGTACTCGTTCAGTAGCTCTTTTCATAGAGGAAAACAAGGGCAAAAAGGGTTTTTACCATTGCACTTATAAAGGCGAAAAAGAGTTCGATTTGTTTTTGCCTTTCACCGACAGCGCATCCATAGAAAACGTATTTCATGTTGTGCTCACGGCCCTTACAATGGGACTCGACCCCGCCGTTATCGCCGCGAGAATCAAGGACTTATCGCCCGTGGCAATGCGTTTGGAGCTCAAGGAAGGAGTGAACAATTGTTCTGTAATCAACGATGTTTATAACTCCGATTTGAACTCCGTTGCCATAGCCATGGAGTTTCTCTCGCAGCAAAACCGTCATCAACGGCGCACGGTTATCATGTCCGACATTTTACAAACAGGCATGAACGATTTCACGCTATATTCGCGTGTGGCAGAGCTTGTTAACAAAAAAGAAATCGACTGTTTCATCGGTATAGGCAAGGCCATAAAACGGCAGCAAGGGCTATTTAAATGTGAAAAATATTTCTACGATACGACCGATGATTTTCTGCGTTACCATCCCATCTACGGCATGTCAAACGAAAGCATTTTGTTGAAAGGTGCGCGTGCTTTCGAATTTGAAAAAATAAGCAACAGGCTCCAGCAAAAAGCTCATCAGACCGTCTTGGAGATAAACCTGACGGCCATGGTTGAGAATCTGAACTTTTATCGCTCATTGCTCAAACCGCAAACCGGAATTATGGCCATGGTGAAGGCTTTTTCATACGGCTCCGGCAGTTTCGAGATTGCCAACGCTTTGCGCTATCACAACGTTGACTACCTCGCCGTTGCCTATGCCGATGAGGGCGTAGAGTTGCGTAAAGCGGGTATCACGCTGCCCATTATGGTGATGAACCCCGACGAAAACGCCTTTGACCTTATGATTGTCAACAACTTGGAGCCGGAAATTTACAGCCTATCCATCCTCGATAAGTTCATTTCCGCTATTAAAGGCAACATCATTCCCAAGGGGAAATCGCACGGCATACACATTAAAATCGATTCGGGAATGCACCGCTTGGGTTTTGAAAGACATGAGTTGCCGGAGCTTGTGAAAAGGCTGAAAGATGAAGATAATGTGGAAGTTAGAACAGTTTTCAGCCACCTTGTGGGCAGCGATTCGAGCAAATTCGATGACTTCACCCACAGACAGGCCGCCTATTTTTCAGAGTGTTGCAATTTTCTGGAAAATGAACTCGACACCGAGTTTTCCCGTCATCTGCTAAACTCAAGCGGCATCTGTCGTTTTCCCCAATATCAGTTTGATATGGTGCGCTTGGGCATAGGCCTATACGGTTTTGCCACATGTCCCGGACATAAGGATAAGTTGCGTAATGTCAGCACTTTAAAGAGCATTATCACCCAGATAAAGCATATAGGCAAGGGAGAGTCGGTGGGTTACGACCGCAGTTTTATTGCCGGACACGATTTGGTGTCGGCTACCATACCCATAGGCTATGCCGACGGTTTCGACAGACGGCTGAGCAGGGGAGTAGGTGCCGTTTTTATCAATGGAGTGCGTGTGCCGGTCATAGGCAACATTTGTATGGATATGACCATGGTTGACATCACCGGAGTGGATGCCAAAGAGGGTGATGAGGTGATTATCTTCGACGATAATTTCACCGTGGCTGATATGGCATCTGTCTTAGGCACAATACCTTACGAGGTTATGACTTCCATATCGCGACGTGTAAAAAGAATTTATTTTCAGGAGTGATGGAACGGCAAACAAAATTTGTGGATGTTTTGTTGCCCTTGGCTTTGCCGCAACTTTATACCTATCGCGTCCCTTTTGAGTTTAACGACGCGGTGGAGCCCGGCAAACGAGTGGTGGTGCAATTCGGCAAAAAGAAAATTTATTCGGCACTCATAAAAAAGGTTCACCAAAAAGCACCTGACAGCTACTCTGTGAAATATATCCTAGACGTGATTGATGAGATGCCTGTTGTCAACACTTTTCAGTTTAGGTTTTGGGAATGGATGGCCTCGTATTACATGGCCACCGAAGGGGAGGTTATGAATGCCGCCTTGCCGTCGGCGATGAAGCTTGCAAGCGAAACCCGCATAGTGATGAATCCCGAATATAAGGGCGACACCTCAGAGCTGAACGACAGGGAATTTCTTGTGTGGGAGGCCTTGCAGCATGCCGGCGTGCTCACCATAACAGAGGTGTCGGCCATAGTGGAGCTGAAGCAAGTTGTTTATTTGCTGAAAAATCTTTTTGAAAAAGGTCTTATCCTCGAGGAGCAGGAAATGAGGGAGAAGTTTAAGCCCAAGCGAAAAAGCTTTGTGACAATGGATAATTCGCTGCTCTCCGACGAAAAGCTCAACGCTTTGATGAATGAGCTGGAGCGCAAAGCTCCAAAGCAATCGGATATGCTTTTGAACTATCTTAAACTTTCGGGTTTCGGCGGCGGCGAGCTCAAAGAGGTGTCGCGTTCGGCGCTGATAAAAGAAAGCGGAGGCAGCAATGCCGTGCTCAATGCCATGATTAAAAAGAATATTTTCACCACCTATGAAAAAGTTATTTCGCGCATCGAAGACGGCTCTTCAACAGCCCTGACTGCCGACATCATCTTGTCGGAGCAGCAGCAAAAAGCTTTTGAGGAAGTGAAGGCGCGCTTTGAGGATTCGAACATACAGCTTTTGCACGGCGTGACGGGTAGCGGAAAAACCGAAATTTACATCAAGCTCATCGACGAGGTTTTGAAACAAGGGCGGCAGGTATTGTTTTTGCTGCCTGAAATTGCGCTTACAGGGCAGATAATCAACAGGTTGCGTAAATATTTCGGGGCCGATATCGGCATTTATCATTCCAAATACTCGCAAAACGAAAGGGTGGAGGTGTGGAATAAAATGAGTGGTGTTGAAAACAGTTACAAGATTATTGTTGGTGCGCGCTCGGCGGTTTTCTTGCCTTTTACCGAATTGGGACTCGTTATCGTTGACGAGGAGCACGACACTTCCTACAAACAATACGACCCTGCTCCGCGCTATAACGGTCGCGACTCGGCCATATATCTTGCCATGCTTCACGGTGCCAAATGTTTGCTCGGCTCGGCCACTCCCGCTGTTGAGACCTACTACAAAGCCTTAAGCGGAAAATACAGCCTAACGGAGCTTAACGAGCGCTACGGCAAGATACAAATGCCTGAAATAGAGATTGTAGATACGGTTTTGGCAAGAAAAAACAAAGAGATGAAATCGCATTTCAGCACTCGTTTGCTCTCGGCGATAGAGGAAAGCTTAAAGCAAAAGCAGCAGGTTATTCTCTTTCGTAACAGGCGAGGATTTTCGCTGCGCCTCGTCTGCGACAAATGTCAGTGGTCGCCCGAATGCAAAAGCTGCGATGTGACGCTCACCTTCCACAAGCACATCCAAAAAATGAAATGCCACTATTGCGGCTATAGCATGACAATGCCCGACAGATGTCCGGCCTGTGGCAGTAAGAAGTTGCGGCTCAGCGGTTTCGGAACCGAGAAGGTGGAGAGTGAGCTGCCTCTGTTTTTCCCCGATGCCATCATAAAAAGGATGGACCTCGACACCACGCGGGGCAAGCACGCCTACACCAAAATCATAAGTGACTTTGAAGAGAAAAAGATTGACATACTCGTTGGCACACAGATGGTTACCAAAGGTCTCGACTTCGAAAACGTGGGCTTGGTGGGCGTCCTCAACGCCGACTCGCTCATCAACTTTCCCGATTTCAGAGCTTCCGAACGGGCTTTTCAGATGCTCACGCAGGTTAGCGGCAGGGCAGGACGAAAGGGCAAGCGCGGCAAGGTTATAATTCAGACCTCGAAACCCGAAAACGCCACCATTGTCGAAGTTGTAAATTACGCATATAAAGCAATGTACGACAGGCAAATAGCCGAGCGGCGCACCTTCAACTACCCGCCTTTTTTCCGTATGATTCGCCTCAGCCTTAAGCACAAAGACTACCAAATCTTGAATCAGGCAGCCGATTTTCTTGCCGCACTTCTACGCAAGCGCCTCGGCGGCAGGGTCATAGGTCCCGAATTTCCCTTGGTCAGCCGCATAAAAAACAAATTCATCAAAAATATTATCGTCAAAATTGAAGTCAGCGCTTCGCAGCGTTACGTCAAAGATTTCATTGTGGAAAGCATCTCCGAAATGGACAAAAAGGCCGAGTTTCGCAATGTCATCGTCGCCCCCGATGTCGATCCGTATTGATTTGTTTAATACCTACAATCATTTCATCGGATTTAGAAGATTTAGCGGATATAAGGTGCATTTTCATTTGTCAAATTATCAACCTTACGCCGTGCAGGTCCTGTATGTGGTAAGGGAATTTATTTCCGGGCGCACCTATAAACATAAAATTGGGCGAGATATTCCATTTTTTCGATAGCTCCAAAATTAAATCGGGGCTGAACTTACCCTTCATTTTTACAAACTCTATTTTTATCTCGGGGTAAACGCGGTCGAGAAATTCCAGGTCTTTTTGCAGGTTGGGCGGACACTCCTCGTTGTCGTCGAGCAGCGTGACAATTTTCACCCTTTTGGTTTGCTCGTTCCTCAAGATGTAAAGCATCACCCTGTTCAGGTTTTTAATATTGTCGCCCTTGGTGAAAAAAACAAATTCCTGCGAGTTGATTTTTACAATTGTTTTCAGAATGTTTAAGTCCAAAGAACGAATGTTTTTTATGAAAGGGTCTGTAAAATAGTGAATTATGCCCATCAGCAGCTTGAGCAAACTTATTCGGTTCAGCATGATAATAACCACAATAATGCTCGGTATGAAATAGTCCATGAAAATGGTAAAGTTGGAAGACATGCCCTCGTTAGGCTCCATTTTCAGGTTGCCTATCAGCGCCACCGAAACGCCGGTGAGAGCTATAATCAGACTTATCCAACTTGCATGTTCGGGGCGTGGCAGTCGCGACCGTCGAATTTTCAAAAATATGTTTCCAATGGCAAACAAAGCCATCACCGAGAGAAAAGAAATGGTGTAAACGCCTGCTAAAATTTCGACTTTTCCACGGGTGATAAACAAGACCGAGATGTTTAAAAACAGGAAGAAAAGTATGATTCTCGACGAACTTCCTCTTTTGTTTTTCTTGAGAAAAAAGGGCGGTAAAATTCTGTCCAATGTCATTCGCTCCAGCAAACCGGAAACTCCGACGTATGATGTGAGCACGGCACCGCTTAATACCAAAACCGCATCCAAAGCAATAATCATTTGCAGCCACATGCCGGAGGAAACGTCGGCCATATGCGACAGTAAAGTGGTCTCGTACAGTGTTTTAATATCGTGAATAGGAACCATCGACAAGGCGAAGAAAGCCATCAGCGGATTTATTATGCTGACGATAATCCACATGTTTCTCAAGGTTTTGGGGAATACGCCCGGCTCTTGTTCTTCAACAAAATTTGCCGAGCTCTCAAAGCCCGAAATACCCAGCATGGAGGCCGAAAATCCGAAAAATATGGCCACCCAAATGCTGCCGCCTTGCACGGGAGCATGCCAATTTTCCAAGAAAGTGCCCAAGCCGTTGCGGAAGAGATAAAACGAGATTGCACCTATGAGCAAAAGCATGGAAGTCAAATGAAAGATGAAAATCATCATTGCAACAAATGACGATTCTTTCAAGCCCAAAATGGTGAGGCCCGCAAACAGCGAAAGTAAAATGATGGTGGCCGATATCACCTCAACCGAGGGGATAATCTCCGACAAGTAGTGCATCGCTTCGTTGGCCGAAATAACGGATGTGGCCATATACGACAAAATCGTCAGAGTAGCTGCAAACGAGGCCGTGTTTTTACTTGTGGTATTCAGCAGGGCATTGTATGCGCCGCCGTTAAGTGGCAGAGCCCCAACTACTTCGCCGTATATTTTACGGAACAAATAGAGTATGAAAGCCACAATTAAAAGGGTAATCCAAGCATATTGTCCGGCATAAACAATGGATAAAGCCGATACATATAAAACGGAAGAGCTGATGTCGTTACCGCAAATAGCCGTTGCCGGCAACTCTTTTAACTTCTTATGCAGTTTCTTCTTCATCGAATTATTTTTCGGCGGCAAAACTATATAAACAAATCAAAGTAAACAAGATGCGGATGTAAAAAATCAA
>CAZPGC010000040.1:0-4187 GCA_964585875.1 uncultured Prolixibacteraceae bacterium | reverse complement strand
ACGACCTTGACATCAAGAGCATCTCTCAAGCTGTTGCCGACAATCATAAAAGCCAAGACCATAAGCATAATGGCAGCTCCGGGCAACAGTGCTAGGAAGGGTTTGTCGAGGATGATGTAGCCGTAATGCTCCTTTATCATAGTGCCCCACGAAGGAATTGGCGGCTGCACTCCTATGCCCAAGAAAGAAAGTCCGGCCTCGATGAGTATGGCCGAGGCAAAATTGGCGGCGGAGATGACGATAAGCGGGCTCACTACGTTGGGCAGTATATGGCGGAAAAGTATGCGGAAGTTGGAATAGCCGAAAGCCTTGCCCGCCTCCACAAATTCTTTGTTTCGCAAGCTCATAACCTGTCCTCGCACCACGCGTGCTACCTCTACCCACATTGTAAGTCCCACGGCCACAAACACTTGCCAAAAACCGCGCCCCAAAGCCATGGTTATGGCAATGACGAGGAGCAAGGTGGGAATGCTCCAAACCACATTGATAAACCACATTATCAAGTTATCAATCTTGCCACCGAAAAAGCCGGCAATAAGACCCAAAGATATGCCGATAATCAGGGAAATGAGCACGGCGATAAATCCCACCGAAAGACTGACGCGGCTGCCTATGAGCAGCTGACTCAACATATCGCGACCAAAGCGGTCGGTGCCGAGCAAATAACGACGCTTTTCAATGAAATTATCTTTTACCATGCTTGTCAGCTCCGCTATGCTTTTTGTAATTTTATCACCATTGATAGTGCTGAATTTCAAATTATTACCTTCCTTTATTACACTTTTTACTTTAATAGGAAAGGCTATGTCGGCAAGATTAAATTCCTTAATTTGACCTTTGTTGGGATTCATGCCGGTGTATAGTTCGGCCTTCAGGCTGTCGCCGTTGAATGAATAGCTGTAAACGGGAATTTCGTTGTATGACAAAGGGCAGCCGAAAAGCATTTTATAAAAGAGGCCGTGCTTTGTAAAATGCCTGTTTCGCGTTAGTTTCAGTATTTTTACTTCAAAACCGGGTCTTTTGGTAGCCAATTCCAGATTTTGATTGTTGGCAAAGGGCGTTTTGTCGGGAGTTATAAGATATCCCGAAAGGGCCAGCAAAACAGAGAGGGCAATGTAAAAGAGTGCGGCCATTCCGAGTTTGTTACGGCGAAAGCGCTTTGCCGCCAAAGCCGATAATGACGTCGATGAATAATATTTCTTTTTTCTACGGAACAAAATCAAAAACTTTTATCGCCGCCGAACAAACCACCCAAAATATCACCGCCAATGCCGCCAACACCTTTGGACTCGCCTCTGTTTGCACCTGCCGCGCTCATGACACGGTCGGCAAGGCGCGAAAAGGGAAGGCTTTGCATATAAACCTTTCCGGGCCCTTTCAGGCTTGCCAGGAAAAGCCCCTCGCCGCCGAAAAGGGCATTTTTAAAACCACCCACAAATTGAATGTCGTAGTCAACGGAAGGGGAGAGCGCCACGAGACAACCGGTGTCGAGACGCAAGCGTTCGCCAGGCATCAGGTTTTTTTCGATGATGGTGCCTCCCGCATGCACAAAGGCCAAGCCGTCACCTCTAAGTCGCTGAAGAATAAAGCCTTCGCCGCCGAAGAATCCCGCTCCCAACTTTCGTGTAAATGCTATGTCGATGTCAACACCCTTGGCGGCACAGAGGAAACCGTCGCGCTGCACCAGAAATTCGCCTCCGAGCAGCATCAAGTCCAAAGGAATAATTTTACCGGGGAAAGGAGCACCGAAAGCCACATGACCTTTGCCGCTGCCGTTGTGCATAAAGGTTGTTATGAAAAAGCCTTCGCCGGTAAGCATACGTTTAAAGCCTTTGAAGAGGCCTCCGCCGGTGCCCGTATTCATTTCTATGCCCTCGCTCATATACATCATGGCGCCAACTTCGGCGCGGACGCCTTCGCCCGGATCGAGCTCAACCTCAACGATTTGCATATCGTCGCCGATAATGCGATAGTCTATTACGTCGTTCATAGCTTCTTATATTTTATTGTTTTCCATTTTGTCCGCCAGAGCTTCGGCCGATTTCTTAATCATCTCATATACGGTTGCAAAGCCTTTATCGTCATCGTAGTAGGGGTCGGGCACCGATTTGTTGCGCCCCGGCTCGGCGATGTTCATAAACATATCTATTTTTCCGGCTTGCTCTTTGTCGGCCATCATCATAATATCGCTGTAATTGCTTGCGTCCATTGCGTATATTTTGTCGTAATAGTTAAGGTCTTGGTAGCGAATTTTCCTTGCTCTCAGGTCGGCTATGGAGATGCCGTGTTTTTTCAATTCCCTTTGGGCGCGATAGTCAGGCGGCTCTCCCGCATGCCAGGCTCCTGTTCCCGCCGAGTCGAGTTCGGCTTCGATTCCTCTTTTCTTAAAAACCTCACGCACAACGCCTTCCGCCATTGGTGAACGGCAGATATTGCCCATGCACACAAACAAAATTTTCATCATAATTTCTTCCTTTATTTCGGGCACTAAATTATTTAAAAACAAAATCGGTTTTAATATGTGTTGAAAATTTTTAAAAAAACGGCGTGCCGCTTTTGTCAGTCTTCGGAAAATTCCTTGAGCAACTTTCTGTATTCGGCAAAGAAATTTGCTCGGGATATAAAGCCTTTGTATTTACCGTTTTCCACGACAGGGATGTTATAAATCTGATGAGTGCTAAGTTTGTGGGCTATTTCCTCCATAGAGTCTTCGGGCCCTGCAATTACCTCGGGATAAATTATCAACTCGGTAATTTTCATTTTGTCGTAGAGTTTGGGTTTGAAAACAATTTTACGCACATCACTGAATTTTACTATGCCGATAAAGTTATTGTCATTGTCAACCACGGGGAAGAGGCTTCTGTTGGATTCGGAAATAAGTTTTACCAAATCGCCGAGATAAGAATCGGGATGTATAGTTTTAAAGTCGGTTTCTATTATTTTGTTGATATCCAGAAGTTTAAGGGTGTTTTTGTCGGCGTGGTGAGTCATCAGCTGACCTCTTTCGGCCAATTGGTAGGTATATACGGAATTTTTAACAAAGATGCGAGTGAAGAGGTAAGAGGTCAAAGAGACAAGCATCAGCGGCACAAGCAGTTGATATCCTCCCGAAATTTCGGCGATAAGGAAAACGGCAGTCAGAGGAGCCTGCAAAACTCCGGCAATGGCACCTGTCATGGCAGCGAGTGCGAAATTTTCCACGGGCAAGTCAATTCCGAAATGTGACAATACGGAGGCGTAGAGCAATCCCGTGAGAGAGCCCATAAAAAGAGTGGGAGCGAAGATGCCGCCCACGCCGCCTGCCGCAAAAGTGAGGCTTGTGGCAAAAGATTTGAAAAGGATAACGGCAAGAATGATGAAGACGCCGATGTAGTAATGATTCGACAGGGTGCTTAGTATGGAGCTTTGCCAGATGAAATCGGCATTACCCGACAGAGCCTCGTTTATCACTTCGTAGCCCTCGCCGTAGAGAGCCGGAAAAAGGAAAATGAGAATACCGAGTGACAAGCCGCCGAAAATCAGCTGTAACTCAGGCGATTTCATTTTGTCGAAAGTGCGTTGAATGAAGATATACACCTTGGTGAAATATACCGACAAAAGCCCCGTAGCCACGCCAAGTAAGATAAACAGAGGCAGTTGATTGAGGTTGAAAGTTTGATGCAACTCAAAATGGTAAAGCACGTCGGGACCCATAAAGAAGTAAGAGGTGAGAATGGCGGAAACCGATGAAATCAGCAAGGGCAAAACCGAACCGATAGTAAGGTCGATCATAATGACTTCCAAGGCAAAAACAATACCCGTTATGGGCGCTTTGAAAATTGCCGACATGGCTCCCGTGCATGCGGCTCCGAGAAGTAAAATGGTTTGTTTAAAGTTGAGTTTCAGCAATTTGCCGAAAGCTGAACCATAGGCGGCACCGGTAGCCACGGTAGGACCCTCAAGACCAACCGAGCCACCGAAACCAACGGTGAGAGCCGAAGTCACAATCGACGAAAAAAGGTTGTGATATTTGATGTGTCCCTTTGTTTCGGATATGGCATACAACACGCTGGGAATACCGTGTTCAACCTTGTTTTTAATGATGTATTTTATAAAAAGCAAGGCGAGAAGAATACCTATTGTGGGGTAAACAAAATAAAAATAATGTTGAATGCCGGCAAGCGTCTCGGTTTTGAGTAAGTTTTGAA
>CAZPGC010000039.1:0-20580 GCA_964585875.1 uncultured Prolixibacteraceae bacterium | reverse complement strand
AAATCTGGTTTGTTTAAAAAGGCACTGTCGGCACAGTTTTCCAAATATTTCTCGCCCATTATGTTGCCCACTATTTTGGATGGAAACTCGGCATGAAAACCTCCCGGAGCAATGCCTTTGATTACCAGCTCGTTAACCTCGGGAGAGAAACCGAATTCCTTGTCGCAAACCTCGTTGGCGGCATTGATGACTTTTGCCAGCTTGACAGCTATTTCTTTAAGTTTTTCATCTTTATATTTCACCGTTACCCCGCCGACCTTTTGAGTGATAAACTTCTCTTCGCTCTTCTTTTCAATGAGCTCATTTGCCGTTTGGGGTGAGACCAAAGAGGGTAAGCCGTAGTTTAAAAACAGAGCCAAAAGAAAGGGTAGGGGAGCAACCGCGAAATTGACTTTTGGCTTGCCTTTGTACATCAAAACAGCCACGGTCGAGAAGGCAATAAAGGGCAGAAATATGGTAAAGAAACTCACCGATAAGACATTGAAAACCAAGAAAATCATGGGGATGCCGGCAAGGGCGGCCGATAGAATCGTTTCAGCGGGACGGCTTTTGTAAAACCTTCGCAAGCCTATGCTAAAAAGCACTGTGGACAGACCCACACTGTTGACGAGTGCCAGCAAAAGATACATGCTTTTTGCCTCGCCGAACAGGTCTTGGGTGTAGGCTGTTGAAAGGAGTAGAGTTATGATTAACAGTACTTTGAGGCGCTTGCTTTTGTTTAATGTCTTCAGGTTGTCGGCAAAGAGATTTACGGCTGTAAAAGTCAGTACGAAAAGCAAGTAGCGCATCATCAAAGCCATATTGAAATCAAAATCGAGGTAATACCTTTCGATGTAATTATTCAGCAGCATGCCTGTGACAGCCGGCGTTGCAATTAATAAAAACGCTGCACCCAAAGGTTTCAACAATTTGTTGAAGCTCGGTTTTGGGATTTTGTTTTCGCCGTAAAAAATGAAAATTATTAAGAGCGGAACCGTGAAATCAAACCAAGAGGGCTGTGTCAGCAGTCCGCGGCCGTTGAAATTCCTCGGCGACAGGAAAAATAGAGGGTCTTTGTTGAAAAGCATCAGACTCGCCAAGCGTGCCGCTACGGCAAGTGCAAGGATTGTGAACGGGTTTTTAATGATTTTACGCATGGTTTATAAATTTAGTGTATCTTAGAAAACTATATTATCGTATTGGTGTTTTCCATGGTTAATAATTATGCTGTTATATCTTAACGACTTATGCCGGGGGTATTTTGTTACTCGCTTAGCTTGATTTTTTAAAATTTATTAGTATCCGCTCGCACCATTTAAATGTAAAAAGGAGTGAAAAAGCCTGCCGGAAGGGGATAACGGCAGTCAAAAAAAAACCGCAACATTATGTCGCGGTTTTCCTCTTTACTCCCCGGAATTGTTACTACTGTCTGACACCGTTTACGTATTTCACAATAAAGGCATCAGGCACATTTTCACGAACCTCGTAAAGTTTCGTTTTAGCTTCTTCATATGTTGAGTATGAGCCGATTACATATTTATAAAGTCCGTTGTGTGTTGTGAGAATAACCTTATCGGTAACGCCGAATTGTGCGGCCAAAGCCGAGGCGCTCAGCTTGCGTGTGGAGGCTGCTATTTGAATGCTATAGCTTACCCCTTCCTGTTTAATACTGCTTTGCGGTGCCGGTTTGGCTGCCGTTTGTTTTTCTATTTTCAAAGCGTCGCCGATATGTGCCATGCGTTTTTTCTTGTAATAAGCTACCACGAAAGCTCCGGGCACCTTGCCTGCTCTCAATTGGTCGCGATAGGCTTTTGCCTCTTGGTAAGTGGCGAAATTACCTGCGGTATATTTCGAATAGCCTTTCATAAACTCTTCATAAACAGGCTTTTCTAAGCCGTATTGCCTTGCTATTGCCTGCGGTGACGACTTGCCTCCGTAGATGGCTCTCACTTGTACCCGATATTCCAAAACTCCGGAAGGCTTGGTCTGTGCCGGTTTTGAAGTCTGAGTAACGACAGCGGTATTTTGCCCTGTCGCTTCGTTTTTCACAATGTCAACATTTTCGTTGGAAGGCTCCACTTTAGTGGTGTTTCCTGACGGGTGTTCAACTTGTGCCACAGCCACGGGTTTTGTAACAGTGATGCCGGTTTTGAATTGTTTTATCTGTTCGTTACCGTCAACATCGTAGAACAAAATTCCGGGTATGGAATAATTTCCCGGGCTTGCTCCTTGGCTTATCAAATAATAGCTCAAATTTATATATTCTTTCATACCGGGGAAACGCACCCAGGTGTAGCTGACAATTCTGTCGCTGAAGTCGAATTCTGCAGTGCTGTTGTCTTTGGCAACTGCCTTAAAGCCAATTGGTAAGGTCTGTTGCAAACGCGCTTTTTCGTTTAAGTCGTATTTGTAAATTTTAAGATTGACAAGGATGGTGTCGTTGCTTTTTATGCTCGAAGGCATAACGGTTTTCACCGTTAACTCGGGCTCGGCTTCGGTATTTTCTTCTTTGCCTGCCGCTGCGACGGTAGTGTCAACAGGAATTTCCTCTTCTTGGTTTCGCAGTCTCGGTTTTCTCGGCTTCGGATAGAGCCTGTAGGTGAATCCCAGTGAGGTGTAGGCAAACAGGTCGTTGGCTTTTGAGTATTGTGTGCTGTGCGCATCGAGAAAATCGTCGAATGCATAAACAAAGATATTTTCGAAGGTAAATCCCACGGCTTTCGAGATGTCGAAACGCACTCCCCAACCGCCCGTTACTTCAGGGGCTCCGGCTGCTGCCGTGTTTGTTACACTGTTATCGGAGCTTTTGTATTCGGTGGCGTTGTAAAAATTGTAGGCTGCTCCGCCGCGTATGTAAAAGTTGAAAAGTCTGATGGGTTTTTTCTCCATAAACAAATCGAAAACGTCGATGTCGAGATTGAGACCTATGTGGTTTATTTTTGAATTGAAGTATAAACCGGCAGTGTCTTTATTGCTCCATAATGTTCTGGTGCCGTGCAGGTTACCGCCGAGATATTGCAAGTCGAGACCCAGCCAAGAATTGAAATTTTTCTGAACTATCAAGCCGTAAGCCATGGCGCTGTAGTCGGGTTTAAAATAGGCCGAAAAGGGATTTGTTATTTCGTCATTTACATCGCCCCAAAACAGAGTTTGACCGAAATTCAAATTGAAACTCCATGCCTTGTAATCCAATTTTCCCGTGTCCTGTGCTTGTGTAAATTTTGGTAACAAAAATACCGACGGTATTAAAAATAAAATAAACAACTTATAAGCTTTCATAACCAAAAGTATCTGTGATTAATTATTAACAAAAATAAGATATTTTTCTTCTGTAAATAAACGCTTTATAAATTTTTTTGAAAACATTTTCCCGACACGTCTCCTGTGATGTAATATTCGGAAATTCAATAACTTATGGTGGTTTGCTCCCGCTATGTTTTTTTAAATTGTTAATAAATTATCAAAGAGTGTAAATGCCGCCTCTGCCGATTTAAGGTGTATGCAGTGTGTTTTTAGGAAATTTGGTACGGCTGAGGTTTTTAGTCCTTTTTCAAAAATACCAGCTTGCCTGTTTTTACCGCACTTTGCTTTGTATCTGTCTTAACCACAAGTTTATAGGTGTAAATTCCGCTTTGCAGCGACCCGCCGTTTTGGCTTCTTCCGTTCCATTTCAATTCGTTGTCGGCAATTCTGAATCCGGGGTCTTCAACCTTTGTTGAAAGCATCCTTACAAGTCTTCCCATATTATCGAAAATCTGTATTTCGAGACTCATCTCGGTGCATTCCATGTTGTGCTCAAACACAAAATTTGTGTAGTCGCTAAAGGGATTAGGGTAGTTTAAAACATTGCTTATGAGCACTTTGTCGCTTGATGCTACCACAAAGTCTATGGATGCGCTGTTCGAATTATTAAGGATGTCCCACACCTTAAGGGTAATGGTATGCGGTCCCTCGCTGAGATTCGAGAGAGCGTATTTTACCACTCCGCTTTGGTAGGTGTCGATGTTTGCGCTGTAGAATGAGTTGAGCTCCACAGCTTCGGAGCTGTTGTCATCGAGGGTTAAGGTTATATCGTGACCGATGCCGTTTCCGGTGGTGTTAATGCCGTTTTCATCGGAGATAAATGCCAGTAGCACAGGGTTTTCGTCGGTAATGCCGCCCGAAACAAAATTGGTGTCGTTCATGTAAAGTGCTATGTCGGGGCCTTGGCTGTCGTTGATAATATTTTTGGAATTTCCGCCTATTAAAAGGGAGTCGTGGTAGCCGTTGGCATCCCTTATGCCGTTTTCGGCGTAATACGAAATCTTTCCTTTGCCAATGCTGTAATTGATGTCTTTGGGGATAATAAACGAGAATTTAAAAATGCCGTTTTTCACTGATACCTTTCCTTTGTAGAGAATGTTTTTCTGCATTTTAAATTCCATGGGTTGACTGTCGGGGTCGTTGCCCAAGGTGGTGTATGTCTGCTTTTTGTCGAAAACCTTGGGATATAAAAAACCGTTGAAATTTGTCATCACCTGCCCCTGATTTTCTATTCTGCCTGAAATGGTAACCTTCGACAAAGCGCCGAGTGTGTCGGTATATTGGTCGATGGCTGTGCCGTTAATTGAGTCGGTAACTACTTGGTATTCAGGATAGGAAAGCTTTAAAGCCGGGTCGCTCAGAAGAACGATGTTGCGGTTGTTGGGTCTGGAGCCCGCACCTACTTTCGATTTGCGTATCACATCGCCGAGAGCGGGATAGCTGCCGCCGTTTTTCTTGAAGATGTTTTCGTAAATAATTTTGTTAATGGTAAAATTATAGCTTGAATATGTCAATCGCGAGGTCGTCAGCAGGGCTATCATGCCTCCGTTTTCATGCAAGAGGGTGTATTCTCCCGCGGATGTCCTCTGCGGGTCGTCGTAGCGGCTAAACTCGCAAGTTGCTGTTACGAAAAGCGGCAAGTTGTCGTGGTTTGTCCAACTTTGAATGTCGTTTAAGTCCAGAAGCGACTCGTGCGCGAGACCTATTTCGCCGCCGTGGCCTGTGTAGTTAAGCACAAGGGCGCCGTTGTTTATTCTGCTGTTGAGGTCGCGTTTTGCCTCGGGGTAGCGTTGTCCGCCCGGCGTGGTTTGCTGCACGTAGGCATCGAGAAAAATCTTGTCGATGTTGTAAACGGGATAATTTTTTCCCACATACTCAGCCAGGTAGTCGGCCTGCGAAACGTGTATGTTGTTGTCTTGGTCGTCGCCGATAAAGCAAACGATATTTCGCCAGTCGGCAAGGTTTGATATGTTTGATTGGCCGCTGTTACACGCTGAATTTGAGGCGCTTGTATGAGTCGCGGTGTATCGCTTTATCTTGTCTATCATCAGGTCGGCTTGGGCGAGGGTGTTGACCGGAAATCTGCCGATGCCGATATCCAATGAGCCGTAACAATTGGCGCCTTCGTTATCGTCCAATAGGCCGAAAAAGTCGTCGGATGAATAGCTCGACGAGGGGTTAAGGGAGGCCGAGGACTCAAAGGTAAGGACTTTGTTTGTGTTGTTAGCTATTCTGTCTTTGTAGTCGTAGCTTGCGTCGCCGAACAGCAGCAGATATTTGGGTGGCTCGTTGCCGTTGGCAAGGGCCTTGTCGTAAAGCATCTTCATAAAGTTGCGTAGTGCCGCAATATCGACGGCGCCACCCGAAAACTCGTTAAAAAGTTTGGATTGTTCCACTATGAAAACATCCATGCCGTCTCTTTGCCGGTGAAAATCGGCGAGTTGTTGAGCCTGCTTTTCAAAGGCTTTGTAGTAGCAAATCACATAATCGGGGGTCTTGGTATTGTGAAGGTTCTGATTGGCGATTTTTTCCACAAAATCGACCTGATAATATCCTCCTTTAAAGGCGATAAATTCTCTTAAACTGTCGGTTGCTTGCTTGAATGTCAGAGTGTTGTTATTCAAAGTGTAGGCAAGGTTTTTGGGCTCGGTAGGATTGGTGATGTCCCAAATTTTCAAATCCGGTGATGCGTTTTCCAGCTGAAATTTTGCAATCTGTCCGGCAGCTGTTGCATCGGGGTTTGTAAACGGCATCTGACTGCCTGTCATTGTCAGGTGGCGATAGGCTTGCACTTCGATATAGTCGAGCCATGCCACCGACGACGAGGTGCTTTTGGTGTAGCTTGCCGTAATGGAAACGGTATTGCTTGTGCTGTTAAGCAAAAATTCCGTTTTGGCATAAGAGGCATAAGCTGCGCTGTAGTTACCGGAGATGGCAGGCAGCAGGAGACTCGTTGATAATCCGTTTGTTACAAAGTTAAGTGTCGATGGTGAGGTGGAGTGAGCAGCTGCCGCTATTTTTATTTTCACCGCTTTTGAAGTGTTTAAGTTAGGAAAGGTGAAACTGAAATTGTATGAGTTGATGATATTAAACTCCTCGCCAAACCACTTTTTCCCCGATTTGATGATATTCAAAGAGTCTTTATCGTGATATTCGAAATCCAAAAAGTCGTTCACGGTGATTGTCGGAGAGCCATTATTTTGCTGTAATGTATTTACTCTTAATGCGTTACCGCTTTTCACGGTGATAAAATAATAGGCGAAATCGTCGTAAAGGTTTTGCGAATGTCCGAAACGATTGAGGTTTTCGTCGTATTTCCAAATGTTGGGACCTTGTCCGTAAAAAAGAAAATAATCATCGGAGTCGAATTTGCCGTTTCCGTTTTTGTCAACCACCTCTATGGCGTCTTCTTTAAGGTCGTCGTAGAAAAATGCCGCGTTGGATTCAGGCATCATTCCGCCGCCGTTTCCGTAAAGCCTTACCTCGTTGACGGCAATATTGCCGAGGCTGATTCCCATGGCCGCAAGGTCGGCTCCGGTAACCTTGTAAATACCTGATTTGTCAATCTTTACCTTATACCAGTCGCCTGTGGCCAAAACCGAGTTGTCAGCCCATTTGGTGTTTCCTTTTAAATGCAAATTTGTTTTTTTCGAAGAATAAACCGTTACGAGCAAGTCGAATTTTTTCAGTGCCTTCACCTTGTTGTTTTCTTCCGAAAAAGGCAAAATAAATACTGTCAGTATTTTTTGTCCGCGCGCTGCGGATATTTTATAAAATATTGGTTTTAAGTCTCTTATCTCTTCTGATGACGGAAGATTATTTTTTGTTTCAAAAAGGGTATTCATCAAAAACAAATCGACCGAGTCAACGGAATTGCCGATTTTTCTTTGAATCATAAAATAAGGTATGTCGTCCGACTGCGAGGTTATGGCGGCATTATCGAACAAGGCTTTCCCTTTAGTATAGCTTTTATTCTCAGGTAAATAATTGATACTCTTTGTGATAAAAATATTTTGCTGAGCGAAAATTGTTAGTCCCGAAAATAAAATAACAGTGATGAAAAAAAATCTTGCTGACATAAGGCACAATAATGATGAATAAGTGATAAAACCGATTTACAAAACAACAAACAGAAATTTCTTTAAAATATTGTGCAGATTTTAATTTTAATGACTTTATGGACAGCCACTATTTAGTGTCTCTTAGAAAACTATCAAATCTTCATAAAACGAGAGATTTTGGATGAGATTTTTATTTTTCCGAGACGAGGTGATGCCTTAGTATCAGCGAGTTGAGGAAAATGAAAATATCGCCGAAAGATCCGTTTTTGGTTTTTGTAGAGTTTTCTAAGAGACACTATTTATACATTTTTATCTCACCGGTTTTAACTCTTCTCATGTACGATTGCATATCTTTATATACTTCGGGCGCCATTATCAGCAAACCGATGATATTGGGGAAGGCCATGGAAAGAATCATCATATCGGCGAAATCCATAACCGAACCCATGTTTGACGATGCGCCTATAACCGTGAATATCAAGTAAATGGAGAAGAATATATAGCGTTTTGCTTTTGGGTTGCCGGTGAGTTTGTCTATTTTGTCGCCAAAGAGGAAGCGGAAACCTTTGAGGCCGTAATATGACCAAGAAATCATAGTGGAAAAGGCAAACAGGGCTATTGCCACGGCAAGCACCCACGGAAACCACGGGAAGATACTTGCAAAGGCCATGGAGGTGAGTTGTGCTCCGTCGTGGCCGTGTGCCATGGCGGGGTCTTGATAACCGGTGAAAATGATGACTAAAGCGGTCATGGTGCATACGATGACGGTATCAACCAAAGGCTCCATTAAAGCCACAATGCCCTCGCTTACAGGTTCTTCCGTCTTGACGGCCGAGTGGGCAATGGAGGCGGAGCCCACACCTGCCTCATTGGAAAATGCCGCACGCTGAAAGCCCACTATCAACACGCCGATAAATCCGCCGTAAAGAGCGTCGGCAGAAAAGGCACCGTTAAAAATCATCTTGAAAACGTCGGTAATCTCGTCATAATGAATGCCGATGATTACCAAAGAGGCCACAATATATAAAGATGCCATAAAAGGCACTATTTTCTCGGTAACTTTGGCTATGCTTTTTATCCCTCCTATCACCACAATGCCTATCAAAACGGCAAGTCCTAATCCGAAATAGGCTCCCGTGCCGTGTAACGAAGGAATAATCATTTCAAATTGTTGGAATGTTTGGTTCGACTGAAACATATTGCCGCCGCCCAAAGAAGCTCCGATTAGGAGAGTGGCATAGATGATGGCAAGTATTTTTCCGAGACCGCCAAGGTTCATCTTGCTTATGTTTTTAAGCCTTAGTGCATTACGAAGATAATACATGGGACCTCCCGAAACGTTGCCGTCTTCGTCGATTTCGCGGTATTTCACTCCGAGGGTTACTTCGGTAAATTTCAGCGACATGCCCAACAGTCCGGCAACTATCATCCAGAAGGTGGCGCCGGGACCTCCCACGGTTATGGCAATAGCCACACCTGCGATGTTGCCGAGTCCGACGGTTCCCGAAAGGGCAGTGGCAAGTGCTTGAAAATGAGATACCTCTCCGGGGTCTTCAGGGTTGTCATATTTCCCCTGAACAAGGTCGAGAGCATGGCGGAAACCGCGAATGTTGATAAATTTCATACGTATGGTAAAATATATGGCACCCAAAACAAGCCACACCACAATCAACGGAAAATGGCGTTCGATGGGATGCACGGCCACATATCCGTCGGTTCTAATCCATTCGGAATCGATTTTAAAAACATCGCCGTTGTTATGATATATCTTTGTTGAGGCAGGCAAAAGGTATTCTGTCTCTCCGTCTTTTGTGATTTCCTTAAGCTCTGATTTTACCACGGGAGTGGTGTCTTGGTGACAAATCATCTCGCCGTCGAGTTGAAAATAAGGCGAGCCGTTTTTCTGATAAATAACGGGGTCGTAAATGCCTATTGCCGCAAAAGGGTCCCAAAAAAGAACGGAGCCGAGAGCCTTTACTTTGGGGGCAAACCATTCGTCGATACGTTTGCTCAGGTTGTCTTTTTTTGATTTTTTTTCAATGTGGCTCGATGCCGGATCGGATTTCACAACGGAGTTGTCGTCCGAAGAGTAGGCACTGAATCCTATGCTTAACATCAAGAAAACCAGTAAAATGTTTCTCATAATTTGCTTTGTTTGTCGAAGATTTTTAAAATCATAAGTTGTGTTGTATCCTTAAATGCAAATATATCAAAATTTTTATACGAAGAGTTTTTGGCCGAAGAAGTAAATGTCTGTTGTCTTTCGGGAGATTTATGAATATTAGAGTTCTGTAAAAAAATCATTGCCTGCTTGATGGAATGAGGCTTTGAAACAGCCGGCTGATAAGCAAAAAAAAACCCGGCTGGCACCGGGCATTTTATATAAACCACACAAACACATAAATAAGGTATCAAAAAAAATTTTGACATATTTGGCAGGGACTCTTATATCGGGTTGCCGCTGCCGTTTTCAGTATAGTTGTAACCAAAACAAACTATATGAGAACAAACATATCAGGTAGGATTATGAACTTTTTGGTGAGGGGTTTTATCCCCGTCAAAAGCGGCTGCAAATGTATATTGTTTTTTTATTTGTGCAACTTTTTTGAAAATTTTTTTGAAAAATTTTTATATGCTGAATATCAAGTTGTTACGCTTGTTTTTATTTCGATTATTGGCGTATAATGATATTTTTGAGTGGGCAAAATGCTAAAAACGGCGGCAAAAAACGTCGCTTTTTCAAAACTGTTGAAAAGGACGGACAGAGTTATGTAAGAGATGCTTGATATTTTTACCTTTTTTGGAGTTTAATGTTTATCAGTCATTAATTTAGTTTACTTTCGCCGCTCAAACTTTTTATTATTTTAAATTATGATTGAACCGAATACTGTAGTTAGCCTGAACTACCGATTGACGAAAAAAGAGGAGTCGGGCGAGCTGATTGAAGAGACCTACGGTGCTCAGCCACTGACATTTATCTATGGTGTTGGGATGATGATTCCCAAATTTGAGGCTGAATTGAGAGGTAAAAAACCGGGTGATAAATTTTCGTTCGGAATTGAAGCTGCCGAAGCTTACGGGGAAAACGACCCCAATATGGTAATTAACGTGCCCCTTGATGTTTTTAAACAAGAAGGTAAAATCGACGAGAATGTGGTAAAAGTCGGCAATACGCTGCCCATGCAGGATAATCAGGGTAACCGCTTGAACGGCACCATTTTAAGCGTTTCCGACAACGATGTTAAGATGGATTTTAACCACCCCATGGCCGGACAGGATTTGTATTTTACCGGCGAGATTCTTTCTGTACGTCAAGCTACCAAAGAAGAATTGGAGCACGGTCATGTACATGGCGAAGGAGGTCATCAACATTAATTTACGTTTTCTAAAAGAGCCGGCGCTCTTTTTAGTAAATTTAGTAAAAAATCCCGCGAATGAAATTCGCGGGATTTTTTTTTGACTATATCTATGATACAAAGTGTCTCTTGGAAAAACGAACAATTTACGCGAGGGTTTACAAAAAAACGGAAGAATAAGGCTTGCAATATATTGAATATCAATAAGCCTTCAGGGCGGTGAAGAGTGAGAGTTTACTCCGATTATCGGTGGGATGTTTTTTGTACTCGGTTAATAATGTTGTGTGTTTCTCCACTTAGCTATGCTTGTCGGCATGTTTAATCATGCTGTTTTAGAAAAATTTGTTAGCGTATTTATGTAAAAAATAAAATATCTTTGAGATTTTAATTTTCAATACTGAAATGAACTTGCTTTTGAAAAAATATTTTCCCGGGTTGAGCTCCGCTCAGTTGGAGCAATTTGAAGCCCTTATGCCGCTTTACCAAGAATGGAACTCCAAAATAAATCTTATTTCCCGAAAGGACTTTATACACTTCAACGAGCGCCATCTGCTTCATTCTCTTGCCATTGCAAAGGTGATACGATTCAAAAACGGTACCCGTGTGCTCGACATAGGCACCGGAGGAGGCTTCCCCGGTATTCCCTTGGCCATAATGTTTCCCGGCACCGATTTTTTACTTATCGACAGCATTGGAAAAAAAATAAAGGTGGTAAATGATATAGCTCAAAAGCTTGGTTTGCAAAATGTCAGAGCCATGCAAATAAGGGCCGAAAATCTAAACGAGAGCTTCGATTTTATTGTCTCGAGAGCCGTAACTTCACTTCCCGTTTTCGTCTCGTGGACCCGCAACAAAATTCGTAAAAAAGGTTTTAACGACATGCCCAACGGTATTCTCTATCTCAAAGGGGGCGATATCGAACAGGAATTGAAAAACACACGGGGAAAAAGTCGTATCTACCGCATTGACGATTTTTTTGAACAAGAATTTTTTAAAAGTAAATATGTGGTTTATTTGATGAAAAAAGTATAGATTTTTTTACTATCTTTGCACATATTAACCATAAAAATACTATCATGAAAACACGCAACACGCAACACGCAATTAAGGAACCCCTCCTTAGCTAAATCCTCAATCACCCTTCTTACATTATTTCTATTCTTTCTTCTTATGAACTTTACTGCTTTTGGTCAAAATATTGTTACTACACAAAATCCGGAAATCGAAAATTACAATCTTTCTCTTTATAACAGCTTGGGACAGCTACTAAACAAAAAGGAAGCGATAAACAACTCCTTTCGGTTCAATATTAATAGTTTGGCAAGCGAAGTATATATATTGAAGCTTGATGGCGGCACAATTAACAAAACATATAAATTTATTAAAAACTAATGTTATGAAAAAGATACTTTTAACACTATTCGGTTTTATTTTTCTGCTGTCACCGGCTTTTTCTCAGAATCCTATTATCTGGAAGAAAACCTATAACAGCAATTTGGGCAGAAGTATTATGGATTTTATTCTTACCGATACCTCCTGTTATATTTTATCGCAAACAGCCAACAACGTGGAATTGATAAATATAAATAAAGCCACGGGAAATTTGAATTTTTCGAAAACATATAACGGACAAAACATTGAATATCCGGGACCCATGTATATAACAAATCATTCAATCGATATTTTCGGGATAACAAGTAGCACCGAAGGTATTTATAAACACAATCATGGAAATTGGGATATATTTCATTTAAAAACAGATCTTTCGGGAACTCTTATTGATACTAATTTTTTTGGAGGGTCGTTAAGTCATAGAGGAGGTGTATTTAAATTATCAAATAATAAGTATATCTGCTCCGCTAAATCCGAATCAATTGATGGCGATTTGAGTTTTTGTTCATCCACAACAAATAATCGTAGTTGGATATTTATCAGTGATTCAAGTGGAAATATCCAAAAGTACAAATGCAACGATACAATAGATGTTGCCGGAAAGTTTGTTTTTCAAAATGGCCACTACTATCTTTTAACATCGGGAACCTTTATGCAATCGGGAGGATACACCTATAATTATCCACCAAACTCGCAAGGAAACCCCGGAGGTCCGAGTCCGGACTTTTTAGTTGTGGAATACGATACAATGTTTAATATTATTAGCGTAAAAAATTATGGATCCGACTCTTATGAATCACTTACTTCTGCTATATCAACAGAAGACAACGGATTTATGCTATTGGGTCATACCGATTATATTCATGATACATTAGATGTTAGTGGTGGAATCGGTGGTCGTGACTTTTACTGTGTAAAACTCGATAGCAATGCTAATTTACAATGGTCGAAATGTTTCGGAACTATGGGGAATGACAATAATGGAAGTAAAATATTCCAAACTTCCGATCACGGATTTCTTATTTATGCCAGCATTGATGAAGCAACAGGCAATGTTACTAATCACTACGGAAAATCAGATACTTGGCTTGCTAAAATTGACTCTGTGGGTAATTTTATATGGGAACGCACTTTCGGAGGTTCGAATTATGATTATGCAGATCTTATAAGAGAAGACAGCGATGGCTCGATTTTTATAACAGGTACAACAAATTCAACCGATGGAACTTTCTCAGGAATGGCTATTCAAGGACAAAGCGATATCTTTGTAATAAAACTGGCCCCATGGGTAGGAATAAAGCAAGGGGAAAAACCAAAATTCAATATCACGCTTTATCCCAATCCCACACAGTCGGGAGCTTATATCAACCTAAGCGGCTTGCCGGTAAAAACCATGGAGTACCAACTCGATATTGTTAATCTTCAAGGGCAAAAACTTTATTCGGAGCGCTTTACTGCAACTTATAAACACAAAGTAAATTTGCCTCGGCTTTCACGCGGGATATATTTCGTTCGCCTTACCAATGATAAAGGGGAAGTTAGGAATGCTAAATTTATTGTGAATTAAAATGCTGACGAAAACCAAAGGTAAATAACTGTTATTCAAGTATTATAACCTTTGGTTTTTTTATATATAAAAGACCAAATTATGAGAATCGTAATAACACTTATAATCATATTTTTTTTGCAAACATCTTTTGCTCAAAGCAATTTGGTTTTTGGTGGTTCGAAAAGGGATTTTGTCAATAAAGCGCTTAAAGACAAACAGGGGAATATATATACCGTAGGTTATACCCGCTCTTCCGATATTTTAATCGACACGCTTTACGGTAGTCAGGACGCATGGGTTCAAAAATTGGACTCCAATGAAAATATTATTTGGTCAAAGGCATTTGGCGGAAGCCAAGACGATGTTTTTAATGATTTTATAATCATAAACGATAAAATATATTGCGTGGGAGCCACTAATAGCGACTCGGGTAATATTGTTTTTAATCACGGCAATTACGACTTTTGGTTGTGCGCAATAGATACCGGTGGCAACCTATTGTTCGATTCTTGCTATGGCGGTCAAAATGTGCAATGGGCAAATAGTATTTTGCAATATTCAAATTCCAATTTAGTTATTTCCGGATATTCCGACGATACAACAGGACAAGTATCTGTTCATTTCGGAGGAAAAGACTTTTGGTTTATTGAGGTTGATACCTTGGGAAATCTCATACGTGAGAAATCCATTGGCGGGCCAAGTAACGATTTAATATTTGCCTCGGCAATCCTGCCAAACGGTGACATCTTGTTTGGAGGAATTACCAATAATCCGGTGGCTGCTTTCAGCAATTACCATGGAGCAAATGATGCTGCCGTTGCCTGCTTAGATTCCAATTGGAATTCAAAATGGCAAAAATGTTATGGAGAAACTTCCATGGATGCTATTTATAATATCTTCGTACGAAGCCTTGATACCGTTTTGTTTACAGGCTACTCCTATTCCCTTACACCCCAAAGTTTTGGCGGCTCCGATGCGGTAATATGGCAAACTGACCGTGTTGGCGTTTTATCAAATACAAAATTGTTCGGAGGAGGCGATAACGATTACGCCAACAGAATGATTCAAAACAACGACAGCACCTATCTGATTATCGGCTCAAGCAAATCTTACACAGGACAGTTACATCAAAACTATGGCTCTGACGATGTATTTGTTTTTACTACCGACCTTTCTTTAAGTCTGTTGGAAGCCAATAACTATGGCGGAAGTAATTCCGATAGAGGTGTTGATATTTTTAAAAATAATGATTCTTCCTATTGCATTATTGCCAATTCCATGTCGGACGACATCCAAGTACCTTACAACTTCGGTCTTTACGATTTGTGGATATTGGATACCGTTTTTACTGGAAACCCAAATCCTGTTGAGCATATTGTTAACAAATCTGCGGTTTTATCGATTTATCCAAATCCTTCTTCAGGTTTAATGACAATAGTATGCTCTTGTAGTCTTCTAAAAGCTATCTCGGTTTATGACATTAATGGCAAATTATCGGCAAATTATATGGTTAATTCCAACAAATTCACTTTGGATGGGAAAAATTTTCAGCCGGGATTTTATTTCATTAAAGCAATAGACAAAAAGGGTAAAGTTTATATAAATAAGGTCTTGTTTTTTTAGTCTTGTGTTCTTTGCCTCTGAAATATCATAACAATCATTATTACCAACCATAAAAAAAGCAACCTTTGGGGGAGGTTGCTTTTAGCAATTAATAATAAACAAACAGAAAAGAAACAAACTTATTTGGTAAAGAACCTAATGCCTATTCTTCGTTGGTCCAACCGCTCTCATTGACAATTTTCCCAAAAAAAAGTTGCATACTTTGTTAAAAATTTTTCTATTTTTTTATGAATTTAACCGATGTGGAGTTATTGTTCTGTATATCAGTTACTTTCAAAAGATATATTCCTTTGTGCATTGTCTCGGCAGATAGCTTTATTCGTCTTTGTCCCGAAATTTTGCCCTCGCTTATTTTTCTTCCGCCAAGGTCGAAGATTTCCAGCGACAAAGGGGCTTTTATTTTACTGTCAAATTCAATTATTAAATATTCTTCAACAGGATTGGGATATAGTTTAAAGGAGGTTTTTCCTCTTTCTCCTGTTTTTAAAAAGCCGGTCACATAAGTGTTGCCGATATTGATTATCAGGTTGTTAACAGTGTCATAATCATTGTTTAGCACCACATTTGCAGGTGTCGAAAACAAGCCCGTCACCTCGCCGTACACATAAACGCTGCCCTTTGCCACATCGTTGAAACTTACTTTTCCCGTCGAGTCGGCATAGCCGTAATCGGTTAAATCGCCGTTGGCATTAAAAAGCAAAATCTCCGTGTTTTCAACAGGCACTTTCGGATTTGCCGAATTTACCTGTACATTTATCATACAGTTGCCGCTTGAGGGCACAAGAGCGTGCATGTTTACATTGGCCATCGACACATTTTGAAAAAGGTTTATGGTAGAGGCCTGATTCCATTTCAGCTTGTCGCCGTAATAGGTGGGAGCGTAATCTTGCGAATAGGTGGAGTTGCGGGGCAGCAACACTTTCACCTTGTGTTTTCCCTCGGGCACCTGAAAGAAATAATAAACCCCGAGTGTGTCGTTTACCGAGGTAAGTCGCACGGTATCAATGGGTTTGTAATAGTTGTTTTTATACTCTTTGTAAAGATATGCCACGCATTTGTCTATCACATAGGGGCCTGCATACACCCTTCCCCATAAATCGTAGGGCTGCGGATTGGCAATTTTTACGGGGTACGTAATGGTGCTTGAGCATCCTCCCGAAGTGTTTATGGTCAGGCTTACAAAATAAATGCCCGCATAAGGAAACACATGGTCGGGGTCCTGTACCGAGCTGCTGTCGCCATCGTCGAAATACCATTGCCATGAAGTGATGGAAGTGGAGTGTATGGAATTGTCGTGGAAATGGTATTTTAAAGGGTTGCCCAAACTGTCTTGCGAATAAGTAAAAGAAGCCTGACAGGGTGAACTGCCGTTGTAGATGTTCAAGGTAAAAGAGTACGAAGAGCTGCATCCCCCACTCGTTGTTATATAGAGAGTTACATTGTAATTTCCCGTGCTTGTAAACTGATGAACGGGATTTTGAACGGAGGAAGTAGTGCCGTCGTCAAAAGTCCAATACCACGAAATTACAGTGTCGTTGGTCGCTGCCACGGAGTGGTCGGTAAAGGCGAAGGTGTAATTTACCGATTGATTTAAAAAAACAAAGGTAAAGAAAGCCATGCAGCCTGGTGGTGCTACTTTCACAACGTTTATCGTGTCGGTGAACGAAGATGTGCAACTGTCGGCACTAATTATATCAAGGGTTACGGGATAACTCCCCTCCGAAAGATACTGATGCTGCGGATTCTTTTTCTTTGAGCTTGTGCCGTCCCCGAAATTCCAGTGATATGAAATTATCGAACTTGTTGACGTTGAGCGGTTTGTAAAGTTGTATGTCAACGACGATATTTCATTGTCGATATTATAAACGAAATCAGCACGGCAATTCTGAGCATTCAAACTATTAACAGCCGTAAACAGTATCAAAAATGCAAATATTATTTTTAACCTTCTTTTCATATTCCTACCGCAAATAATATGTTAAACCGAATCTCATACCGTATCCGTAAGGCCTTTTGTCAATGTCGGCGTAAAACGGATTTTGATAATAAGTGCCGAAAATTTCATAACTCAAAGAAATGTTTTCCCTTATTTTCAGCATGGCGCCGGCCGACAGCAGATAACTTATTGAAGATGATGTACGCGTTTTTACGGGATAGTTTAACGAGGTTAGTTTCGATTGGCTGTCGAGCTTTTTCATTCCTTTCACCGTTTTTGCTATTATTAGCGAATAGTTAATGCCGGCCTTCCCGAAAATTGCAAATGTTTTATAGTCTTTTTGATAACCGAAGCGCAGTGGTATATTCAAATACGTGTAGTTTGTTACTGCCTCCGAATTGTAACTGTATTTCACATCGTCGTAAACTTTCTCCTGATGTCCAACGGCTACAGGGGTGTATGTTTGGTTGGTGGTATCGTAAGTAAATGTCAACGAGTCGGTTACAAACTGTACTTTTACAAACTCATAACGCTCGTAGTCCATGCTGTAGGTAGCCTTCTCCGACGAAAATCCCACGCCCAAACCCAAATCTGCCACAAAATTCATATTCTGATATGTGAGTCCGAGGTCGAAATTCTTCATGCTAATTGTATTCACTCCCGTGTTTACAAGTGCAGGGCTGAATCCAAAGCTTATTCCGTATTTATTTATGTTGCGTGGATTGCTCTGCAAGTGACCTGCTGCCGTGTTCGCTGCCGCGACGGCATTTTGAGGCTCTACTCCTTCGTTAGCATTCGAGATTTCTTTCGTCTTCTCTCTATCATTGGTCGTAAGGGCTTTTGCCTCGGCAACTTCCTTTTTGCTGCTTTTGCCTGATAAATTCTCCCTTTCCTCACTCGCTTTTTCGGCACCCTCATAAGTTGCCGTTTCGTCTCTTGCCTTTTCCTCTTTCAGCAATGCAACAGCTTTTTCATCGTTCTTTTTTGTTTCCTCTGTTTTTATCTTTTCTTCAAGCGGAAAAACCGTTTTTACTTCACGCACCGCCAAAATATCCTCATCTTCGCTGCTGCCGGCCGTTTCTCTCTCTTTGATGCCTGCATTGTGCGCAATATTCACATTTGCGCCCTCATCGCTGCTCGATACAACTGTTGCTTGACTTTGTTGTGCGGGCACGCTTTTTTTCATAAGTTTTGCCGAAGTATTTTCTTTTCTTGCTTCAGGGTGCGAAATCTTAACGCTCGGCATTGCGGTTTTTTCCTGCCGGGTTTTATCCGAAGTGGTTTGATTTCCCGTAGCACTGCCCTTGAAAACAGCGGTATTTTTTTGATTTACCGGCTTTTGACTCTCGTTTATACCAATTTGTTCTTGCTCGTGTAAGTCGCTGTCTTTCAATGTTCTCCATCCCAAGTACGAAAGCAAAAGAAGTGAGGCTGCAGCCGTCCATCTGAAAAGGGCCGTTTTGTAGAACGGAATCTTTCCGCCACCCAAGGCGCCGCTTATTTTGGCCCACATCCCTGCCGGAGGAGCTTCCGTCATCGCCTCCACTTTCCCCTTAACGGCAGTATCGAAAGCGCCCTCGGCACCCAAGCCCGCCTCAATCTTAGTCCACAGGCCTGCGGGTGGAGCTGATTTCATCTCCCCGAGTTTGTCTTTCAATATATGATCAAATTCTTTTTTCATCTTTAAGCTTATAAATTTTTCTTATTTTCTCCTGAAGTATTACCCTCGCTCTCGAGAGTTGCGACTTGGAAGTGTTTTCCGAAATATCCAACATCTTGGCTATTTCTTTATGCGGATAACCCTCCACCACAAACAAGTTGAAAATAGTGCGGTAGCCGTCAGGTAATGTTTGAATCACCGAAACTATCTCTTCCGCAGTCATTTGCGACACCGCGTCAACATCATCGTTTTTCAACCCGAAAACATTATCGATATTACGCTCCTCCGACCGTTTCAGGTTTTTTTTGTAATAATTTATGGCGGTGTTCACCATCGTCCTTCGCAACCAACCTTCAAAAGAACCTTCTCCTTTATAATTCTCAAGATATCTGAATATCCTGATAAATCCCTCTTGCATAATGTCTTCGGCCGACATCCTGTTTTTGGCATACCGCAGACACACGGGCCACAGCTTGGGAGCATAACGCTCGTAAAACTGCTTCTGCGCCTTTGCATTACCGTCAAGGCATTGTTTTATCAATTCCTTTTCGCTCAGCATCGGCACATCCCCCCTTGCTTCGGAATAATGAGACAATATAAACTCAAGGATAGTTGCATTTTCGCCCTTAAATATCTTCGTTAAATTTTATTTCTTTTTTCCCTTTTTATCATTCTCCATTTTGCAGTATTCCATCAAAAAATCCAGCGCTTTTTTCAAACCCAGATTATAAGCCTCCGTCCAATCATCGCAAGCCATTTTGTCTTCGCCTAACTCTTTGTGGCACAGGCCTCTGTAAAAGTAAACCTCGGCATATCCCTTCACCAATATCAGCGCCAAATCGAAATCCTCGATGGCTGCTCTGTATTGCTTCAACTCGTATTTACATACACCTCTGAAAGCATAGGCCTCCTTGTGCTCGGGGTTGGCCTCAATGGTCGAGTCCAAATAAAGCACCGCCGTTTTATAATCCTTTTTGTCAAAATACTCATTCGCCTTCTTGAAATATTCATCGGCCGTCTTGCTGTTATCGGCAAAAACATTCCCCGTAAAAAGTAAAACGAAAACAAAAAACAAAGTCCCTTTCATAATGTTAAGTTTGTGTATTTGGCAGATAAATGTCCTAAAAAACTTGAGCCCTCAAAAGTAAATTAAAAAATCCATTCCCGCAAAAGCTAATTTTCTAAGGTTTAATTTGGGCGCCGTACGGGCTGTCCACTATAGCTGCTACACCCAAAAGCCGTGTTTCGTAGGCGCTGCAAGGAGCTCCCGAGGTCGCTCTTGCCGACGCCACTCCACATCGGCTTTGGTTGCAGCAGGCTGCCGTTTCCATCCCCGGCGCACGCTCTCTCACGGCCTTGTCATGTGTCGGCAGGGTTTTTCTTCGTTCCGGTTTTTCATCAAGAGGGTCCCGCAACTCATAAAAGGCTGCACCATAGACACCGTATTATTAAATTATACAATTCCTTATCGATTTATCTTGCCAAATAAAAATTCTTTGTCGCCGAAAGTCGTCTTTTTGATGCTGCGCTATATATATAATAAGGTGTATCATTTTTATAACAAACTTTTTCGCCGGTTTTGCCGCCTTCTCATAAATTTTTTCATAAGCTAAAATGCACTGATTCAGTAAGAAGGGAAATAATTTCACCGAAAAATAAAAAAAAGTGAAAAAAACTCATTGACAAAAGAAAAGAAGACTATTTTTGCCGTCCGTTTCAGC
>CAZPGC010000038.1:16728-21601 GCA_964585875.1 uncultured Prolixibacteraceae bacterium | reverse complement strand
TATCTTTGAAAGTTTAATTAGCAGTTAATTACACTCAAAGATTCAAACTATCAAACGCTTGCTTAAAATATTAAGAAACAGCTTGTTAATCCTGGTGGGATTAATGCTGCTCTTGTATTTGATTTTTCGCACGGCCACGGTTCAAACATGGCTCACGGGTCTTATTACCGATAAATTGTCGGAAGACCTTAAGACCGAGATAAGCATTGAAGGCGTTGACTTGTCGTGGTTTATGAATATTGTTTTGGAAGGCGTCTCGTTGAACGACCGAAGGCACCGGCCTCTTTTCAAAGCCGACAAAATAGTTGCGGGACTAAAAAGATATTCCTCCGAAAAAAGAATCATACGCCTGTCGAAAGTGGAGATAGACGGCCTCTATTTTGCCTTGCGGACATACAAAGGCGACAGCGTTAACAATCTCCAATTCATTACGGATTATTTTGCAAGCGACGACACAACAAAAAAAGCACCGTTCAGGTTTGGCGTCAACAGCTTCACCATCTCTCACGGACATTTTATTTTTGACGACGAAAACGCCCCGAGAGTAAAAGACGGGATGGACTATTCGCACCTCAACTTAAAGAATATCAATATTTTACTGCATAAGTTCAAGACCGACACCTCCTATTTCTTTGCCACCGTCGATTCGATATCGGCCACAGACACTTGTGGTTTTACACTTAGCTCCTTACAGGGCAAAATCACCCTGGGTCCCGACCGTTTGAAAATTGAGAATCTAAAACTCAAAACGCCTTATTCCGATATCAAATCGCAATTTGCTTTCGATTACAAAAAGTGGTCAGATTGGAACGACTTTATAAACAAAATCAAGTTCAACACCCTTTTCGACTCGTCACAAGTAGATGCGAGAGACATCATCTTTTTTGCTCCTACGCTGAAAGGCACGCAATTGAAACTTGCACTTAGCGGAAAGGTGGGAGGAACGGTATCGAACCTCAAATTACGTAAATTCAAATTTTTTACCGGCAAAAAAACTTTTTTTGAAGGAAAACTGAACATAAACGGCTTGCCCGACATTACGGAATCTTTTATAGATATAAAAACAAAAAAACTTGTTTCGAATGTCGGAGACCTTAAAGACATAAGACTTCCCGGAGGAGAGAGCATCCCGCTGCCGGAAAATCTTAAGCGCCTGAAAAATATCAACATAGAAGGCAGGTTTACAGGATTTTACAACGATTTTGTTTCAAATGCCACTTTCAAGACCGCCCTTGGAAATATACGCACCGACCTTTTGATTCAACCCTTAAAAGACACCAACGCATTGGGCTACAACGGTAAAATTGCACTTACTGATTTCGACCTCGGGAGCTTTGTAGATATTGACGGAATCGGAAAAGTTTCTTTGAAAGGAGAAATTAAAGGCAAGGGCTTGAACAAAAATGCCGATGCCGATATCGACATTCTTGTCAGCTCCATAAAACTTTCGAAATACACCTATCTCAATTCAAAAATTAAGGGGCGCATAGCAAAGCAATCCATAAACGCATCTATAAAATCGCGCGACAGTATTTTTAAGCTTTACGCTACCGGATTGTATAAATTCGGCGACAGCATGCCGCTTTTCAATTTTTTCGCCGATGTGGAAAACGCGCGCTTGAGCCGGCTTTTTCTTTCGCAAAGCGACACTTTCGGAACTATCAGCGGCAGGATGAATGTGGATATCACGGGGGATAACATCGACAATATCACCGGCGAAATACATATCGATTCTCTGATTTACAAAAAAAACAACAAAACATACTACGGCGACAGCTTGACCATCACCTCGACGTTGGCAGATTCAATGCGCGATATCACCCTCAATTCCAAGTATATAGACGGAAATATAAAAGGAAACTTCCGTTTCGACAACCTTGGGAGCATCTATCCTTTTTTTATCGACAATTTCTTGCCCGCCTTGACAAACTCAACAAAAAACGGCGTGAGGAAGACTCAAAACAAGCAAAGTATCGAAACGGCACGCACGCTGAATTTCAAATACAATTTCGATTTAAAAGACACGAAAGACCTTTCCGAGATATTACTCCCCTATTTGCAAATAAGCGACAACAGCAATCTGCACGGCATCATCAATCTGCAAGCCAATTCTTTGGATGTTAATTTTCAAGCCTCAAGCCTCAAATACGACGGCTTTGATTTCGATAATTTAAAAATATCCTTGCTTTCGCACATCGACACCTTCGACATTGTGACCGCCGCCGACAAAATCAGTCTTACCGACAGCATTTATTTCGACAGCGTGCGATTCCGCCCTATGATTTATCGCGACAGTATTCAAATGATGTTGTCATACGGCAAGAAAAACGAAAAGGAAAACAAGTTGTTTATGGAGGCGGGTATCCATTTTCCCGACACCGAAAAAATAGAAGCGTCCATAGGAAAACTCGATTTGATGATTCATGATACGCTTTGGCAACTCGACGATTACAACTACATAAAATACAAGCGGCATTATCTGAGTGTCAGCGACTTCAGACTGGTATCGGGAGAAAATTCTTTTGCTCTCGACGGCATAATTTCGGATAAAGCAAAGGACAAATTAAACCTAAGCTTTAAAAATTTCGAGATCGGATTTTTCAATTTCATTTTTTCACGTTACTACACAAACCTAAAGGGTAAAATGAACGGGGATATGGAGCTGTCAACCATTTGGAAACAACCCGGCTTCTTGGCCGAATTTGATATTAACAACTTGGTATTCAACGGCTCACCTTTAGGAACAGCCTCCATAAACGGCATTTGGTCAGAGGCAAGAAATGCCGTAGGCACCGATATTGTAATTAAAAACGAAAGGGAATCCGTTCCTTTGGAATTACTCAATTTATCGGGTTATCTTTATCCCGAAAGGAAGTCGGATAATTTGGAAATGAAGTTGAAAATCAATGATTTTCCTCTGAAATCACTGCAACCGTATTTGTCGTCTTTCTCCTCGAATATCCAAGGAAAAGCCTTTGGTGCCCTGCGGGTAAAAGGCACTCCGGCAAAACCGGAAATCACGGGTAAGCTGCTGACCGACATCAGCAATTTGCAGATAGATTATCTTAAGACGAATTACTCGTTGAAAGACAGCCTTATCTTTGCGAAAGATTATTTCGGTTTCGAAAAAGCGAAGGTTTTCGACAAAAAACACAAGGCCGGACAAACAAGTCACAGCGGACTTTTAACATTTAAACTACATCACAACTATTTCCAAGACCTGAAACTCGAATTGTCGTTGACAGCCGACGACTTGGAAATGCTGAATACCAAAAAACGCGATAACGACCTTTTTTACGGCTATGCCGAAGGCGACGGCAAAATAAAAATCGAAGGACCATTTGACGACCTTTATTTCAATATTGACGTTAAACCATTAAACACCAGCAAGATATCGCTACCTATGTCGGAGACCACTGAGGCCCAAACGGCAGAATTTATAGTCTTTGCCTCAAAAGATTCAACACAAAACGGCGCAAAAAGAAAAAAGCATAACGACGATTTCAAAATGTCGATGGATTTACGCTTGCGATTCACTCCCGATGTATCGGTGCAACTTGTTATGGACGAAACTGTTGGCGACATCATTACCGCATACGGACAAGGTGATATCAGGATGAAAATCGACAAGCAATCGAACGTCAACATGTATGGAAGATACAAGATATCCAAAGGGGATTATCTTTTCACCATGCAGAATATCATCAACAAGCATTTTATTTTGCAACCGGGCGGCACCATCCAATGGGACGGCGACATTATGAATGCAAAAATCAACATTCAAGCCGTTTACAAGACAGAGGCGAGGCTCTACGATTTGCTGCAAATGATAGACACAAGCGATGTTTACAAAAGGAAATCGAAGGTAAATTGTATCATAAACATTAAAGGCAGCCTCGGCTCGCCCGACATAAGTTTCAACATTGATTTGCCCGACGAAAGCAACAACACAAAAGAGCTTGTCAACATGGTGCTATATGCAAGCAGCGGTGAGACAAATCAGGATGTGATGAACAAAAACTTCATCAGCCTGCTAATGTTGGGCACTTTCCAACCGCCAAGCGGATATTCGGCAGCCACAAACCCGAATGCCTTGGCTTCAAACGCCACCGAACTACTTGCAAATCAGATGAGTTCGTGGATAAACAAACTTTCCAACAACGTGGATATAGGCCTCACCTTCGACCCGGGCGACGAACTGACAAATCAGGAAATTGCCGTGGCCCTCTCGTATCAAGCTTTTAACGACCGCCTGCTAATCGACGGAAAATTCGGCACGGGAGGAGAGATGAAAAACAGCGAGACAAGCACCCGTATTGTGGGCGATCTTAATGTGGAATATAAAATTACCAAAGACGGCAGGATACGAGCAAAAGTCTTTAACAGAACCAATTACGACGACCCTTTGACAAGAAAAGCGCCATATACCCAAGGAGCAGGTATCGTTTACAGAAAGGAATTTGACTCGCTTAAAGAACTTTTTGAAAAACAAAACAAGGCTAAAGTCGAGGAGGTGGTTAAGGTTGAAAAAGACGATGAAAAAGGGAAAAAGGAAAAACGTAAGAAGAAGAAAAAACGCTGATAAAAAACGGCGGATAGAATTAAAAAAAACTATCCGCCGCTCTGTTCAATCATCGCCGCGCTTTAATAAGGCACTGTCCCCGACCGCTTTATAATATAAACAGTATCGCTGCCGTTTATCAGTTGCTTGTCGTAGGAAAGCGCTTTTTGAAAGGTCTTTCCGTCGATTAATATGGAGGCATTGAAGCTCATGGATGCGGAAATGTCTTCTTTCGATTCTATGTAAAGGTAAGTTATTTCGCCGGGAGGCGCCGTAAAACTGAATTTCCAAACATCGCTGATGCCTTGCGGC
>CAZPGC010000038.1:14500-16628 GCA_964585875.1 uncultured Prolixibacteraceae bacterium | reverse complement strand
GGAATTCTGTAATCCGTTCCCAAAACCCTGCGGTTAAGGTGCTCGGTGTAGTTGGTATTCAGCATGTTGTTGACACCGCCCGACACATCGAGATAGTCGTTGTATTTGTAATAAAGAGAAAAGTTAAGAAGCGTAAAAGAAGGAGAAACAGGCTCCATATTGGCCTGCGAAACACGATTTTGAGCAGCTGCATATCTCAGCTGCAACTTTGGTATCAATTTGTCTCTCAATAATTTATAACCGAAATTTATTTTCAAATCCAAGGGAGGAATTTCTGCCACCGGGTCATTGTTTATCACCTTGCTGCCGGTTGCATTTCCCGATTGGTCAAACTCGTAAACCGTAACCTTATTGACGCTGCCCCGCGTGTAAGCAGCCGTGGCATCAAGCAGCCATTTATACTGAACGGGCGAAGAATAACCAAACTCAAAACCGCTCATTGTTGCCGTGCCGATATTGGCAAATTTCTTAACACCAAGCACTTGAGCCGTCAAAGGTTTTTGTTGACTTTTCGGAATGTAAACACCGCTGATATAGTCTGTTATGACGGAATAAAAGAGTGTAAACTCAAAAGCTCCCGTATTGCGTTTTTTATATTTAAAAACAAGGTCAAATTCATTATTAGCTTCGGGTTTCAAGGCAGGGTTTCCTATGTATTCGAAATTGTCGTAACCCACCGGCAGAGAAATAATAAAGCGCTCAATCATCCCGGGACTCCTCACTCCCCTGCCCAAAGTTGCCCCGATGCTGAAATGCTCATTGAGGTTTTTTGTAGCCCCAAGGCTGACACTGAAATTGGGAAAAGCCGACAAAGTGGAATCCGCCGGCGTGCCAATCAAATCGACACCCATCATATTCATTAAGCTGATGGAATCGGAACGGGCACTGTTGTAGTCGAAACGAAAGGCACCGATAAGCTCCCAATCTTTAATGTTTCGTTTATACTCGGCGAACAGTCCGAAATTTGTTATTTGGGCTTTGTTCCACAAGTCCTCATATTTCGCAGGAATGCTGCCGTCGGGTTTGGGCAACTGCCCAATCATATATTTGTCGCGCTGACCGTCTTTGTATATTTTATAAAAATCGGTTCCCACAAAAAGGTGACCGTCTTTAACATTCAAACCCGCCTCCAAACGATAGCCAATCTTTCGGGCTATGATGTGGGAAATGGCCGAAACGGTGTCGCTCTTGCTGCGTTGATTGTTGTCCATTGTGTGATCGACATTAGACATATACGCCTTAAAATCAAGCGTTGAAATAGTTTTCGATATGTCTTTGCCTTTATAATCAAAGGAATATAAAGAGGTGTTATCTCTTCTTTCGTCCATTGGCAAAGCCGGAAACATAACATCGCGGGCAAAAAATCGGGAATAGCCGAAGGTTACAATGTGATTTTTGGCCGGACTGAATCCGAGTTTGCCCGTGTATCCCATTTTGCGGAAAGAAGAAGAAACGGTTTGACCCTCAGCAGTTTGATAATTTCCATACTGTGCATTATTGCCCGAGAAGGTAAAAAATACATGTTTTCCGCCGCCAAGCACGGCAATGTGCTGCCGCATACCATTCCAGTTGCTTTCGAAACCCAAGTTGCCTTTCACATGAAGCTGAAAACCGTCGAAGGGTCGCGGGTTAAGAGTGAGCATGTTTATAACGCCTCCCATATTTGGACCGTAGCGAAGAGCGAAAGGACCTTTAAGCACCTCAATAGCCTCAATATCAGCAGCTTCGACATGTGACGATGTGGGGTCCATACGATTCGGGCAACCTCCCTCCATGCTGATACCGTTGTCGATTTGAACATTCAGCTGATCGAATTTAAATCCCCTGATAACGGGGTCAAGATTGGCACCGCCTTTTCTCACTGCCCCCACGTTGGGAATCGAGCGGAGAAAATCGCCAATGTCCCTCACGGGAGCCGCGTCAAGCTTGGCCTTTTTTATGGTAACTTTTGCATAGGGCGGATTATCAATTTTATCATCCCTTATTTCAACTCCAATCAACTCCTTGATATTCAAACGCATAGGTATTACAACAATCTTTTTCTCACCTGCTTTCAGACTTATTTTCTCCGAAAAATCGTAATAGCCGAGATATTGAACCTTTAGATGATAAGTGCCGGCCTTCAAAT
>CAZPGC010000038.1:12790-14400 GCA_964585875.1 uncultured Prolixibacteraceae bacterium | reverse complement strand
TTTTACATTTAAATTATTAATAGACGACATTTCAAACACTTAAAAAGTTGCACAAAGTTATAATTTTTTTCAATTACAACAAAAATCTTTTCATAAAACTTAATTTTCCATATCCACCTTAAATCAGCAATAAATTCCACAATTGACATATACTTTTGTTAAAATTTATTGAAATTTTGTTTTTATGTGAAAAAATTGTTTCTATTTTAGCCCTGTTTAAAAACGGCTCAATAGCGGGGCCGGTTTAGCAACTTAGAGTATTCATTTTATAGAGACTAATAATTTGATATGAAAAAAATAACCATATTCGGTGCGGGACTTTCGGCAAGCACCATGATTAAATACCTACTCGACAAAGCCGGGGAGTACGATTGGCACATCAGATTGGGAGACTACAACGAAGAAACGGCAAAAAGCAAAATAGGAAACAGCCGCTTTGGAGAAGGTTTCAAATTTGACGTGAACGACGCTGCGCAAGTAGATGCCGAAATAACAAATGCAGACATAGTCGTTTCGATGCTGCCTGCAAGATTCCACCATATCATAGCAGCCAAATGTGTGGAAAAGGGAAAATCCATGTTGACGGCGAGTTATATCTCCCCGGAAATGAGAGAGTTAGATGTCGAAGCCCAAGACAAAGGCATAGGACTATACAACGAACTCGGCGTGGACCCGGGCATTGACCATATGTCGGCCATGCGAATAATAGACCAAATAAGAAATGACGGCGGAAAAGTGACGGCTTTCTTTTCATATACGGGCGGCTTGGTGGCCCCTAAATACGACAACAATCCATGGAACTATAAATTTACCTGGAACCCCCGCAATGTGGTTTTGGCCGGTCAAGGTGTTTCCAAGTTTATAAGAAACGGCAGATACAAGTATATCCCTTACACACAGCTGTTTAGCCGCACCATGACAACTACGGTGGAAGGCTATGGCGAGTTTGAGATTTATCCTAACCGCGATTCACTCTCTTACCGCGACACCTACGGACTAAATGACATTCCTACAATTTTCCGCGGCACAATGCGTCGCCCGGGCTTTTGCAAAGCGTGGAATGTGTTTGTTCAACTGGGAGCCACCGACGACAGCTTCGTGATTGAAGACTCGGAGAATATGACCTACCGCGACTTCATAAACACCTTTCTGCCTTACGAGAAAAACACCTCCATCGAAGAGAAACTAATCAGGCTCCTGCCCCATTTGATGGACGAAACGGTGATGCGCAAGCTGCATTTTCTGGAGATCTTCAGCGAGAAAAAAGTGGGGCTGAAAAAAGCCACACCTGCCCAAATACTCCAAAAAATACTTGAAGAAAAATGGCACTTGGATGAAAATGACTTGGACATGATTGTGATGCAACACCGCTTTGAATACACCGACAAAGAAGGAAATGAAAAGGTGAAAATCTCTTCTTTGGTAGTCGAAGGCGATTCTAAAGAACAAACCGCAATGGCAAAAACCGTCGGCTTGCCTTTGGCAATTGCAGTGAAGTTGGTGGCCACGGGAAAGGTAAACATAAAAGGCGTTTCGGCACCGGTGATGCCCGAACTTTATAAACCTATTCTCGACGAATTGCAAACTCTCGGCATCATTTTTAAAGAAAG
>CAZPGC010000038.1:10908-12690 GCA_964585875.1 uncultured Prolixibacteraceae bacterium | reverse complement strand
CTACCCCAACGATCGATTTTAGAAATTGTAACTATTAACATGTGATTGGTTATTTGTTGTAACAAAAGTAACAATTTTTTCAATAAAGGCAATAGGTTTTTTACCTAATTGTCACAATAGTTATAAAAAAATGATATATCTCAATTATCGAAAATCCATCCTCAACAACAAAAAAAGAGCAAAACAACCTGATTTTCAGTCGTTTTGCTCTTGTGATTCTATCCATAAAAGAAAATCGTATTCTACAATTCTCCAACGAGTTTTTCCACCTCGTCGAGAACTTCACAGGATTTCACCAAGGCCTTCATAGTGTTATGGTCGTTATATAAGGGCCTGTCGATATCCAGAAAATCCACATGTCTTCTTATAACTTCCTTGGCTTTGGTAACACCTTTTCCGAATTTATATTCTCTGAAATCCAGTGCTTGAGCGGCAGCCATCATTTCGATTCCTATAATTCCATAGGCATTATCAAGAATTTGGAAATTTTTGATTGCGGTATTCATACCCATCGAAACGAAATCCTCTTGGTCGGCGGCAGCCGGTATGGACTGAATGGAAGCGGGAGCCGAGAGGATACGCTGTTCAACTATCTGCATATCAGCGGTATATTGACTAAGCATCAGACCTGAAAACATTCCCGCACCCTTTGTCAGGAAAGGCGGCAAACCTCCGCTCAATGCCGGATTGTTGAGCCTGTTCATGCGGCGTTCCGACATTACGCAAACCATGGTTACCGCCGCACCTGCCATATCCATGGGCACGGCTACCGGCGTCCCTTGGAAGTTGGCCCCCGACAGCTGAAGGTTTTCTTCGGGGAAAAAGATGGGATTATCGCCTACGCCGTTGAGCTCTATCTCCACTTGCGAACGAGCATACTCAAGTGCATCGATGGCAGCACCCACAACCTGAGGTGTTGAACGCATGGAATAGGCATCCTGAACCTTGTGAGGCACTTTGCCTTCTTTGAGGTCACCGCCGCTTACCAGTTTGTTAATGGCTTCGGCAGACCTTACGGCTCCTTTGAACCCCCTTACCTCGTGCAACTTGGCTGTGTAGGGGCCCATATTCGCCTTTAGAGCTTCGAGGCTCATGGCTGCTGCTATCTCGGCCTGTTTCAGCAACTTAAAAGCATCGTGCAGCCAAATGGCACTCATTGCCGTCAGCACGTTTGAGCCGTTGATGGTGCCCAAACCGTCGCGAGCCTGTAAGCCGGGGATAGGGATACCCGCCCTATCCATGGCCTCTTTGCCGGGCAGCAGCTCTCCTTTATAATAAGCCTTACCCTCGCCCATAAGCAGCAGAGCTATCTGCGACATGGGCGCAAGGTCGCCGGAAGCTCCTACCGAACCTTTTTGACAAACATAGGGAGTGACGCCTTTGTTGAGCATCTCCACCAGCGTAAGCGTAATCTCGGGACGAATGCCCGAATTGCCGTGAGCATGAACGTTGATTCTGCCCAGCATGGCACCCCGCACATATTCCAAGGGCATGGGGTCACCTATACCTGCTGCATGATTGTAAATCAAGTACTTCTGAAACTGTTTTACCTGTTCGTCGTCGAGAACAACCTCCGAAAACTCACCAATGCCCGTGTTTACGCCGTACATTATTTCGTGAGCTTCGATTTTTTTCTCCAACATTGCACGGCAGGCTTTAATACGCTGCAATGCTTCGGGAGCCAATTCCACTTTTTCGTTGTGGCGGGCTACGTTTACCACGTCGTCAATGGTCAAACCCGCACCTTTTATTATATAAGTCATAATTTTACCTTGTTTTACG
>CAZPGC010000038.1:0-10808 GCA_964585875.1 uncultured Prolixibacteraceae bacterium | reverse complement strand
AACAATAAACAAAAAAAGTGAGACCGCCAACGGGCAATCTCACAATCTTTTTCCCTTCCTCAATTATAAAAATATTTTACAATTTGGGAAGATTCAATTTAGCTTTCTTCACTTCATCTTCGTCAATGCCGAGTTTTTGGCGCACCTTGTTGTACAGCTCGTATTCTTTGCTGTGAATATTGCCGTCGGCAATCATCACAAGGTCCATCCAAGCCAAAGCGTTAACTTTCTGGTCGTGCGAAGCGTGTTCCATAATCCTCATCACCTTAGCGAGTTGTTCATCGGGGGTTCCCAAATCGGAATTGATAAAACTGTCGAAATCGGCATCTCCGATATCCTCGTGTTCACGCATGAGCTTCATGGTTCTCCACTCGGGGTCGTCGGGGTCGAAATTCTTCATCCCGTCGGCGCCGGACATTAACCAGTATAAGTAAAGAAGTCCGGATTTGTAATTTAGTTTTCCCATAATTTGTAGTTTTCCGTGGATTACGTTAAATACTAGTAATTTTGAATGTCAAATATACAAAAAAAATTAGCAAGTCAAATATTTTTTTATATTTTTACACTTTTACCTGTCACGCTTATTTCTGTTTTTTGAGGCGGGTAGAAGTCAAACTAACAAACAAGCCACAACTTTTATGCTGTTTTGTTGGCGATTAACATAGGAACAAACACAATTAATCGAATGGATAAGAAATATAGAAAAGGTGTAATTTTCGGAGTGCTGTTTTTGGTATTTTTATTTATCATTGACGTTATACTTTATTATTTAGAACGAAATGCACCCGATAGCAACATTCATTCGCTTGGCGACGCTATATGGTATATGTTTGTGACACTCACCTCCGTCGGCTACGGCGACATTGTACCGGTAACAAGCGGAGGCAAGGTGATTGGATACATCCTTGTGATACTCAGCGTTGTGGTTTTGGGAGTTTTGATAAGTAGTTTTGCAACAAATATTATGACCATGATTGAAGAAAAGAAACTCGGATACAGAGGCACCGATTTCGTCAACCACATTGTTTGCATCGGTTGGAACGATTTCAGCCGTATGGTTATCGAAGAGGTAATGGCCGCAAACAGAAAAGTGGCCATCGTGACCGACAGAAAAGACGATGTCGATTTTATTTACACGCAGTACGGGCGCGAAAACGTGTTTGTGCTTTATGCCGAACTGCATAATATCGAGATACTTAAACACGCCAATGCCGACAAAGCTTCCGACACTTTTCTGTCGTTTGATGACGACACCGAAACACTTATCTACGTGATTAACTTCCAGAAAGCATACCCCAAACCCAACCTTGTGGTGGCCATTCACAACCACAAACTCATCGACACTTTTTTGAAAACCGGAGTAAAACATGTGGTGGCAAGAAACGAAATCGCCTCCAAACTCGTGGCAAGTTACGTTTTCGAACCCGATGTTGCCGATTTGAATATTGACTTGCTAAGCTCTGCTTCCGACGACGAAGATTTTGACAATCAACAATATTTGGTGACCGAGAAAAATCCCTACCTCAATAAAAACTACGACGACGCTTTTGTGGCTTTAAAACTGAAATACAACATTGTACTTCTCGGTATTGTGAAAATGATTGACGACAAACCGCAACTGATTGTCAATGCGCGCTCCGACACAATTATTGAGCTCAACGACTACCTTATTATAATGGTGGGCGGAAAAATGAAAAAACGTGTTGAGAAAATTTTCGGTATTCACGAAGGCAAAATTCACGTTGTTGCATAGGATTTATCTTATTGATTTTAAAGATATTATGCCTATTTCTCACAAAGCACATGCAGTAATTTGAAACAAGAAGTATCGAGCTTGAAAACAAGTAGTGTAAAAAGCTTTTTAATCTTTTTGTTCATTTATAAAGAATTTAGTATAAATTTGTTTGACTTTTTGAAGTTTATTTACAGGAAAATTAAAGATTTTAACAACTCAAATAAAACGTTATGAAAATGAAGCTTACTTTTTTAATGTCGTTTATTTTAACGATATTGCTGAGCCTGACAAGCATTAACCTCAACGCTCAGAATGACGAGGACAACGGCGCAGCCCAAGTCATCCCACAGCCAAAACTTACGATAGTTTCCGGATTTAAAGGAGGCTCGTACTACCAAATGGCAAAAGACATGCAAAGAATGTCGCGCAAAGAATTGGGCATTCCGGTAATGGTAACGGAAACCAAAGAAGTTCCCACCATTGAAAACGGCGATACGCTGAAAGATGAAGACGGGGAGCCCATTATGGAAGAAATTGAGACGAAGAAACCCACAGGCGACACTATAGATTTTCTGAATGTGAAAGACAGCGACGGCTCTTATTACAACTTTCTGAAAATCAATAAATCAGATGTCGATCTTACCTTTTTGCAATATGATGTGCTCTTGTACGAAGACATGAAAGACCTCAAACGCAAGTTCAAAAAGGTTGCCGACATAAGAATTCTTTTGCCCGTCGGCGTGGAGCATATTCATTTGATTACCACAAAAGACAGCGGCATAGAGTCCTTTTCCGACCTCAAGAAAAAACGCGTGGGTATAGGCTCCACGCTTCAAGGCACAAACATCACTGCCAAATACATCAAAGAAAAGACAAAATCGAAATGGGAAGACGTTGAAATTCCTTACGACAAAGCTTTCCGCGCTCTTTTCAACGGCGATATCGATGCCTTTTTCTTTGTAGGCACGGCACCTATCAACGATTTGGCCCATTTGGCAAAATCAATGAAAGACAAAATAAAACTCATCAGCCTGCCGGAAAACGACGCTTTGAAAGAAGCTTACGGCGACATGGTGACCATAGACAACTCCTATTACTCTTGGGTTGACAAACCGGTAAAAACTTATGCCGTGAAAGCTTTGTTGGTTACTTCGGTGAGAGGTCAGACTCCCGAGCAAGTTGAAAACATTGCCAAGTTGATGAGAATTGTTAAAGCAAACAAAGACAAACCGGGTTATTTCAAAGGCTGGGAAAACGTAAAATTTGAAGAAGACCCGAGCATAGAATTTGAATATCATCCTTTGATGAAGGAATTTTTCCATTAGAATTATAAGCTAAGAAAAAAAAGCCGGTTCCATGAGCCGGCTTTTTTTTTACCCGTGCCGAGTAGTGTTTCACGGAAAACAAAATTGTATCCCTGTCAAAAAAAATTTTATATTTACCTCATAATATTTTCACGATGACAGGACCTAAAAAATTCGGAACATTCGCAGGAGTTTATACTCCTTCGGTACTCACCATTTTGGGCGTAATAATGTATATGCGCCTGGGTTGGGTAGTTGGCGAAGCCGGTCTTTATGCCGCTCTTGCCATAATAATAATGTCGCATGTGATATCCGTAACTACCGGATTATCAATATCATCCATCGCTACCGACAAAAAAATCAAAACCGGCGGCATCTATTATTTGCTCTCGCGAAGCTTGGGTTTTCCCATGGGAGGCTCCATAGGAATCACCTTGTTTGTGGGTACGGCTCTTTCCATTGCTCTTTACATCGTAGGTTTCAGCGAAAGTTTTCTCGGCATCCCCGCCGTTTCGAGTTTCCTCGGACTTGCTCAAGACATCAACAGCTATAGAATTGTGGGCACTGCTGTCCTTATCATCTTGGTAATCTTGGCATTGATATCCACCTCTCTTGCTTTGAAATCACAATTTTTCATCTTGGGCGCCATTGCTCTCTCTCTTGTCTCCATAATTGTGGGCGTCTTTCTACCGTCGAATTACACAACACAAAGCATTGCCCTGACACCCTTTGCCGAGCATGTGCCGCTCATCACCGTTTTTGCCATTTTCTTCCCTGCGGTAACGGGTTTCACGGCAGGGGTGGCCATGTCGGGCGACCTGAAAGACCCAAAGACTTCCATACCCAAGGGCACACTGCTTTCCATTTTGACAGGCTTGATTGTTTATGTAGGTTTGGCTGTGCTTTTTGCCGCCATGGTTGACAGAAACCTGCTTATCAACGACAATAATTTTTTGCTGAAAGTAGCATGGTCGGCTCCTCTGGTAATAGCAGGAATATGGGGCGCAACACTCTCCTCGGCATTGGGAGGCATACTCGGCGGGCCTCGAATTATTCAAGCCGTGGCCATGGACAAAATAGTGCCGCGCTTTTTGGCGAAGGGCGTAGGCGAATCCAACGAACCCCGCAACGCTCTGATTTTCACCTTCTTTCTTGCCGAAGTAGGGATACTTATCGGCGAACTCGACGCCATAGCCGAAATAGTTTCCATGTTTTACATAGCGGCATACGGATTTATAAATCTTGCCTTCGCCCTCGAAAGCTGGGCATCGACAGACTTCCGCCCCACCTTTCGCATCTCGAAATGGGTAGGCATAATAGGCTTCTTGGCCAGCTTCGGTGTTATGTTTCAGCTGAACCCCGCCGCAATGTTCGCAGCTTTTATCATAATGTGGGCTATATATTTCATTCTCAAAAGGAAAGAGCTTAAATCGGAAACGGGCGATGTGTGGAGCAGCGTTTGGTCTTCGGTAGCTCGGACAAGCCTTACAAAATTGCTCGAAAAACAAATTGAAGAACGCAATTGGAAACCCAACATCATACTTTTCAGCGGCGACAAAATCAACCGCGAACACCTTATTATAATAGGCAAAGCTTTTATCGGCAAGTTCGGCTTCCTCTCAATTTTCGACCTTGTAAAAAGAGACGACCCCGAGTTTATTCTTTCGAAAAAAGAACAACGTGTTGTGAAAGCCTCCAAAGAAAATACGGCAATCTTCGAACGGCGACAAGCGGTACGCGATATTTATGACGGCATTTTGCAGATTTCATCCACCTACGGTTTTTCGGGCATTGAGCCCAACACCGTTATGATGGGTTGGCCGCGAAATACCGAAAGCCCCGAAAAAACAGGTTTCCTTATCCGCAATATTTTCAAGCTGGATTTGAACTTGATAATGATGGACTACGACAAGGAACGTAAGTTCGGCAAAAAATCGCAAATCGACATTTGGTGGCACGGCACGGGACAAAACGGCAACCTTGCCCTTCAACTTGTGAAATTTATTTGGCAGGATGAAAGCTGGGCGCGTGCCAAACTCAGACTGATGATTGTCAACAAGATAAACTCGCAAAAAGATGAAATCTACAAAAAAGCCAAGGAGATTTTGGCAGGTCTCAGAATGGAAGCCGAGATAAAAATCATTAACAATCAGGTGGAAAAACGCGCTTTTTATGACATCGTCCAAACCGAATCGGTAAACTCTGACCTCATTTTCATGGCCATTCCCGATTTTGAAAAAGGCGAAGAAAAAGACTTTATAGATAAAACAAACAAGCTGTGCGAAAATATAGGCACGGTGATTTTAATAAAGGCAAGTTCGTTTTTTAAAGCACTGAATATCGGCAATTTGGAAGAAAAAGAACAGTCGGCAAGCCGCAAGCTGAAAAGCGTGATGAGCGATGAAAAGCTAAGGACTTTCGACGTTGACGAAATTAACAAGCTTACGGCCGCTCTCTCGGAAAAACTTAATGATTTGACATCTTCGCAGGAGCAACAACTTCGTGAAATACTTGGTTTTGAAGAGAAATTAGGCGAGAAAATATCGGCTATCGTCAGAAAAACATCCTTGAACCTGGTTTTTGCCGCCGAAAATTCCACCAAAGAAGCTTTCGACTCCCGCCTATCGATAATAGAAAACAAGCTGCTGAAAGACATGTCGGAGTTATACATTGCCTTCGGCTCAAGCGACGACAACAGCAGCCTGAGCCTTCAAAACAAGCAACTTGCATCGCTAATCGATTACACCTCCAGGCTTATTAACGACTTTGTTAACGGCCTCAAGCATAAAATGAAAATCTACTATCCTGCGGAAGCGCTGAAAAGCTCGCCCGACGATAACGCACAAGTGGCTTTCTTTAAAGCGAGGCGACGCTTTCTAAGCAAATTGGGAATTAGAAAAATCCCTTACACACTGTATGTCAAAAGGATAATAATTCAAAATGCTTTACCTGAAATTTACAAGCTCTCCGAAGAGACCCTTGCCGCCTTGGCAAATGTAAATTACAAATATTACATCGAACTTCAGAAATTCTCATCCGAAATCGATTATATATTCCAAGAATTGAGGAACGGCGATTTCGACCCTGAGGTCATAAAATCGAAGAGCGAGCAAATCGGAAAACTCTACGATAAAATAAAAGATAATTTTGCCTCCGATAAAGAAATAATACTGAAAACAGCGGCGAATTTTCACATCAAACTATTAAATATCATTGGTGAAAAGTTAAATGCCATCCACGCCAACTCCACTGTGGAAGAGGACATTAACGTCAAACAATTTATGAAACGCTTAAGCGGCGCTTTCAACGGCATCCCACAAGCTTTTGTTAGAAATACAAGTCTGATAATCAATCGTTTGATTCTCAACAACGCTTTGCTTACCGCCAAAAACAGGCTTTTGATTGACTCTTTACAAATCAAAAAAGCGATAAGGCTTGAGTTTGAAACAAAGGTTGCTGAAAATCAGAAGTTTGTATTTGACAAAATAAACAACTTCTACCTGAAATACACCAAAAGCAAGAAGGAAAAACCGGAGTTTGATATCGACATATCGAAACTCAATGCCGAATTGGACAACGACTTCGCTGACAATCTGATTTCCAAATCGCAAAAAAGGATGAAACGTTGGTTGGGAATATTCCCCGGCGAGCTGGAGCTTTTTGACAGCGAATCGCATAACGACATAACCATCAACCCTTTCAGTGATGTGACAACGGTAAAAATATCCGTAAGGCAAATGATGGACTTTATGATTCAGCACGAGTTTACCTCCCCCGTGAAGGAAATTATCGATGAATTGCCCGAGAAAATCGGAGATTTCAACAAAGCACTCAGCGACCAAATCAGGCTTATCGAATACACCATAAAACACGATGACGAGCTGCTCAACGACAGCGAAACACCTGAGGACCCCGGAGCTCACATCAAAAGGCGGGTGGATGAAACGGCAAAGGAAATGGAACTGGCAGCCAAATATTTACAAGAAACGTTGTTTCGCCTCGATTCCATAAGTTCCTCGGCTCTCAATAAAATGTCGGTTTATCCTTTCTTGAAAGCCGCTCTGAATATGAAACAGTACATAAGAGAACACAAAGAGGAAAGAACAAAGAGCGCTATATATCTAAATTACAAAACATTAGAGCTTTTTGTGAAAAAAATATTCGCACGCGCCGTTTTCAGTCAAAGCCGAGGCATTCTCTTTACACGCTCTCTCTTTTCCCAAGAAGAAAATCACCTTTTGACCACCGAAAAACTTCTCGAGGAATACCGGCAAACGCATATCGACAAAGAAGTTTACGACAAATTGCCTTTTTATTACAAGCATCTTTTCTTAAGAAAACAGAATTATTCCATCGATTTTCTTGTGGGAAGAAAAGAAGAGTTGAAAAAAATCGATAACTTCATTGCCAACTATCGCAGCGGTTTTAAAAATGCGCTCTTGATAACCGGCGACCGTCACAGCGGCAAATCGTTCATAGCCAACGTGATGGTTGACAAACATCTCGACAAGCAAAAAACTTTGACCATAAACCCGCCGGAAGGCGGCAGTGCCTCTTTTGCCGTTTTTGAAAAAACGCTGCAAAGCCTCACCGAAAGTTTTATGCCCGCCGACAACATCTTTGCCGCCATGGAAAAAGGCTCAACAGTGATTTTCGACGACTTCGAACTTTGGTGGGAAAAAACTTACAAAGGAGAGCAAACAGCCGTGGAAATATTGGAAACAACAAAAAAACACAAGGACCATATCCTCTTTGTTTTTATCATAAACTCGCAGTCCTTTAAAGTGATGAGCAAGGTGATAGCCATGGAAAAATATTTCTCCGGAGTGGTGGAATGTACTCCCATGAATGCCGGCGAAATCAACGAAATGATTATGATACGGCACCGTATCGGAAACTTGAAATTCGAATTTAAGGGACGCAGCGAAGATAAATTCCACACATGGAATTACGCCAAACTCTTCAACCGATATTTCAACTATTCAAACGGCAATGCGGGTCTGTGCCTTCACGGCTGGATAAATAACATCACCGGCATAAACGGTAAAACCATTTCCATAAGATTGCCTAAAATTCCCGATGGCGACCTTTTGGGAAATTTAGGAAAAACGCAAAAATCACTTTTGCTAAACTTGGTGATTCACAACGCTTCATCGGCCTCCAAACTTACACGTATAACAGGACAGAGCTACAAAATCATTTACGAGACCCTCGAGGAGTTGATGTCGATGGGGCTTGTTATTAAAAATGCCAACGGGATTTATAAAACCGACAGAATAAATCACCATCATATTGTTAAATATTTTCAAAATAATAATATGCTTTAACCATGAAAACGCTAATAGAATACGACATATCGAGATTCACAGGCATCGTCTTTATCATACTCGTTTTTCTCATACTTATTTTATTGAAAATCATTAAGATAATACTGCCGAGAGTGATGAAAAAAAGCTATGGAGGCAATGTGACAATGCGGCACTACAGCACCTTTGAAATTCTGGTGTGGCTTATCTTTCTTTTCTGGTCCCTGCCCTTTTTCTATAAAAGAAACTTGTTTTATGCCGCCGGTATTTCGTTGTTTATCGCATTCATCATAGGCTTTGTTTCGTGGTATGCCCTCCGCGATATCGTCGCCGGTTTTGTGGTGAGAGCCAACACCTCGGTTTATCCGGGAGGTAAAATTCTTTTTGAAGAAAAAATCATAACCATTACCAAGCTCAACGCAAACAGCATTGAAGGGCGAATGGAAAACGGAGACATTATTCATATTCCGTACACAAAACTTGCAGGCAAAAACATAGAGCAAGTGGTTGAAAACGAATTGGTTTACAGCAAAACCACCGAACACCGGATTAAGAAAAGCGGCGATCGGTCAAGCATAAAAGAAAGATTGACGAGCTTTCTCATTGCACAGCCCGGTCTTGATTTGAATCACGACATAGAATTGATAAGAATAGCCGAAGACAAAGAGAGCGTCACCTTTAGAATTACTTATTATGCCGTTGATTCCGAGAGTGTTATAGACATAGAGAAGGCCCTTGAAGATGAATTTGGCCTAGCTTGAACCTTTTGTGACCATTAATGGTAATAATGAGCTAAAACCAACAATTCCCGAAATTCTCTTACCTTTGTCACTCTGAAAATTCTTCAAATTGAAATTCAAAGAACAAACAATTTAACATGCAGAAAATCAACGACTTTTTAGTTAATTTCGACTCATATATCGGCGGTTCGCCATGGTTTGTTTTTCTACTTCTCGGAACAGGTTTGTTTTTCACCCTGTATTTGAAATTTCCGCAAATCAGATATTTCAAGCATGCCTTACGCATTGTCAGCGGCAAATACGACAAGGAAAGCGACAAAGGTGATGCCTCTCATTTCCAAGCACTTGCCACCGCCCTTTCGGGAACTGTAGGCACGGGAAACATAGCCGGCGTAGCCTTGGCGATACATCTTGGCGGCCCCTCTGCCCTTTTTTGGATGATTGTGACGGCTTTTCTCGGCATGACCACAAAATTTGTGGAAGTAAGTTTATCGCACAAATACCGTGAAGTGGCAGCCGACGGCTCTATAGCGGGCGGCCCCATGTATTATATGAAAAACAAGCTGAATATGAAGTGGTTAGCAGCGATATTCGCCTTTGCCACCATCATCTCTTCTTTCGGCACGGGCAACATGCCGCAGGTAAATTCCATCAGCAATTCGGTTTTCAGTACCTTTGGCATAAGTCAATGGATAACGGGACTCGTGCTTGCCATAATTCTTGGAGTTGTCATCATAGGAGGCATAAAACGCATTGTGAAAGTAACCGACAAATTGGTGCCCGGAATGGCGCTGATATATTTTGTGGGTGTGCTGGCGGTGATTTTGTATAATTACCAAAACTTCATCCCCTCATTGGAACAAATATTCGGCGGGATTATCAGCGGCACCGCTGCCACAGGCGGATTCCTCGGAGCGTCCTTTGCCTTTGCCTTCAACCGCGGAGTTAACAGAGGATTGTTTTCCAACGAAGCTGGGCAAGGCTCTGCACCCATAGCCCACGCCGCCGCCAAGGCTCACGAGCCCATTTCCGAAGGTATGGTGGCCATACTTGAGCCTTTCATCGACACCATTGTGATTTGCACACTCACAGGACTCGCCCTTGTTTCATCAGGGGTTTGGAACGAAAAACACGAAACACAATTCCAATACGCTAGCATCAAAGTGCTCGACAGGGTTTACGACTCGGCCAACAAAGCCGATGCTAAAGACCTTCATCTTTACGCCGTAGGCAAAAAGCAATTGAAAACCTTCGACGGCGAACTAAAAGTGGAAGGCGGAAGACTCGTCGCCCCTCCCACAATCATACACAACCGCTCAATCGCCGAAGATATTACCGTGAAGCTTAACGGCAAGCCCTACTCGGGAAGCATTCCTGTTTCCCACGGCGACATTACCGATAACAGATTTGAAATCAACGGAAAAAGTCTGCTATCGAGTGCTCCGCTAACCATCGAAGCCTTCAAACGCAGCTACTTCGGCTCCTACGGCGAATACATCATAACCATCGGCCTTTTGCTCTTCGCCTTCTCCACGGCAATAGCGTGGTCGTATTACGGAGGCAGAGCCGTAACTTACTTATTCGGAGTAAAATACGTCATTTGGTATAGGATAATCTACGTCATAGGTTTCTTCATTGCCTCCTTCACCGACACTACCATTGTGTGGACATTCTCAGGCATAGCAATTGCGTTTATGACCTTGCCCAACCTTTTCGGAATATT